>NZ_JAAZTU010000028.1 GCF_012395185.1 Vibrio aestuarianus
ATATTGTCTAACCAGACACGCAGCGGAGCGGTAGTTCAGTTGGTTAGAATACCGGCCTGTCACGCCGGGGGTCGCGGGTTCGAGTCCCGTCCGCTCCGCCACTTTATTAGAAACCTCAGCAGCAATGCTGGGGTTTTTTGCGTTTAGGGCATTAAGCTATACTCGTTACACTAGCCTCTCTTCTCTTTATTGCTACAGCGACAGAAGTGCATAGCACTAAAAAATGAGTATGAAAAAGCCGATACATAACATGATCGGCTTAGATAAAGAAATATTTGTTCTTTATTAACGGCTGGCTACTTTCTCTTGTAATGCACTTTTATCTTTTTCTGTAAGGAAAGCAAGCTCCAATCCGTTTATTTGAGCTTGGCGAATTTGAGTTTGAGAAAGACCGGCTTGAGGTGCTGCAACTTCATATTCATAAGGTAATTCAATGCCTTCAACTGCAGGGTCATCAGTATTGAGACAGGCAAGTACACCATGTTCAAGGAATTGCTTAATAGGATGAAGACTGAGTGAGTCAACTGTGCTGGTTTGGAAGTTGGATGTTAAGCATGACTCGATACCAATACGCTTTTCTACCAAATAATCCATGAGTCGTGGGTCGTGGATTGCTTTTACGCCATGCCCAATGCGCTCTGCGCCGAGCTCTTTAATGGCTTGCCACATACTTTCGGCACCTGCTGCTTCGCCAGCGTGTACAGTTACTTTCAGACCTGCATCTCTTACTTGCTTAAAGTGAGAGATAAAACGGTCTCCGGGTTGACCAAGTTCATCACCGGCGAGATCCACTGCAACGATGTTGTCTTTTTGCGTTAAAATAGCATTCAATTCTTGCTGGCACGCTTCTGTACCAAAAGTTCGACTCATAATACCGATGAGATTAGCTTGAATACCAAAATCTCGAACTCCTGCTCGAACGCCATCAACCACAGCTTCGACGACTCCTGCAAGTGGTAGGTTATGTTTCATTGCCATGTAATAAGGTGAGAAACGCAATTCTGCATAATCAATTTGTGCATTTAAAGCATCTTCAACGTTTTCGTAAGCAACACGGCGGCACGCATCAAGATCACCAAGTACAGCGACACCCCAATCGAGCTTAGATAGGAAGGCAACAAGTGATGGTTCGGCTTCGACAATTTGTACGTGTGGTGTTAATTGTTCAATGTTGTCTGCAGGAAGTTTTACATTGAATTGTTGGCCAAGTTCTAAGATGGTTTTGGTGCGAATATTACCGTCGAGGTGACGGTGTAAATCTGTAAGCGGCAGGTTTTTAGTTATCATTATTTTCTTTCCGAATGTTTTTATCTGGCACTAGTATAAAAATCAATATGATCAGTGTCAGTAGTAAAGCCGTTAAAATCGCTCTATTTCGTCGATTTTTGTTTCACGTTAACCATATCTGTTGGCCAATCTGCAAACGGAATGGCTTTGCTGAATAAAAAGCCCTGTCCATGCACGCATTCTAGTTGCTTGAGTAACTCTACTTGTTCATTAGTCTCAATACCCTCTGCGACTATTTCGACATTAAAACCGCGAGTCATGTTAATAATTGCAGCAACAACAGAGCTATCTGTGTTTTCTTGAGCTAACTGGGAAACAAATGCCCTATCAATTTTTAAGCAGTCAAAAGGGAGTTTGTGCAAATAAGCGAGAGAGCTATAACCTGTACCAAAGTCATCGATGGCAATATCAATCCCAAGTTGTTTGAGTGACTTCATGTTTTCGAGAATGACTGGATCGTTATCTACAATTCTAGATTCAGTTATCTCTAGCGTCAGGTTGCTTGGGGGAAGCTCTGTTTTTTCTAAGGTCTGCTCAAGTTGTTCGATAAAATCTGGTTGAGAAAGTTGGTTTACCGATAGATTTACATGGATCTTGAAAGTGCTATCCCATTTCCCCATCTGGATACCTTTCATGGTATCGAAACAAGACTTGTATAAAATTTGCTCACCAATTAAACCGATGAAGCCACTCTCTTCCGCAATTGGAATAAAGTCTAAAGGGGGGATAATCTCACCACTTGATGTTACCCAGCGTGCTAAAGCTTCTGCGCCTACAATCTTACCCGTAGCAAGCTCTACGATAGGTTGATAAAAGGGGATGTATTCTTGGTTCTCAATTGCCAGCTTAATTTGAGTCAGCATTTGCGTGCGTTTACGTGATTGTTCAGCCATTTCTGGTGAGTAATAGCTGATGTGTGTCAGTTCTAGTTTTGCATTGCTTAATGCGATACTACCGTTACGTAGACTGAGTGTCATATTCGCACTCTCATCACCGAGCACAACACCAATGGATACGTTGATCACTACTTGTTCACTGTACATCGCAACGGGGGCTGAAAACATTTGTAGAATGTTATTTGCCGCGCTTTGGGTTTCAGATCTTTGCTTTGCGGATGGTATGTAAATGGCAAACTCATCGCCACCAATACGTGCAATGTATGAGTTGTTAGCAAAAAGAGAGCGTAGTCTTTCTGCAATGATCACTAGTAATTTATCGCCTTGTTGATATCCCAGGCTGTCATTGATGTCTCTGAATTTATCTATACCAACGATAAGCAGGCTACCGTTGAGTTTATTTAAATGCTCACAGCTTTCTATTAAACCCTCTCGGCTATAAAGTTTAGTAAGAGAGTCATAGACCAATTGAGAACGAAGTGCTTTAAACGAGGCTTTTAAATTATTTGCCATTTCATTAAATGAATAAACCAATAAGCTTATCTCATAAATCTTTCCTGCCTTAGGCATCGCACTTTCCCAGTCTCCTTTTGCAAGTTGTTTAGCTGCAGAAGCTGTAGCAGTAATCGGTGTGGTTACATGATTAAATGCAATAAGCCCAATTCCAATGCCGATCAGACTGACGATGCATCCGATTATCCAGCTATTTTGCTGATTTTCTGGAAGTTTGCCTAATAGATCAGTTTCCGATATTGAGACCCCTATGAACCAATGAAGACCATATTGATCTTTAAATGGAGTGAGAAGGTTGAAGTAACGAATTCTATCGACGCTGGTTTCAAACTTACTGAATGAAGAGGGCAGCAACGTATTATGGGTATCGACATATTGAGCACTGGCTTGTATTACAGGGTTTGCATTTTCTATTGCAAATAGTCGTTCTCCTTGGGGGGATAAGTTAGTCCCCCATGAGACAACGGCGCTTGCGTTTGAGTGGGCAACAAGCCGTTTTTGCTGATCCATGATATATACATTGGCACGCGTCTGTTTTCTTAATGAATTAAGAAAGGTGTTGAAGGTGTTTATTTTTACATCGCTAACGACGACGCCGATAAATTGGCTACTATCAAAAACGGGAGCGAGAGCTGAGAGGGTGACTTCTTGGCGTTCGTCGACATTGGCATAAATAGAAGACCAGCCAGATGTGAGACTTTTGGCTACAGGGCTATACCACGGCCGGATTCGAGGATCATAATCAACAATGGTAGAGCGGATGTTTCTATTTATCGTGTCACCTTTATAGATGATTAAATTCTGTTGCGTTCTTTCATCTTGCAGCATGAGTGAGTATTCATGATCATTTTCTTTTCTAAAGCCAACAAACTCGGCTTGCTCTCCACCGAAACTGATGACATCAAGCTGCTCGATTGTCTTGTAAAGACTATCGAAACTGGTTAGCAGATATTGTTCAATTTTACTTGTGTTGCCTGGGGTATAGAGGTGGTTGAAGCCAATGCTATGACTGATAGCAAGACTCGCTTGAAACGGTTTGTCGAGAAAGTTGAGTAGATGTTGCTCAACGTTATTTGTTAAAGAAATAAGTTGTTTGCTACTAAGGTCATCCACGACACCTTCATAGTGATATTTTTGAACGCCAATGATCACACCAATGGTGAGCAGGAAGATCATAACAAACGGGAGAACAACGGCTGTTCTCAGCGTAATTTGGTTGATAAATGGCATGTCGTGTCTTTTCTTCCATAAAAAATTGAGAAAACACGCGAAGGAAGAGGGGGATTTAGCTTGCTGATTACAAGCTAATCACCAGCTTAAGTTATTAGTAAAGTTCTTTTAACTTCCTTGTCAGCGTGTTGCGTCCCCATCCTAGCACCTTTGCGGCATCTTGTTTATGCCCATTGGTATGATGGAGTGCTGCTTCTAAAAGTATACGTTCAAATTCAGGGAGTGCGTAAGAAAGTAGTTCAGTTTCTCCTGAAGCTAAGGATGACTTAGCCCAACTTGCAAGTTGTTGCTGCCAACTTATATCATTATCAAACTCGTTATTTTTCTTTTCTGATAATAACTCGGAAGGAAGATCACTGGGCAGAACCTCACTGCCACTTGCCATCACGGTTAGCCATCGACAAATATTTTCAAGTTGACGCACGTTACCTGGCCATTCTAATCGATTTAAAATCTCGACACTTTTGGGGTGTAAGGTCTTCATCTCTACACCTAGCTCTTTCGCTGCTAGGGCTAGGAAATGTTTTGTCAGCTTTTCAATATCTTGACGTCGTTCACGTAGTGCTGGGATATGAATTCGAATCACATTGAGGCGGTGAAATAAATCTTCGCGGAATTTGCCTTGATGAACGAGCTTTTCTAAATTTTGGTGAGTTGCAGCGACAATGCGTACGTCAACTTTGATCGCTGAATGTCCTCCAACCCGATAAAACTGACCGTCGGCGAGGACGCGTAATAAACGGGTCTGAATATCGAGTGGCATATCACCGATTTCATCTAGAAATAACGTTCCACCATTGGCTTGCTCGAAGCGGCCTTGGCGGACGCTATTCGCACCAGTGAATGCTCCTTTCTCATGGCCAAATAGCTCCGATTCAATAAGGTCTTTGGGGATTGCGGCCATATTCAGGGCTATAAACGGTTTTTGTGAACGAGGACTATGGCGATGAAGTGCATGCGCGACTAACTCTTTGCCGGTACCTGACTCACCATTAATGAGCACTGAAATAGACGAGCGAGATAAACGACCAATCGCACGAAACACCTCTTGCATTGATGGTGCTTCACCGATTATTTCTGGCGTGTCATCAATGCCAGCTTGCTGGGCTGATTGCTCTTTACGTTGCTCTTGACCGTGAGCGATCGCTCGTTCAACTAAGGTAAGTGTTTCATCTACATCGAATGGTTTAGGCAGATATTCAAAAGCGCCTTTTTGATAAGCATTAACGGCTGCGTCTAGGTCAGAATGCGCGGTCATAATAATAACGGGCAATTCCGGAGAGCGAGAGTGAACTTGATTGAGCAGTTCGATACCGTCAATGCCTGGCATTCGTATATCTGAAATGAGTACATCTGGCGTTTCTCTTTCTAGTGCCATCAATACACTTTCTGCATCCGAGAAGGTTTCACATTTTATATTGGCAGATGAAAGTGTTTTTTCCATTACCCAACGGATTGAACTATCGTCATCGACAACCCAAACGTATCCTTTACTCATAATTTTTATTCCTTAACAGCAAACCGAATCTCACAGTGGTGAAATGGGTAAATATATTGTAAATGTTGTTCTACCTGGCCAGCTTTCTACATCAATTTTTCCATTATGTTGGTCAATGAGATTTTGTGAGATTGAGAGACCTAAGCCTGTCCCGCCTTCTCGCCCGCTGACCATTGGGTAGAAGAGCGTGTCTTGCAATTCCAATGGAATACCTGGTCCGTTATCGGTGATCTCGATACGTGCGACCAATTTATGTCGCTGGCCATGAATATTAGCTTGGTGCACCGTTCTGGTGCGCAACGTTATTTTTCCATGTGGCTGGGATGTTAATATTTGAGCTGCATTGCTAACGATATTAAGCAAAGCCTGTTCGATTTGATCGGTATCCATCAAAATATCCGGCAGGCTTGGGTCATAATCTCGCTCTATTACTAAATTGGTGCTAGCTTCTAGCTCGACTAGCTGTCGAACTTTTTCCAAGATGACATGTAAGTTTTCAGACTGCTTTTTGCCAGGCCTTTGTGGGCCAAGCAAACGATCCACCAGCGCACGTAAGCGGTCTGCTTGCTCAATAATGATTTGGGTGTATTCAGTTAAACTCTGGTCAGGAAGCATTCTTTCTAGCAGTTGAGCCGCACCACGCAGTCCACCTAATGGGTTTTTAATTTCATGTGCTAAGCCTCTCACCAGTAACTTTGCAGCTTGTTGTTGTGCGTGTTGGTTGAGCTCTTGGGTTAGGCGACGTTGTTGCCCCACTTTTCGCATTTCGACCAATAGCATCAATTCACGTTGCCAAGAGATTGGACTTACAGTGACTTCAAGCATCAGCGGTTTACCATCAACGACAAACGTAACATCACTGTCAGTAATACTTTGACCACTTTGCAAAGGTTGAGATAGCAACGCTAAATCTAACGAAGCATGCTGGATTAATTTCGACAAAGGTTGGTTGATGATACGTTTGGCACTTTGGGAAAATAATTGTTCTGCTGCAGGGTTGGCGTAACGGACCGAAAGTGATTCATCTAGCATCAATGTCGCGGTGACCACATTGTTTAAAATGGTTTGGCTTAGCTCGTAATTCACGTTTTCATCCTTGTTCGTGTTCCAAAATAGTGCACCGCACAAACTTGGTGCATTATATGGCTAAGTATGGCGCATTGGTATCAGAAGAAAAAGTGAAACCTATTGTTATATCAAGCGTCTTGGTGAGAAGGTCATTGTTTCACAGTTGCTCGATGTAAATGCACCGTCACAATCGATGAAGATGCAATAACCTTGCCGTTTACAACTGATTGAATTAAAAAGCGATGACTGCCTCGGTCAATGTTTTTTAGCACCCAACGAGTTTGATTTGTTGGCGTGCTATAGGGCTTTTCATTAAGTAGTAGTTGTAATTGTTCTACGGCACTTAAACGGCGATTCAGCTCAACTTGAATCGTAATTTGCCCAGCGCTGTTATGAATATTTTCATTATTGTTTGGTGAAATAATGGTTATGGTAAGTGGCGCTAAAACTGGTGAGTATTTATCTTGCATGGTGTTGTTGAGCTGAGGTTGCTCGGCAGGTTCGAGTGCTTCAAAAGTAGGAGTTGTGGCTACAACATGAGCGTCGGCAATGACTATTTCTTCAGCTCGGTAGTTTAGTTGAGCATCATCACTTATGGGCTCATCACTAAAGTGGCGAATGTTATCGCCATCTACCCATGTGTACACATTTTGAGCGTTGCTAAGTGCTGCAATAAACACGCTGAGCGTAATGATGATGCTACGAATTAGGTTCACGATCTCTTCCTTCAAAAAGATGTTTTCACATTAGGTGAATAGCGGCGTATATGGCCGTTATCGCTATAACACTAATGCTAGCGTGTGCTTGCTTTTCTCCTAATATTAAAAAGGCCCGCCTGCGAGGCGAGCCTAATAAATCAGTAACCAGAGTTACATTTTACACTTGGGATAAGAACTATACAGAGTAGTACAATTCAAATTCTAGTGGGTGAACAGCCATATTCACACGTTCTACATCTTTTGATTTTAGCGTGATGTAAGAGTCGATGAAATCATCAGAGAATACGCCGCCAGCGGTTAAGAACTCACGGTCTTCGTCCAGTGCTTTCAGAGCCACTTCTAGTGATTCTGCTACTTTTGGAATCTCAGCTGCTTCTTCCGCAGGTAGGTCATACAAATCTTTATCCATTGCTTCACCTGGGTGGATCTTGTTCTTGATACCATCAAGACCAGCCATAAGAAGTGCGGCAAACGCTAGGTATGGGTTTGCTGCTGGATCTGGGAAGCGAGCTTCGATACGACGTGCTTTCGGGCTTGGTACCACAGGGATACGGATAGAAGCAGAGCGGTTACGAGCTGAGTAAGCGAGCATAACTGGCGCTTCAAACCCTGGAACAAGACGCTTGTACGAGTTCGTTGACGGGTTAGCAAATGCGTTGATAGCGCGCGCGTGCTTGATGATACCGCCAATGTAGTAAAGCGCTAGGTCAGATAGACCGCCGTATTTGTCACCAGCAAATAGGTTTACACCGTCTTTTGCTAGAGATTGGTGAACGTGCATACCGCTACCGTTGTCGCCAACAAGTGGTTTAGGCATGAAAGTCGCTGTTTTACCGAATGCGTGAGCAACGTTATGAACAACGTACTTATAGATTTGGATTTCATCTGCTTTAGTCGTTAGCGTGTTGAAGCGAGTTGCGATTTCGTTTTGACCCGCTGTCGCTACTTCATGGTGGTGTGCTTCAACAACTAAGCCCATCTCTTCCATGATCAAACACATCGCTGAGCGAATGTCTTGCGATGAGTCAACTGGCGCTACTGGGAAGTAACCACCTTTAACACCTGGACGGTGACCTTTGTTACCACCTTCGATGTCGGCACCAGTGTTCCATGCTGCTTCTACGTCATCAATTTTAAATGATGCACCAGACATGTCGTTGCTGTATTTCACGTCATCGAATAGGAAGAATTCAGGTTCTGGGCCAACAAGAACGGTGTCTGCTATGCCTGTAGAGCGCATGTAGTCTTCAGCGCGTTTAGCGATAGAGCGTGGGTCACGGTCGTAACCTTGCATTGTTGCAGGCTCTAGAATGTCACAACGGATGTTTAGCGTCGCATCTTCTGTGAATGGATCAAGAACTGCACTTGATGCGTCCGGCATCATTACCATGTCAGATTCATTAATGCCTTTCCAGCCAGCAACTGATGAACCATCGAACATCTTACCTTCTTCGAAGAAGTCTGCGTCGATTTGGTGAGCAGGAATTGAGATATGTTGCTCTTTACCTTTTGTATCGGTAAAGCGCAGGTCAATAAACTTAACTTCGTTTTCTTGGATAAGCGATAGAACGTTTTCTACTGACATCTTGGATAACCTCCAGTGTTATTAAAGCGGTAATAGCCCGAATCGATTGAAACTAGCATTGATTAATTTCATTTCAAACTTATTAATCGATGCTGTTTCCGTTAAAGCCAAATTCGTGCCAAAAAAATTAGTCCATTAATTTCAATTGGTTGCTTAATTTAGTGCCTAGTTTTAACAGATGATTGCACCATAATGATCTTTCTCTGCACTATATTGGTGCTTGGTTGTTTTCGCTGCACCATTATCAAACAAACTTGGACTATTCAGCCTAGATTTAAACATATTGTCAATGAGGATTTTGTTCCTTTTGATGCAATTTGTTTCAAATCAAGTTAAGGGCTAAACTGGTAGGGAGCGAAAATCAGCGTGATAGATCACATATTTCTAGGTTTTTCGCCAAAATCTGGTACATTATTGACCGTTTTTAAAATCAAGTTCTATGCTCGTTGCGGCAATGTCCCGAAGCGAGTTACTCCTTTAATAAGTGAAGCAAAATCCATGGCTACTCCACAGATTGATAAATTAAGAAATATCGCGATCATCGCACACGTCGACCACGGTAAAACAACCTTGGTTGATAAACTCCTGCAGCAGTCAGGTACGTTAGAGTCTCGCGGTGAAACGGAAGAGCGGGTCATGGACTCGAACGATATCGAGAAAGAGCGCGGTATTACTATTCTTGCGAAAAACACAGCAATCAACTGGAACGATTACCGCATCAACATCGTAGACACCCCTGGACACGCAGACTTCGGTGGTGAAGTTGAACGTATCATGTCTATGGTTGACTCTGTTTTGCTTATCGTTGACGCTGTTGATGGCCCAATGCCACAAACGCGTTTCGTAACACAAAAAGCATTCGCACATGGCTTGAAGCCAATTGTTGTTATCAACAAAATCGACCGTCCAGGTGCTCGTCCTGATTGGGTTATGGATCAAGTATTTGACCTATTCGATAACCTAGGTGCAACTGATGAACAGCTAGACTTTAAAGTCGTTTACGCTTCAGCACTAAACGGTTGGGCTACGCTAGAAGAAGGTGAGACTGGCGAAAACATGGAACCACTGTTCCAAGCGGTTGTTGACACAGTAGAAGCACCAAACGTAGACCTTGATGGTCCACTGCAAATGCAAGTGTCTCAGCTTGATTACAGCTCTTATGTTGGTGTTATCGGTGTTTGTCGTGTAACTCGTGGTTCTGTTAAAGCAAACCAACAAGTGACCATTATTGGTGCAGACGGCAAAAAACGTAACGGTAAAGTGGGTACGGTTTTAGGCTATCTTGGCCTTGAGCGTCATGAAGTTGAAAAAGCTAATGCTGGTGACATTATCGCTGTAACGGGTTTGGGCGAGCTTAAAATCTCGGACACTATCTGTGACCAAAACAATGTAGAAGCTATGGTTCCACTTTCTGTTGATGAACCAACAGTAACCATGACTTTCCAAGTAAACACTTCTCCTTTTGCAGGTAAAGAAGGTAAGTTCGTGACTTCACGTAACATTCTTGAGCGTCTGCAAAAAGAATTGGTACACAACGTTGCACTACGTGTTGAAGAAACTGACAACCCAGACCGTTTCCGTGTATCAGGTCGTGGTGAACTTCACCTTTCGATTCTGATCGAAAACATGCGTCGTGAAGGTTTTGAGTTAGCGGTATCTCGTCCTGAAGTTATCATCAAAGAAGAAGATGGTCAGAAAATGGAACCGTTTGAAACGGTAACCATTGACGTAATGGAAGAGCACCAAGGCGGCATTATGGAGAAAATTGGTTTACGTAAAGGTGAACTGAAAGATATGTCTCCAGATGGTAAAGGTCGCGTACGTCTAGACTTCGTGATGCCATCTCGTGGTTTGATTGGTTTCCAAACGGAATTCATGACGCTGACTTCAGGTTCTGGTTTGCTTTACCATACATTTGATCACTACGGTCCACACAAAGGCGGTAACATTGGTCAACGTAACAATGGTGTGCTTATCTCTAATGCGACCGGTAAAGCATTGACTTACGCACTGTTTAACCTACAAGAGCGTGGTCGTCTATTTACTGAGCACGCAGATGAAGTTTACGAAGGTCAAGTTATCGGTATTCATAACCGTTCTAACGACTTAACAGTTAACTGTCTGAAAGGTAAACAGCTAACTAACGTTCGTGCTTCTGGTACTGATGAAGCGCAAGTGCTTTCTCCGGCAATCAAGTACACGCTTGAGCAAGCTCTAGAGTTCATTGATGATGATGAACTAGTAGAAGTAACGCCAGAAAGCATTCGTATTCGTAAGCGTCACCTGACTGAAAACGATCGTAAACGTGCAAGTCGTGGCTAAGCTTAAGAGCTAAAACTGCGCTTCGTAGAGTAATATGAAAGGGTGAGAAATAACTTCTCGCCCTTTTTTGTATCTGTCGTTTTTATTTAAAGGAAGAAGATGAAACCGATTATTATTTCTGGTGGTCCTGGAGCTGGAAAAACCACAATCATTGAACAATTAAAACACCGAGGATATCTCACCTTTGCTGAAGGTTCTCGTACGCTGATTGAGCAGCAAAGCCAGCATAAAGATGGCATATTACCGTGGACTGACTTAGCGGCTTTTGCGCAGTTATGCTTACAATTGATGAGTGAACAGAAGCTGCAAGCGCAACAAAGTGGAAAGCAGTGTTTTTTGGATAGAGCGATTCCTGATATTTGCGCCTATCTAAAGCAAGGTGGTTTGGCAGTGCCTGATGAATATATTCAAGAGAGCCAAGGTTATCATCGATATGCTTTTTTCTGCCGTCCTGAAGCGTCAATTTACGTTCAGGATGCCGTGCGTCCTCATTCATTTTTAGAAGCGTTAGAGATTCATCATCAGCTACAAGAAACTTACCAAACGCTTGGATTTGAGGTGATTGAAGTGCCTTGGGGAAGCGTGATAGAGCGAGCCGACTTTATCGAAGCTAATACCAATCGTAGTGAATAGCTGGTCATTCTCGCTGGTTAAAACACTCGATAACGGCGTTAGAATTTTTGATGGTAGAATAACTACTGTTCGATAAATTCCGCCTTGTTATCAAGCATTTTTTTCTAAGCTATTTCTGATCACTTATTTACTGTGATTGGTATGAGATTCAGTCGGCGTAAGTGTCTTTTATTTAGCGTTGAGCTTGGTTAAAAACTTATCAGACTCAGCAATCGCAGTGTTCATTTGTTTGATCGCATAGCTGATATCTTGCTCTAAACTGATGAATTCACTTTGCATAGAACCTATCGCACTCGCATTCAAGTTGTGTTTTAAATACAACGTATTGTCTCTGAGCGTATTAAGTACTGGTGTCATTTTCTGTTCGGCGCGCTTCATGGCTGACAGCATGGTTTGATAAGACGCTTTTGTTTCTTTCAGCTTTTGTTGGCTTGCTCGTTTCAGTTTGCTGCTGGTATAAAGTTCTAGCTCAGATTGCCATTCATCAAATAGGGCATCAGATACATCTTCAATGGCAGCAATACGATTACTAACCTCTTGTGCGGCTTGTTCACTATCCTGGTATTTATCGTTGATCTGGTTATAAACTTCTTCAAGCTCACCGCCGTTGAAATTGGTCAGTACAGATAATGCCTCTAGAGCGCTAGTAAATTCTTGCTGAGCATCTTGTTGTGAGGTTTTAGCGTCTTCAACGCGATCAACCATAATATCTCGTTTGTGATAGCCAACTTGTTCCATCGCGGAATAGTAAGCCGATTGACAACCTGTTAACGTGAAGATGGAGACAAGTACGGCGAGCAAATAAGGCATCTTAATTTCCTTTCGATTAGAATGACTTTGATACGACGGAGTCTCAAAGTGTTGGTGGTATGAGTAAGCGGTTTATGGATAAGTCTAGTACAATGAATGAGTTGATAGGGAGATACAAGTTGAAATTTGATCAAGCCGTGAAAGCTGGGATCCAGTTTACACGTTATCTGCTGAACCGTATGGGCCATGACCGTGTTAACGTAAATGCGGGTTATTTAGCCTATATCACGTTACTATCGATTGTTCCGATGCTGACTGTTCTTCTGTCCATTCTCTCCTCATTTTCTATTTTCACCAATGTTGGTGTTGTGATTCAAGATTTCGTTATTACCCACTTTGTTCCTGCTGCGGGTGATGTGGTGCGTGAAGCATTAATCGAGTTTATTGCCAATACGGGCAAGATGACGGCAGTCGGTGGTGGCTTTTTATTTGTCGCCGCGTTAATGCTGATATCGAATATTGATAAGAATTTGAATTACATTTGGCGAGTAAAGAAGAAGCGTCGTATGGTGCTGTCTTTTTCAATGTACTGGATGGTGTTGACACTTGGTCCTATTTTGGTCGGTGCGAGTATTGCGGCTACGTCTTACATTACCTCTCTGAAAATCGTTGATAATGAAACCGTTACCGGAGCGTATAATTTACTACTACGTTGGCTACCTTTTATCTTGTCATTTTGCGCATTTGTCGGCCTTTACCTACTAGTTCCCAACAAGAAAGTGCATTTTTCCCATGCGCTTATTGGCGCTATTGTGGCTGCACTTTTATTTGAATTCAGCAAGAAAGGGTTTGCTGCATACATCACTCAATTTCCTTCGTATCAACTAATTTATGGCGCGCTAGCTGCGATTCCCATCTTGTTTGTCTGGGTGTATTTGTGTTGGATGATTGTGTTGGTTGGTGCTGAAGTGACAGCTGCTTTAGGTGAGAAAGAGCACTGGAGCAACAGCAAAGAAATGCTAAACTCATCGCCAGTTTCAAATCAAGAAGTGAAAGGAAGTCAAAGTGATAGCGTTGATCCAGAGAGTGAGTGAAGCCGCCGTTCGTGTTGATGGTCAAGTGGTTGGTGAAATAAACCAAGGTTTATTAGTCTTACTGGGTGTTGAAAAAGACGATGATGAAGCGAAAGCAAAGCGTCTAGTCGAACGAGTCACTAGCTACCGCGTTTTTGAAGACCAAGACGGAAAGATGAACTTAAACATCCAACAAGTGAACGGTCAGGTATTGGTGGTGTCTCAATTTACATTACCTGCTGATACGAAAAAGGGAACGCGAGCAGGATTTTCTAAAGGTGCTCATCCGGCAGACGCTGAACGTCTGTATGATTACTTCTCGGATCGATGTGAACAAGTCTTACCTACTCAGCGAGGCCGCTTTGCCGCGGATATGAAAGTATCACTGATCAATGATGGTCCAGTAACGTTCTGGCTTCAGGTTTAATAAAGGAATTAATGGTCGCTTCTTCAGTTTGGATATACCTTTCCCAGCTAGAAGCTACAGCGGTGTTGGTTATGTTTGTTTACCCCAAACACATAGTTTATCTATGCTGATGGGGGGAACTCGCTTGCCATCTATCTGTAACTTCAAGCTGTTCGGGTATCGTTCTTACTAGTAGGTTCGGCAATTTAGGGATAGCAATATGTTTAAACTGATTACGCCAATTACCGATAACCAACTCAATAAGTATTATCACTTTCGTTGGCAAATGTTGCGTGAACCATGGCATTTACCGATTGGCTCTGAACGAGATGAATATGATGGCATGAGTCACCACCGCATGATCGTCGATGGGCGTGGACGGCCGATTGCGATTGGTCGACTTTACATCACGCCTGACTGTGAAGGTCAAATTCGCTACATGGCGGTCAAAAGTAGTCGTCGTAGCAAAGGCATGGGTTCACTTGTGCTGGTGGCATTAGAGTCGCTTGCTCGCCAAGAGGGAGCGAAGCGTTTGGTGTGTAATGCGCGCGAAGATGCCATCGCCTTTTATGAAAGGAATGGCTTTGAAAGACGTGGATCGTTAACCGATGAGCGTGGCCCAGTGCGTCATCAGCAAATGGTTAAGCCGCTTGACCCTATGGCAAACGTATTACGCAAGCCAGAATGGTGTACGGAATTACAAGAGCGTTGGGCGACTCATATCCCCATTAGTGAAAAAATGGGTATTAAAGTTACTCAGTATACCGGTTACCAATTTGAATGTAGTGCCCAATTAAATCCCAACCTTAACCCGCATAACACCATGTTTGCCGGTTCGGCATTTACCTTGGCAACTCTTACCGGCTGGGGGATGGCGTGGTTATTGATGCGAGAGAGAAACCTAGACGGTGATATTGTTTTGGTTGATAGTCGAATTCGTTATCGTCACCCTGTAGTACATAATCCGGTGGCATTAACATCACTTGATGGGATCAGTGGTGATTTAGACCGATTAGCCAGCGGACGCAAAGCGCGTATTGTGGTGGATGTGACGATTGCTAGTGGTGATAAACCAGCAGTTGAGTTCGTTGGTACTTACATGCTTATCCCTAATTACCAAGAGCTGTTGGCAGAATTATCTGACTCTTGAGGGTCACATGAATAGTTCATTTGCTGCTTGTCGTGAATCAGTTCAAAGCGAGTTTCACGGCAAGTTTGCTTAACATCAACGTTAATCTGTGCATTTTTCATATCGAGTAAGTCAATATTACCAATGATGTTCAGTTGCATATCCTGCGTGGCTAGTTGAGTGGGTTCAATTTTGATGCGTCCTCGATCAGCGGTAATCGTCAGATCATCTAGGTTAAAAGGATGCTCTGTTCTTTGATCGTATTCATTGCTGGTCAGTAACGTTGCTTCGCGTAGGTTTGCTTTCAAACTACCCGTTAGGGAATGAGCTAGAGTCGAGTGATCACTCGCCAGACCTTGCAATTGCACTTCAAATTCACTAACCCCTTCGATGCTAAAAGGTAATGGTAGAGCATTATTGATAAGAGATAGAGGAAAACCATCAGCGTGAATTTCAGTTTGCCAAGGCTCGCTGATTGCGTTGAAGTCCCACTTAGCTATTGCATCGATATAACCTTTTTCTAAAGGAATAAACAGGCGATCTAAACTCCACTTTCCTTGATCGCTGTGCATTTCAATCACGCTTTGCGTGGCAAGTACACTGTCATAACTGGCGCTATTTGCTGTTATCTGCAACTCTCCTTGCCATAACCCAAAGCGTTTGTTGTCAATTAATGTCAGATCGTACCCCTCGATATTGACACCAGAAAGTTGCCAGTAAGGGGCTTTGGCAAGTTGTATAACCTGGCTGTTGCCGATATTTAGCTTTTCTATACTCATGTTTTCAATTGATGATAGCAACTGAGTGAACCAATCGAAGCCATGTGCCGTCTCATTGACCCATTTTAAACCGCGAACATTAAGCTGTTTTAATGACAGAGACGATGGAGTCATGCTCCCCGATAACTGAATATCACCCTGATACAGCTCAGCATTAAAGTCATTGATAATGAGTTGCCCTGGGCGCGTTTCGATACTAATACTGGGTTCAACCCACTGCTGACCGAACCAAGTCGCATCGTCTGCTCTAAGTGATACATAGCCTTGCTCTTGTTGCCAAAGTGAAGCGTGCGGATAGAGGTTTTCTAGTGAGATATCAACATTGCGTAAGTTCACATCACCCATAGTCAAATTGCTATTTAAGATATCCAGACTGTTGATATGGTCGATCTGGTTGGTTAAATACGCTTGGCTTATTTGAGTTAGTCGCTTACTTTCGTTGGCGCTTAGGTTGAGTTTATCAACCGTGACGTTGACCAGAGACCATCCTTGTGGATATTGTTCAGCTTGTCCTGAAATAGCCGCACCTTGCCAGGTAAATGAAAGCCCATAAACGGTGCTGTTATGTGGCTTGTAATCCATATCCAGCAGCACATTATTTAAAGCTTCACCTTGCCAGTAGAGTTGTTCGGCAGAAAATTGAATCTCTCCAAAAGGAATTGATGAGTGCTTATCTGACCAAGAGGGTTGCTTGATCTGCGTATTAACTCCACGTGCCACCCAACCTTGATGAGCGATATCGACATTATGCAGTGCTAATTGATGAAGATAGAGATAAGGAAGGCGCGGCAGGTTAGGAAGATCATGCTGCAAATTAAGACCATCAAGTAAGATACTATCAATTACCAGTTGGTTATCGTGGATCAGAGTGGCATTAAGCCAAATATCAGCCTGTGCAATAGGGATTGTCTGTTTATCTTGATGTATTACCAGGTGATGAAAGCGAAAATGTAAAGGGTATTGGTACTCGACCGATTCAAAGGTGATATTGCCCTTAGAAAGTCGCTCTACAACCAATTGGCTAACTGGCGTGGCATATTGGGTATGTAACAAAGCAAAACAGCCCAATAGCGCGGTCAGCACAAGAGCGATAACTGCAATCAGCAACGCCAATACCTTTTTCATGTTTTCCCTATCCTTAATCCCTTGTCGTGACAGAGTGAAACAAATTCTCTTTATCGGCAACAAAAAAAGCCCCTGTTAAAAGGGGCTTGTTACAAACTTATCAGTTTTAGTCGACTTGAGGGCCTGCTGCCACTAAAGATTGACCTTCTGCGTTATCGGTGTATTTCGCAAAGTTATTGATAAAGCGAGAAGCTAGATCGTGCGCCTTGCTTTCCCATTGTAATGGGTCAACGTAAGTGTCACGAGGGTCTAGAATACCAGTATCAACACCTGGAAGTGATGTTGGTACTTCTAAGTTGAAGATTGGAATATGCTTTGTCTCTGCATTTTCAATCGAACCATCTAGGATCGCATCAATAATACCGCGTGTATCTTGAATCGAAATACGTTTACCACTGCCATTCCAACCAGTGTTAACTAAGTAAGCTTCTGCACCTGACGCTTCCATACGTTTTACCAATACTTCAGCGTACTTGGTTGGATGTAGCGTTAAGAATGCGGCGCCAAAACAAGCAGAGAACGTCGGTGTTGGTTCAGTAATACCACGCTCAGTACCTGCAAGTTTAGCAGTAAAACCTGATAAGAAGTGATACTTGGTTTGTTCTGGTGTTAATTTGGATACCGGAGGGAGCACGCCAAATGCATCAGCCGATAGGAAGATCACTTTATTGGCGTGACCGCCTTTTGAAACTGGCTTAACGATATTGTCGATATGATGAATTGGGTAAGAAACACGAGTGTTTTCGGTTTTCGAACCATCATCAAAATCAATAGAGCCATCATTGCGCACTGTTACGTTTTCTAATAGGGCATCACGGCGAATCGCGTTGTAGATGTCTGGTTCAGCTTCTTTAGATAGTTTGATGGTTTTTGCGTAGCAACCACCTTCGAAGTTAAACACACCTTCGTCATCCCAACCATGTTCATCATCACCGATCAAAGCGCGTTTAGGATCAGTTGAAAGGGTGGTTTTACCTGTGCCAGATAAGCCGAAGAAAACAGCAACATCACCATCTTTACCCATGTTTGCAGAGCAGTGCATAGAAGCAATACCTTGTAGAGGCAAGAAGTAGTTCATCATTGCGAACATACCTTTTTTCATCTCGCCGCCATACCAAGTGCCGCCAATCAATTGCATTTTTTCAGTTAGGTTGAATACGGTAAAGTTTTCTGAGTTCAGACCTTGCTCTTGCCATTTTGAATTGGTGCATTTTGCGCCATTCATGACAACGAAATCAGGTTCAAAACTAACGAGTTCTTCTTCTGTTGGGCGGATGAACATGTTTTTAACAAAGTGTGCTTGCCATGCAACTTCGGTAATTACACGTACACTTAAACGCGTATCTGGGTTAGTTCCACAGTAACCATCAATCACAAAAAGTCGTTTTCCAGACAATTGTTGTGTGACGAGTTCTTTAAGCTCGTCCCAGACTTCTTGGGTAATGGGTTTGTTATCGTTTTTAACCGTGTCTGATGTCCACCACATATTTTCACGGGTGGTGTCATCTTTCACAATGAATTTATCTTTTGGTGAGCGGCCAGTAAAAATACCTGTATCGACAGCTACCGCGCCAAGCTCAGTGACGATGCCTTTTTCATAGCCTTCGAGTTCTGGGCGGGTCTCTTCTTCGAACAGTTGTTCATAACTTGGGTTGCGAAGAACTTCAGTTACGTTTTTTAATCCGTGTTGGGTTAGGTCTAATTGTGCAGCCTTTGTATGTTCCATAACGGTCATAGGTGCTCCTTATAAGGATTTTGTAGGGATTTTGTAATAATACTTGTAGTTTGTAATTGTTATCTGCTCACCATGCTAGCAACGAGACTGGGATAAAACAGGGACGCAGCTCAAAAATTGCCCACGACTGTTGTGTGGTTTTAGGTGTCCCGTCACATATTGGCCTAACTATTTTATCGCGCACGCAAACCTTTGCGCTAGATCAAAAAGATTAATACTTTTTGAAAATTAAGTATGGCGTACTGTCCCTTTGGTGTTTGATTTTATTGGCTTTTGATCACAAAAAAAGCCAGCTTGATGCTGGCTCTGAGACGTATTTCACGTGCTTGATAATACATGCAAATTAATGAAGAGTACCGCTGTTCTGGGTCGCTTGACGGTAGAGTTCAGTTATCTCTGCTTGGTCAAAGGAATAATTCGTGCCGCAGTAATCACAATGTAAAGAAACTGATCCTTCAGTGGCTAAAATGTCGTTAATTTCATCTTGGCCGATAGTGATGATTGCTGCACCACTGCGTTCACGTGAACAACCACAGTGGAACTCTACTGGCTGCGGGTCGAACAGTTGTACTTTTTCTTGGTTATAAAGACGATAAAGTAGATCGTTGGCTGGTAAAGTAAACAGCTCTTCATTTTTGACGGTATTGGTCAGCTGCTCTAAATGTTCAAAGTCATCAGGTGTTCCAGTACCATCAGGCATGGTTTGTAGCAACATGCCAGCGGCATGGGCTTTGCCTTCGTGCTCACCGATACGGATCCAAAGGCGGGTCTTCAACTGCTCTGAACGGATAAAATAGCCTTCTAGTACTTCAACTAAATTAGCGCCCTCTAGACCGACTACACCTTGGTAACGCTCGCCTTGTTTTGGTTCAATAGTGATAACAAGATGGCCTTTGCCCATCAAAGTATGTAGGTCTGCATCATCAGCAATATCACCTTCCCAGCGTGCAACGCCACGAACTTTTTGTTCGTTGTCACCGTTAATAACAGCAAGCGATACCGGGCCATTACCTTGCAGTTGCATGGTAATCGAGCCTTCAAATTTGAGTGTTGCAGTCAGTAGTGTAGTCGCTACCATCAATTCGCCTAACAGTTTTTGTACAGGCGCTGGGTATTCCTTGCTAGAGATGATTTCTTGATACACTTTATCCAATTGTACCAATTCGCCACGTACAGAAAGGTCTTTAAACAAGTAGCGATTTAAAATGTTATTTGCCATTTAGCTATTTCCTCGGAGCATGGTCCCGCTTTTATTGATGTTTAAATTTAATAATGTCTCGACGCTGTTTTTTATCAGGTCGTCGCTCTGGGCTTGGATTATGTGCATTGAGTTTGCGTTGCTCGGCATGGTGTGCACGTTTAGCGATACTTTCGCTGGTTTCACTATACAAGGCTTGTGCTTCTGGAGCCCCGCGGCGTTGCCCAGATAATTTCTCAACGGTCACGGTTTTCTCTTCTGGACCTTGGCGCAAGGTTATGGTTGCGCCAAGTTCGACAATTTTGCTAGGTTTACTACGCTGACCATTATAGTGAACTTTACCACCATCGACCATGTTTCGAGCGATAGAACGAGTTTTATAAAAGCGTGCAGCCCATAACCATTTATCTAATCTTATTTGTTCAGTCTCAGAACTCATACTAGGAAAGTGCCTCTAACAGAGTTAGCCTTGCGTGTTTATGTTTGGCTTACAATGGTGTTTTCGTTCCAGATTTTCAAGCGACCCGACAAATTAATGTCAGATAAAGGGACGCTGAAGAGGTATGTGATATATTAGTTCGTTCGTATAAGGCAATGAACTATATGAAAATGATATCGTTGGTTACAAAAGCAAAATGGTTAACGAAAAATTGCAAATAAAGGATATCTTTTGAGGCGAATTAATTTTAGCAATATGACCTCATCAAGCTCATGGCAGATAGGCGTGCTACAAAAAATACCACAGTGGCAAAAACAAATCAGTTTTGCTCTCACTTTGTTATTACTGATCCTATCTGCTTGGATAATGGGCAAGATGGTGTGGTTGCTACAACAAAATACCTTTGATGTTGCACCTTGGGTGCCGACATCAAGTTCATCGACTACTGCTACTCAGCAGTCGCTTGATCTTTCCTCATTACAACAAGGTGACTTATTTGGACGTTATAGTGAGGAAAAAGCAGAGGTGGTGCAAACCGTAATCAAAGATGCGCCTAAAACTAGCTTAAGTTTATTGTTGGTTGGTGTCGTTGCCAGTAATGAACCCAGTAGAAGTTTGGCGGTTATTGCTAATCGTGGCAGTCAGGCCACTTATGGTGTCAATGAAGTAATTGAAGGCACAAGAGCAAAGCTAAAAGCCGTACTGGTTGATCGCGTTATTATTGATAACTCTGGTCGTGATGAAACACTGATGTTAGATGGGGTTGATTATCACAGGCCAAGTGTGCAAGTGCCTGAAAAAGTTATTGCTTCTAATGCGCGAGGTAATAACCCCGCGTCTGAAGAAGAGAAGTTGGATGACATTCGAATCGCAATTTCTCGCAATCCGCAAGAAATATTCAAGTATGTTCGCCTGTCTCAAGTCAAGCGAGATGATAAGGTGCTTGGATACCGAGTGAGCCCGGGTAAATCCCCTGAATTGTTTGAGTCTGTCGGCTTGCAAAACGATGATATCGCCATTCAATTAAATGGACAGGATTTAACGGATCCAGATGCCATGAGCAAAATTTTTCAGTCAGTCTCGGAGTTAACGGAAATCAACTTAACGGTTGAAAGAGACGGACAACCACATGACATTTATATCCAATTTTAAAAAGACTGATGCATAAGCATGAGTTTAGGGAGTAAGACGTGAAGCATTGGTTAAACAAAAGTACTTGGTTATTGATGGGAGGTTTGCTGTCGTCACCATTGGTACTTGCTAACGATTTTAGTGCCAGTTTTAAGGGTACAGACATTCAAGAATTCATCAATATCGTTGGCCGTAATCTCGAAAAAACCATTATTGTAGACCCTTCAGTTCGAGGCAAAGTCGACGTTCGTAGTTATGACACGCTCACTGAAGAGCAATACTACAGCTTCTTTTTGAATGTACTGGAAGTATATGGTTTTGCTGTGGTTGAGATGGACAATGGCGTCCTGAAAGTCATTAAAGCGAAAGATGCAAAAACATCCGCTATACCAGTGGTCGGTGATGACGAGAAAGAAAATGGCGACAGCGTGATTACGCGTGTGGTTGCCGTGCGTAATGTCTCGGTGCGTGAGTTATCGCCATTGTTACGCCAATTGATTGATAACGCGGGCGCGGGTAACGTAGTGCATTACGATCCTGCCAATATTATTCTGATTACCGGTCGTGCTGCTGTGGTTAACCGTTTGGCCGATATTATCAAACGTGTTGACCAAGCCGGTGATAAAGACATTGAAGTGGTTGAACTAAACAATGCATCCGCCGCTGAAATGGTACGTATTGTTGAGGCATTAAATAAAACGAATGATGCTAAAAATACCCCAGAATTTCTGCAACCCAAGCTTGTGGCTGATGATCGTACCAACGCGATTTTGATCTCGGGTGATCCCAAGGTGCGTGAACGCTTAAAGCGTTTGATCAAGCAGTTAGATGTTGAGATGGCAACCAAGGGTAACAACCGCGTTATTTACCTTAAGTACGCCAAAGCCGAAGATCTGGTCGATGTACTAAAAGGTGTCTCTGATAACTTACAAGCAGAAAAGCAATCGGGTCAAAAGTCGGGTCAAGGGGCACAACGCGGTGAGGTAATGATTTCTGCGCACCCTCAAACCAATTCACTGATCGTCACGGCACCTCAAGATATTATGAAAGCGCTGGAAGATGTGATAGCCCAGCTTGATATTCGTCGCGCGCAGGTGCTTATTGAAGCTCTGATTGTTGAAATGGCCGAAGGTGATGGCATCAACCTAGGGGTTCAATGGGGGTCGTTGGAAAGCGGCTCTGTTATTCAATATGGCAATGCAGGCGCACCAATTGGTCAGGTGATGGTTGGTTTAGAAGAAGCAAAAGATACCACGACCTCTAAAGCGGTTTACGATTCAGATGGAAACTTTTTACGTAATGAAAACACGACTGAAAAAGGCGATTACTCAACATTAGCTTCAGCACTTGGTTCGGTCAATGGCGCTGCCATGAGCTTAGTGATGGGGGATTGGACGGCTTTAATCAGTGCGGTTGCGAGTAATTCAAACTCCAATATTCTGTCATCACCAAGTATCACCGTGATGGATAATGGCGAAGCATCTTTTATTGTTGGTGAAGAAGTCCCAGTTCTTACTGGTTCAACGGCGGGTTCTAGCAATGATAATCCATTCCAAACCGTAGATCGTAAAGAGGTGGGTATTAAACTCAAAGTGGTACCACAAATTAACGAAGGTGATTCCGTTCAATTGCAAATTGAACAAGAAGTGTCGAACGTATTAGGTGCCAATGGCGCGGTTGACGTACGTTTTGCTAAACGTCAGCTTAATACTTCAGTCATTGTTCAAGATGGGCAGATGCTGGTTCTGGGTGGTTTGATTGACGAACGCGCAGTGGAAAGTGAATCGAAAGTGCCACTGCTTGGTGATATTCCCGGACTCGGTTACTTGTTTAAATCGACTCGCACTCAAGTGGAAAAGAAAAACCTAATGGTGTTTATCAAGCCAACCATTATCCGTGATGGTATGACGGCAGATGGTATTACACAGCGCAAATACAACTACATTCGAGCAGAACAGTTGTTCAAGTTAGACCAAGGCTTGAAGTTAATGGATGATAATAACATTCCCGTTATCCCTAAATTTGGTAGTGAGCGCCTTCATGCACCAGAAGTACAAGCCTTTATCGATCAAATGGAAAAGTCGCAATGACCGATGTTTTGCAACAACTTCAGTACCGTCGTTTACCGTTTAGTTTCGCCAATCGCTTTAAATTGGTGTTAGAGCAAGCGGAAGAGAACGCGATACCGACTTTGTTTTACGTTGCACCACTGGCGATAGAATCGCTGGTGGAGGTCAAACGTGTGGTTAAACAACCTTTAAATTTAGTTGAAATGACCGCAAGTGAGTTTGAAAGTAAGTTGACCGATGCGTATCAGCGTGACTCTTCAGAAGCACGGCAATTGATGGAAGATATTGGTGCCGATAACGACGACTTTTTCTCACTGGCTGAAGAATTGCCACAAAGTGAAGATTTGCTCGAGTCGGAAGATGATGCGCCAATCATTAAATTGATTAACGCGATGCTGGGTGAGGCGATCAAAGAAGGGGCTTCCGATATTCATATCGAAACCTTTGAAAAAGTCCTTTCGATTCGTTTTCGTGTTGATGGTGTGTTGCGCGAGGTGTTATCACCGAGCCGTAAACTTGCCCCCTTGCTCGTGTCTCGCGTGAAGGTTATGGCCAAGCTTGATATCGCCGAAAAACGCGTCCCACAAGATGGTCGTATTTCATTACGTATTGGTGGCCGTGCGGTTGATGTTCGTGTCTCTACCATGCCATCTTCGCATGGAGAGCGTGTGGTAATGCGTCTATTGGACAAAAATGCCACTCGCCTTGATTTACACAGCTTAGGTATGACAGCGGCAAACCATGAAAACTTCCGCCAATTAATCAAAAGGCCGCATGGCATTATCTTGGTCACCGGCCCAACAGGCTCGGGTAAATCGACCACCTTGTATGCTGGGTTGCAAGAGCTAAACAGCAACGAACGCAACATTTTGACCGTTGAAGATCCAATCGAATTTGATATTGACGGTATTGGTCAAACGCAGGTTAACCCTAAAGTGGATATGACGTTTGCACGTGGATTACGTGCCATTTTGCGTCAAGACCCGGATGTGGTAATGATCGGTGAAATTCGTGATTTAGAGACTGCGCAAATTGCCGTTCAAGCCTCTTTAACTGGTCACTTAGTGATGTCGACCTTGCACACCAATACCGCGATTGGTGCGATTACCCGTATGCGCGATATGGGGATCGAGCCATTTCTTATTTCGTCGTCGTTGCTAGGTGTGTTAGCGCAGCGTTTGGTGCGCACCTTGTGTTCAGATTGTAAAGAAGCTTATCCAGCCGACAAAGAGCAAAAGAAATTGTTTAATCTGCAACCGGATCAAGAACTGACATTATATCGTGCCAAAGGTTGTGAAAAATGTAACCAAAAAGGCTATCGCGGCCGAACTGGGATCCATGAATTACTGTTAATTGACGATAAAGTGCAAGAGTTGATTCACAGTGAAGCGGGTGAGCAATCCATCGAAAAATTAGTTCGTGAACGAACGCCAAGTATCCGTGATGATGGGTTAGATAAAGTGCTTCAAGGCATTACTTCATTAGAAGAAGTGATGCGAGTGACCAAGGAAGCGTAATTAATGGCCGCATTTGAATACAAAGCATTAGATGCTAAAGGCAAACAAAAAAAGGGTGTTATTGAAGGTGATAATGCCCGTCAAGTTCGCCAACGCTTAAAAGAGCAAGGGCTAATTCCGGTTGAAGTGCTGGGAACCAAAGCGAAAGCAGCGAAGCAAGAACAGTCACCGTTTAGCATGAAACGCGGCATTAGCACGCCAGACTTAGCATTAATCACGCGCCAATTATCGACGCTAGTGCAGTCAGGAATGCCACTGGAAGAGTGTTTAAAAGCGGTATCCGAACAGTCTGAAAAGCCGCGAATTCGTAACATGTTAGCAGCAGTGCGTTCAAAAGTGACCGAAGGCTACACATTATCGGATAGCTTGGGTGACTACCCACATATTTTCGATGAATTGTTTCGTTCAATGGTTGCTGCGGGTGAAAAATCAGGACATCTTGATTCGGTGTTGGAACGCTTGGCTGATTATGCAGAAAATCGCCAAAAAATGCGTTCAAAGCTGATGCAAGCCATGATCTATCCAATCGTCTTGGTTGTTTTTGCCGTCGGTATTGTCGCCTTTTTGCTGGCGGCGGTCGTGCCGAAAATTATTGGCCAGTTTGTACAGATGGGGCAGGAATTACCTAAGTCGACTCAATTCCTGTTGTCATCGAGTGATTTTATTCAGCACTGGGGTATACAGCTATTAGTGCTAACCATTGCACTGGTCTTCCTTGCTAAATGGTTACTGAGTAAACCAAATTTACGTTTGAAGTGGGACCGAAAAGTAATTTACATGCCGATGATAGGCAAGATCTCGCGCGGTTTGAATACCTCACGTTTTGCACGCACCTTGTCTATTTGTACCTCCAGTGCCATTCCTATTTTGGAAGGTATGAAGGTGGCGGTGGACGTAATGGCAAACCAATACGTCAAGCAGCAAGTAACGATGGCTGCCGATAATGTACGTGAAGGTGCCAGTTTACGTAAGGCATTGGATCAAACCAAATTATTCCCACCGATGATGTTGCATATGATCGCCAGTGGTGAGCAAAGTGGTGAACTTGAAAGTATGTTGACTCGTGCTGCGGATAACCAGGACGCAAACTTTGAGTCGACCATCAATATCGCATTGGGCATTTTCACCCCGGCGCTAATCGCTTTAATGGCAGGTTTGGTGCTATTTATCGTAATGGCGACCTTGATGCCAATTTTAGAAATGAATAATTTAATGAGTCGTTAGTAATAGGTAAGCATTCACCTGTTATTTAGACAAAAACTACGTTGGAGATTGGAATGAGAAAAAAAGCAAACAAGCAATCAGGTTTTACCTTGCTTGAAGTAATGGTTGTGGTGGTGATTTTGGGTATTTTAGCGAGCTTTGTTGTTCCTAATTTATTGGGAAACAAAGAAAAAGCCGACCAACAAAAAGCCATCACCGACATCGTGGCATTAGAAAATGCTTTGGATATGTACAAGCTTGATAACAGCGTTTATCCAACAACCGATCAAGGACTTGAGGCGTTAGTGACTAAGCCGTCTAGCCCAGAACCACGTAATTATCGTGATGGTGGGTACATTCGTCGTTTACCGAATGACCCTTGGGGTAACCCTTACCAATACCTAAGCCCTGGCGACAATGGTACCGTGGACATTTTCACCTTAGGTGCTGATGGTCAAGAAGGCGGTGAAGGGGTGAGTGCCGATATTGGCAACTGGAACATGCAAGACTTCCGATAAGCAAATAACAGAGGGCGACTATCGGGTCGCCTCATTTTTCTGACGGCAACGATTTTCTAATGACAGCTATTTTCTGATGACAAGCAAACGTGGTTTCACCCTACTCGAAATATTACTCGTGCTAGTACTGCTTTCTCTTAGTGCTGTGGCAGTCATTGCTACGCTTCCTAGTTCAGGAAAAGATGAAGCAAAACAATATGCGATGAGTTTGTACCAACGTCTGCAACTGGTGAATGAAGAAGCGATTCTCAGTGGTAAGGACTTTGGTTTGCGAGTGGATGAGAAGACATCACGTCTTGTGTTCCTAGCATTGGATGACAAAGGTTGGCAGCCATTAGAGAGTAAAAAAATGACCACCGAAATTCAACTTCTAGAAGAGCTCGCGATGCAATTTGAGCTTGGGGGTGACGCTTGGAAGAATGATGATCGGCTGTTTAAGCCAGGCTCTTTATTTGATGAAGAGATGTTTGCTGAAGAGAAAGAGCAAGAAAAACAGCGACCACCGCAAGTGTTTATCTTGTCGAGTGGCGAGCTAACGCCCTTTGTCTTGAGCATATATCCCAACACGCAAGATGCCGAGCAAGGTTGGCGGGTTATTGTCAAAGACAATGGCGAAATTAAGCTATTAGAGCCAGGGGCATCGGATGATGCGTAGAACACGAGGCATGACCTTATTAGAAGTCTTGGTTGCTCTAGCGATTTTTGCCACCGCGTCGATCAGCGTTATTCGTTCAGTGAGCCAACACATTAACACCATCAGCTATTTGGAAGAAAAAAACTTTGCTGCGATGGTGGTCGATAATCAAATGGCGCAAGTGATGCTCAACCCTAAAAGCTTGAAAGCGCAAACAGGAACACAAGAGTTGGCAGGGCGTACTTGGTATTGGAAAGTCACGTTAGTGCCTACGGCTGATAATTTATTGAAAGCGTTTGATGTCAGTGCAGCATTAGAGAAACAAGGATCACCTTTGGTGACGGTGAGAAGCTATGTCGTCAAATAAAAAACGCCAAGGTTTTACTCTGATTGAAGTGCTGGTGGCGATCGCTATTTTTGCGAGTTTAAGTGTTGGTGCTTATCAGGTGCTTAATCAGGTACAGCGTAGCAATGAAATTTCTCAGCAGCGCAGCCAGCGTTTAAATGCGTTGCAGCGAGCCATGGTGTTAATGGACGGTGATTTTCGCCAAATGGCCACCCGTCAATTTCGTACCAATGGTGAAGAGCCCAATGAACAGATGTTGCAGTGGAAAGAGTACTTGCTCGACTCCGATCAAAAGGGTGTGTTGTTTGCTCGTCTTGGTTGGCATAACCCACAGCAACAATTTCCACGTGGCGAAGTAACTAAAGTAGGTTATCGCATCAAAGAAGGGGTACTTGAACGCATTTGGTGGCGTTACCCTGATACGCCTGCTAGTCAAGAGGGCATTATCACGCCACTCTTGTCAGAGGTGGAATCAATGTCATTGCGTTTTTATAGCAATGACAAATGGAGTGAGGATTGGCAAGAATCATTAAAAATACCGCAAGCCGTCGCGGTGAAGCTAGTGCTGAAAGATTACGGTGAAATTGAACGTATTTATCTGACGTCAGGTGGTGCCATCAACCAGAACACGCAGGGAGCTGATAATGATGCATCATAATCGCTCACTACAAGGCAGGCGTTCGCAACAAGGTGTGGCATTGATTGTTATTTTATTGCTGCTGGCGATCATGGTGTCAATTGCGGCGACCATGTCAGAACGTTTATTTACTCAGTTTCAAAGAGCCAGTAATCAGATCAACTATCAACAGGCTTACTGGTATAGCCTTGGGGTTGAATCGTTAGCGCAAGCTGCTATAGAGCAGAGCTACAAAGATGGCGATAACATTAATTTGAGTCAGTCTTGGGCGTTGGAAGAGCAAACCTACCCTCTCGATTACGGCACAGTTAAGGGTCGTGTTACCGATAAGCAGGCGTGTTTTAATCTCAATGTATTAGCTCGAGTTACGCCCACTACAGGCGGAGCTAATAAGCCCTATTTAGTGCAGGTGCTGCAATATTTATTGGAAGAGTCAGAAGTTGATAGCTACCAAGCTGAGGTGATTGCTGATTCAGCATGGGAATACATTGATGAAGACAGCAATGTCCAGTCATCTTACGGTGTTGAAGACAGCTATTATGAGTCGATGTCTCCGGCTTATTTAGCGGCTAACACTTTACTGGCTGATAGCAGCGAACTTCGCGCAGTGCAGCAAGTGACGGGGGACGTGATACAACGTATAGCTCCTTACGTTTGTGCATTGCCAAGCGATGATTGGCGATTAAACGTTAATACTGTCGCACCAGAGAACGCAAAATTGCTGGTGGCGATGTTCAGCCCGCATTTAAGTGAATCTGATGCAAAAAACGTATTAGAAAACCGTCCATTTGATGGGTGGGGGAGTGTCGATGATTTCTTAGCGGAGGCATCAATTGCCGCCGTAGATAGCAAAGTGAAAGATGAAGCGAAACAGTATCTCTCAGTGGATAGCGCTTACTTTGAACTCGATGCTCAAATATTGGTTGATGACTCGCGAGTTCGCATTCGCAGTTTATTGTTTAGTGATAATAGAGAAACCGCAACGGTAGTACGCCGTCGCTTTGGAGGGATCAGTGAGCGAGTTTCTGACCGTTCGACTGAGTAGTCAACAGGACGCTGAAATACCTTGGTTGGTGTGGTCATCACAACAACAAGAAGTCATTGCCAGTGGTGAAATATCTGGTTGGGAGCAGTTATCTGAGCTCGCTACTTACGCTGCGCAGCGAACCACAATTGTGTTGCTGGCTGCAAGCGATTTGGTACTTACGAAGGTTGATATTCCATCGGGCGCTTCTCGTCAGTTGGAATCTATGTTGCCTTATTTAATTGAAGATGAGATTGCTCAAGATGTCGATGACCTGCATTTTGCTATTTTGCAGAAAACGGCGTCAACCGCTTATGTAGCGGGGGTTGATCGTAGCTATCTTACCCACTGCCTTGAACAGTTAAAATCGGCAGGAATGGAAGTTAAGAAAGTGCTACCAGATGTGCTCACCGTTCCTTTGCATGACGGGTTATCAGCACTGCAAATGGGTAAAGAGTGGCTGATTCGTAAAGAGGAATATTTAGGCGTAAGCCTTGAGGCTGAGTGGTTAGATCTGTTTAGCCATTCGGAATGGGTGAAACAAGATGATCAATACTTGCCGCTGAATGCTTATACCCCTTTACCGGAGTTAACCTTGGCTGAAGGTCAACATTGGCAGCAAGCTGAACCTCAATTAGTGATGGCGCTGCTTACAGAGCAAGCCATTGCGAGCAAAATTACGTTGTTAACCGGTAGTTTCAAAGCTAAATCTTCTTTCTTCAAGCATTGGCAGGTTTGGCAAAAAAGTACGTTGGCCGCGTGTTTGTTATTGGTGATCTCGACGGCTTATAACGTATTGCAATCAGGGCAATACGAGACACAAGCGACCGCTTACCGAGTCGAAAGTGAACGCGTTTTTCGCGCCGTTTTCCCTGATAAACAGAAGATACCGACGGTTAGCTATTTAAAAAGACAGATGAATGATGAAGCGTCGCGTCTTGCCGGTGGCGGCAGTGGTGGCGCCATGCTTGAATGGTTAGCTAAGCTGCCAGCAAGTATCGGTAGTGTGCCGAACATGCGTTTGCAAAGTGTTAAATATGATGGCAATCGTGGTGAAATTCGTCTTGAAGCACAAAGCAACGATTTTCAGAGCTTTGAGTTAGCGCGCGTTCAACTGGAAAAGCAGTTTATGGTTGAGCAAGGGCAGTTAAACCGCTCCGGTGAGATTGTGAATGGTACTTTTGTACTCAAAAGTAAATGAGGTGAGTTGAATGAAAAATAGTCTTAACGCACTTCAAGCTTGGTGGACGAGTATCAGTGCTCGCGAACAAAAAATGGTGTTGGGTTGTTTGGTGTTGGGCATTGTCGGGGTGATTTATTGGGGCGTTTTGTCGCCATTAGATCAAAGAACTGAGCTGGCTAAAGCGCGTATTGTGAGTGAAAAACAGTTACTGAATTGGGTAACAGATAAAGCGGATGATATTGTCCGATTACGTGCACAAGGTGGTGTCGTTGCATCCAATCAGCCGTTTAACCAAGTGATTTCTTCAAGTGCACAGCGTTTTCAGATTGAACTCATTCGAATCCAACCTCGTGATGAGATGATGCAAGTATGGGTTCAACCTTTGCCTTTCACCAAGTTGGTCGATTGGATTGCGTTTCTAAAAGAAACTCAAGGTGTTGATGTTGAGTTTATGGATATTGGCCGAGCGCAGCAAAGTGGTGTGGTTGAAGTGAAACGTCTGCAATTGAAGCGAGGTGGCTAGGTGAAACATGGATGGTTATATGGTGGACTGCCGCTACTGGCTTTTACAACAAGTTTGGTTGCACATATTCCGGCCTCTTTTGTCGTAAGCCAAGCTCCGATGCCACCTGAATTACGCATCACAGGTATCGCGGGGACGATTTGGTCTGGCAGTGCTCAGCAGGTATTTTGGCAGGGGCAAAATATCGGTGACCTGAAATGGGATATTCAACTGTCATCACTGTTTGTGGCTAAGTTAGAAGCGGCCGTGCGCTTTGGGCGAGGTAGTGATATGGGCGTGCGAGGTAAAGGTAATGTCGGTCTTAGTTTGTCTGGTCCTTACGCGGAAAACTTGGTGCTGTCTGCCGCGACTAAGCAGCTAACAGCAGCACTAGTCTTGCCATTTCCTATTGATCTCCAAGGTCAGCTAGAACTGTCACTCAAGCAGTATCAATACTCAAGTCCATGGTGTGAGTCGGCTCAAGGTACATTAGCATGGACCGATAGCAAAATAGGCTCACCGTTAGGAGAGTTGTCTCCAGGCCCTGTAGTGGCTGATTTAACTTGCCAAGCCAATGATGTGGCATTGACCGGCCAACAAAGCAGTGCGCAAGTCAGTAGTGATTTCTCTGCGCAGCTTAAGCCAGACATGAATTATAGCTTTCAAGCATGGTTTAAGCCGGAAGCACAATTTCCAAGCGAAATGGGCGAGCAGCTAAAGTGGGTTGGTAATCCTGATAACCAAGGTCGATATCAGTTCCAGTACCAAGGGCAACTGTAAGGCTGAAAACTTAACCGCGAAAATTTAGAGGCTGACCCAAGTGGTCAGCCTTTTACTTTAAGGATATCGTCCCAAGGTAAGCCCGCGTCACCAAGCACGATGAAATTCGGGTTTTCTAACGTTTCTCGCTCGTTGTATGACAACGGCTCTAGCAGAGTGCTGAGGATTCTCCCCCCAGCTTCTTCAACAATACATTGAGTCGCCGCCGTGTCCCATTCACCGGTTGGCCCTAAGCGCAAATAACAGTCAACAGCCCCTTCAGCAACTAAACACGCTTTTAAAGCGGCAGAGCCAAGTGGCACTAGCTCATAATTCCAAGCACTGCTCATGCGGTTAGTGATGCGGTTGATGTCTTGACGACGGCTAATCGCAATGGCGATCGATTGTCCCGGAGTTTCATGCTTGTGGGTTTGAATACGTAGGTTTTCAGACATATCGGGAATTTTCCATGCCCCTTTGCCCGTATAAGCATAATAAGTCACACCAGAAACTGGTCCATACACCACACCCATCACAGGTTTGTTATCCTCAATTAAAGCAATGATGGTGGCAAAGTCACCGCTGCGAGCAATAAACTCTTGGGTGCCATCCAGTGGGTCGACTAACCAATAACGATTCCATTGGCTACGTTTTTCTAAACTGATGTCGGCTGCTTCTTCGGACAATACCGGAATGTCTGGTGTTAGCTCGCTCAGTCGTTCATTGATGAATTTATGGGCCGCAAGATCAGCGCTCGTGACAGGTGTGTGGTCACTTTTAGTAAAAGCTTCGTAGTTTTTTTTCTCGTAGATGTCGAGAATCAATTGCCCTGCGGAGCGTGCAATTTCAATGACATTTGGCAATAGGTGAGATAAATCTTTGGCTGTTGGCATCATCAATCCTTTAGCTCTGCTTCGTTATTTTAAGCGGCGCAAAGCAAGCAGTAGTGCGGTAATACTTCGGGCTTCACAAAAGTCGAGATGGGTGAGTAGCTCTTCAGCTTGCGCTAAAGGCCAGCGAATCACTTCTAATGGCTCGGGTTCATCACCTTCTAGCTTTTCTGAGTATAGATCTTGCGCAAGGAATAGGGTCATCCGACTTGAAAAGTAAGAGGGAGCGAGGACGACCTCTTTAAGAGGCGTTAGCGTATGGGCACCGAAGCCAATCTCTTCTTTTAATTCACGAACAGCGGCTTGTTGTGGTGTTTCACCTTGGTCAATCAAACCTTTGGGAAAACCGAGTTCATAACGTTCTGTACCTGCGGCATATTCTCGAACTAATAGCAGATCACCTTGCGCAGTGATAGGCACCATCATTACTGCATGTCGGCCGCTGGGTTTCATTCGCTCATAGGTGCGCTGTTCCCCATTTGAAAAGCGTAAATCCAACGATTCAATCGTAAACAGTTTCGACTTCGCTTCCGTGTTGGTCGCTAAAATATCGGGCAGTTTTCTGGGTGGCATACGCTAATTCCTTACAGGCAAATGACTTTTCTAACTATATGAGAAAAATGCTTGATTTGAAAAGAACTAACGGTAGCGAAAGCATTTAAAGATAAAAAAAGCCGAGAATGTTATCTCGGCTTGGCATTTTATTAGTTCTAACTTAACTTTATTGGTTCTCAGTTAGTAATAAGAGTGATCACCACGGTCATGTTCTGTCGCATCGCGAACGGCAGTCAATTCACCTTCGAATTGTTGAAGTAGCTCTTTCTCGATGCCTTCTTTTAGGGTCACATCAACCATTGAACAACCGTTACAACCGCCGCCAAATGCTACGATGGCAACGCCATCTTCGGTGATTTCCACTAAGCTTACATGACCACCGTGGCCAGCAAGTTGTGGGTTAACTTGAGTTTGAATCGCATATTCAACACGTTCGATTAAACTCGCGTCATCTGCGACTTTGCGCATTTTGGCGTTTGGCGCTTTCAATGTCAGTTGAGAGCCCATTTTGTCGGTAACAAAATCGATTTCTGCATCTTCCAAGAAAGGCAGGCTTAACTCATCCACATAAGCAGAGAAAGCTTCATATTTGATTTCAGTATCGGTCGCTTCTACTGCTTCTGGTGGGCAGTAAGACACACCGCACTCCGCATTTTGGGTACCAGGGTTCACCACAAAAACACGAATGTTGGTGCCATCAGGTTGCTGACCAAGCAACTTGGCGAAATGGGTTTGGGCTGTTTCGGTAATAGTAATAGAATTTGACACGACGAATACCTGAGTAATTTTGTAGGCTATTTGCTCACCATTCTACTCCTGAAAAGCTGCGGATCCAGTCCTTTTTTGTTCTCTAAACAAAAACGTAGTGGTTAATCTTTCGGTTCAGGAGTGCGGCAGATGCAATAAATATCAATCCTTTCGACGCCAACTTCAAGCAGTAATTTACAGATCTGTTGGATAGTACTGCCTGTGGTGACAACATCGTCAACAATTGCGATATGTTTCTGATTTGGCTTGTGTTGTAGTGTAAAGGCATGTTGTAGGTTTTGTTTACGCTGCGCCTTAGATAATCCTTTTTGCTGCGGCGTGGCGCGCTTACGTTTGATCAGTTGATGATCACAAGTGACATTAACAAGTTGTCTGCTTAATTGATTGGCGAGTAACTCACTTTGATTGAAGCCTCGTGTTAAGCGTCTTTCCCAGTGCAGAGGTACGCTGGTTATTAAAGGAGCTGGCTCATCAATTCGTGGAGCCAAAAGTGCGCTTAAATTACGCGCTTGCCAAAACTGCCCTTCGTATTTCAGTTTATGAACGGTGTGGTTGAGCGGAAATATATAATCACCGACACAATACAAACGATGCCAAAGCGGTGGGCTGGCTAGGCATTGTCCGCACTGCGGTACATTAAGTAGTGTCGGCAAACCACACTGTTGGCAACGAGGCTGGGGAGCAAAGTAGGTCAAGCAGGTTTCACACCAAGCGCTATTTTGGTGTGCAGCGATCGGTAGGTGGCAAAGTTGGCATTGCCTGCTGACTAAGCGATAGATGGTTTTTTGAAGCCAATGCGATAACATAACTCACCGAAAGTGGCGAAAAGATGTTCTGCTATGATCGGTATTTCTGTAATGCAAAAGAATGAATTTAGTGGGAGAGTTTGCGACCATGGCAACAGCGTTGTATTGGCAAGTGGAAGGAGAAGGGGCTGATTTAGTCCTAGTGCATGGCTGGGGAATGAACGGTGCAGTATGGCAACAAACCGTCGATGTACTGAAGCATCATTTTCGTGTCCATGTTGTCGATTTGCCCGGTTATGGACACAGCGCGAATAATCATGCGGCTAGTTTAGAAGCCATTGCTCTGGCGCTGCTCGAGCAAGCGCCAAAAGCGGCGATTTGGGTTGGATGGTCTCTTGGTGGCCTAGTCGCCACGCATATGGCGCTGCACCATAGTGAATACGTTAGTCAACTTGTCACCGTGGCTAGCTCACCGAAATTTGCGGCTGACAAACCGTGGCGAGGTATTCAACCTCACGTACTTAGTGCTTTTACCGATCAATTGGTTGATGATTTTCACACCACTATTGAACGCTTTATGGCATTGCAAGCGATGGGCAGCCCTTCTGCGAGGCAAGATGTGAAATTGCTCAAACAGGCGATATTGTCGAGACCGTCCCCTAATCCGCAGTCCTTACTCGCCGGGCTTAAGATGTTAGCTGATGTCGATTTACGTGAGCAACTGACAACCATTTCGGTGCCGATATTGCGTTTATATGGTCGATTAGATGGCCTTGTACCGATTAAGGTCGCGCACGATCTGCAACAAGCTTTGCCAAAAAGTGAGCAATATATCTTTAGTGAGTCGTCTCATGCCCCCTTTATGACCGAGTCTGATGCTTTTTGCCAACAGCTGATTGCTTTTTCTCAAGGTAGCCAATGACGTTATCGGTCTACTAGCGATAAATAAACACTAAACAGTAAATATTTGTTAAAGATGCTAAAAGTTTGTGCAATCTGGTCGATATATAATCTAACCCAACCAGGCTGGCTTAGTTAAAGGCTAGCCTTGCGGGGCGGGCGATACTGAGGAGGTTTCGGCTATGATTGTGTCACCAGCGAATATAAGTGTGCCACTCATCGCCCCATCGGTTAATGTGCAAACGGAACAGGCTGCGCGTGATAATAAAATTCGTGCACCGGTTATGCCAACCGTTGAACTGGCTAAAACCAACGCTGAGCGTAAGGTTAAAGCGGATGATAAAAGACGAAAACAGTCGTCATGGGACCCTTCAGAGCATCCTGGCTATGAGGTTGGCACCGAACACGAAACATCGACTTCTTATCAAGCTGAGCAGAAAAGTGAGTTAGAAAGGCTCTTTGATCTATTAGCACTCGCTACTTACAGCAAGGAACAAGGTAAAGGCTATGCAATGCGGTTTAGGCTACCTAAACACATTATTGATGCTGCGATAACCGAGGGAAAAATGGCGCGCAGGCGAACCGTAATTAAATATCATTATGGCCACGCAGTTGCTCCTAATACTCCTTCTGAAGTCATTGCGGTGTTGTAGGCAGCGGTAACGCTATCTATCGCGATAAATAAAATCCCCACCCAATGCGGATGCATGAGTGGGGATTTGTGTTTTTAAGCGTCTATGTCAGGGCTGTTTTAGCCTAGCTTAGGCTAATTATTTTTTTGCTTTGGCGAAAGCGGCGGCAAATGCACCACCCATAGCACCGTTTTGTTGTGGCTCTTCACGACGGTTATTTTGCTGCTGGTTGCGCGGCTTGTGCTGATGTTGATTTGGTGCGCTACTTCTCTGGCTACGATTGTCTTGACCAGGTTCGTCATTCAAACGCATAGAAAGCGCAATACGCTTACGTTGAACATCCACTTCCATTACTTTTACTTTGACGATATCCCCCGCTTTGACTACTTCACGAGGGTCGGCAATATAGCGATCCGTTAATGCAGAAATATGCACTAAACCATCTTGGTGAACACCTATATCAATAAAGGCACCAAAATTAGCCACGTTTGATACAACGCCCTCCAAAATCATACCAATTTCAAGATCTTTTACTTCGGTGACTCCGTCGGCAAAGGTCGCTGTTTTAAACTCTGGTCTTGGATCTCGGCCTGGTTTATCTAGCTCTTTGATAATGTCGCTTACGGTAGGGACACCGAAGTTGTCATTGGTGTAATCCACCGCGTGTAGTCCACGTAGAAAATCACTATTGCCGATCAGTGCTTTGATCTCTTTATTATTTTTCTCAGCGATGGCTTTTACTACAGGGTAGGCTTCTGGGTGAACAGCGGAAGCATCCAGAGGGTTTTTACCATCCATAATGCGCAAGAAGCCGGCACACTGTTCAAATGCTTTAGGTCCAAGGCGCGCTACTTTTTTCAGTGTTGAACGAGAAGCGAAGCGTCCATTTTCATCGCGATAATCGACAATATTCTGTGCGAGCGTATTGGAAAGGCCAGCAACGCGAGTCAAAAGTGCTGCTGAAGCCGTATTAACATCAACACCGACAGCGTTTACACAGTCTTCAACAATCGCATCTAGGCGTTTGGCGAGCATCGACTGACTGACATCGTGCTGGTATTGACCGACACCGATCGATTTCGGGTCGATTTTCACCAACTCCGCAAGTGGATCTTGTAAGCGGCGAGCAATTGAGACTGCGCCACGTAGCGACACATCCATATTGGGGAACTCTTTGGCTGCTAGCTCAGACGCGGAGTACACCGATGCTCCAGCTTCACTGACGATAATTTTCTGTACCTTCAAATTGCCACGTTTAATCACGTCGGCGACAAAGGTATCGGTTTCACGTGAGGCGGTACCGTTGCCAATCGCAATCAAATCCACATTAAACTGACGCACCAGTTGGTCAACAATTTTGGCTGATTTCTCATGCTGATTATGCGGTTGGTGTGGGTAGATGGTTTCAGTCGCCAGTACTTTACCGGTGGAGTCAACAACGGCAATTTTAGAACCCGTTCGTAAGCCAGGATCCAAGCCGAGAGTGGCTCTCGGCCCAGCTGGAGCGGCCATCAACAAGTCTTTTAAGTTAGTGGCAAAGACTTCAATCGCTTCGATTTCAGCTCGTTCTTTCATTGCACCCATCAGCTCGGTTTCCATATGCATAGATACCTTGATGCGCCAAGCCCAGCTAATGACTTGCTTGCGCCAGTTATCGGCAGGCGCTGAACTTAAATGAATACCATAATGTTCGGCAATAATGGTTTCGCAGTACGACTGGCGCGCACCTTCTTCTTGTTCTGGGTCTGCGTTGATATTGAGCGTTAAGAAGCCTTCATTACGGCCGCGCAGCATGGCAAGTGCTCGGTGTGATGGCACTTTGCTGATTGCTTCATCGTGAGTGAAATAATCTTTGAATTTCTCACCCGTGTTTTCTTTGCCATCAATCACCCGCGAAACCAGTTGAGCATTGCGGGTTAAATGGCGGCGAATTTTTTCCAGTAAGTTGGCATCTTCAGCAATACGTTCCATCACAATGGCTCGCGCGCCATCTAAAGCTGCTTTGCTATCGGCGACCCCTTGCTCTGCATTGATGTATTGCATGGCTTCACTTTCAGGGTCGGTTTGCGGTTCATTCCACAGCTTGTCAGCTAAAGGCTCTAAGCCAGCTTCAATTGCAATTTGCCCCTTGGTACGACGCTTAGGCTTGTAAGGTAGATACAAATCTTCAAGGCGAGTTTTGCTGTCGGCTTGGTTGATATCGTGCTCTAGCTCTGCAGTCAGTTTGCCTTGTTCTTGAATTGACTTAAGAATCGTTTGACGGCGGTCATCGAGCTCACGCAAATAGGATAAACGACTATCTAGGTTACGCAGTTGGGTATCATCAAGCCCACCCGTGACCTCTTTACGATAACGGGCGATAAAAGGAACGGTATTACCGTCATCAATTAGGGTAACCGCAGCGGTCACTTGCTCTGGGCGAACATTCAGTTCTTGAGCAATCATGTTACAGATAGCTTGGCTCATCCGTGGGTTCTCTTTATTGTTCGGTAGAACCACCAGGGGTGGTGGTTGGAATAGGGTAACTATTGGGGTTCGTGGCGGTGATTTCTAGTCTTGCTGGTATTCGATAGCATTTACAAACCACTCTTTTTCTCCTTCTGGGGTACGAACCACAAATTCATCATCGACTTCTTTTTTTAGCAAAGCGCGCGCCATAGGTGAATCAATCGAAATGTAGCTTTTTACACCGCCGTAGATTTCATCTGGGCCGACAATGCGGAATTTTTTCTTATCTCCGGCTTCATTTTCAATTTCGACCCAAGCACCAAAGAATACTTTGCCTTCTTGTTGTGGCGAGTAATCAACAACGTTGACTTGCTCGAGGCGTTTGCGTAAAAAACGCACTCGGCGGTCAATTTCACGCAGGCGCTTCTTGTTGTACTGATAATCCGCATTTTCACTGCGATCACCAAGGCTTGCAGCCCACGTCACTTTTTTGGTCACTTCGGGGCGTTCTTCACGCCACAAAAAGTCCAATTCTTGTTTGAGACGGTTAAAGCCTTCACGCGTAATTAGGTTTGTCTTCATAGTCCTGACGTTCCTTGGTTGAAACTGCCCGCTACATTAGCTAAAAAAGACATAAACGTTAACAATTCTTTCAGCGACTTTAGTCAGAACGGTGTTACATTTTACTAACTCGGTTGGATATTGGCTCGAGTTAAGAATTAGGTGGGATCATAAATGCAAGAAAACTATAAAATTTTAGTGGTTGATGACGATGCACGCTTGCGTTCATTGCTTGAACGTTACCTATCGGAACAAGGTTTTCTTGTTCGTAGTGTGGCAAACAGTGAGCAGATGGACCGCCTGTTAACTCGTGAAAACTTCCATTTGATGGTATTGGATTTAATGTTGCCCGGTGAAGATGGGTTATCCATTTGTCGCCGTTTGCGTAATGCTAACAATATGCTGCCAATTTTGATGCTGACCGCGAAAGGGGATGAAGTGGATCGTATTGTCGGGTTAGAAGTTGGAGCCGATGATTACTTACCAAAACCGTTCAATCCACGTGAGCTATTGGCTCGAATTAAAGCGGTATTGCGTCGTCAAGTGATTGAAGCACCGGGAGCTCCGAGCGCTGAAGAGTCGGTGATTGAATTTGGTGAATTCCGCCTAAATTTAGGCACGCGTGAAATGTTTCGTGGTGATGAACCAATGCCATTGACGTCCGGAGAGTTTGCGGTCTTGAAGACCTTAGTGACCAATGCGCGTGAGCCTATGTCTCGCGATAAACTGATGAACATGGCGCGTGGACGTGAATATTCCGCAATGGAGCGTTCTATCGACGTGCAAATTTCCCGTTTGCGTCGCATGCTTGAAGTTGATCCAAGCAAACCTCGATATATTCAAACTGTTTGGGGACTTGGCTATGTTTTTGTCCCAGATGGTAAAGAGTCTTAAAGATTTAACGAGCTCCTGCATGGTTACCATCAGGAGCTTTTTTCACAGCAAGGTCCTCGTATGCGTATCCGCAGCTCGTTCACTCAATCGATTCTACTTTTCTTTTCATTACTCATCGCTAGTCAAGTGTACTCTTACTATGCGGTGTTCAATTATGCTTTGATGCCAAGTTTGCAGCAGTTCAATAAAATTCTCGGTCATGAAATTAACCTGATGCTAGATGATGCCGCAAGCGATACTGATGGGTTGGATATGGATGCCCCGCAGCGCCGCCGTGTTTTAGAGCAGTTAGGGGTAACGATTCATGCCGAAGACAGTGAAATCGCACAAGAGTATGAACAGGCGATCAGCATTGATTTGATGAGTGAGGAGATGACGCATGAGCTCGACTCTCCCACTGATGTACGCATGATGCTCGGCAAAGAGAGTTACATTTTATGGATAAAAGTGGAGTCGTTCCCCGGATCATTGATTCGAATCCCACTGTCTGAGTTGCAAAAAGAAGATTTTTCACCGTTATTTCGCAATAGTTTGATGATGGCTATTTTGATTGTTGTCGGCGGGTGGTTGTTTATCCGTTTACAAAATCGTCCTTTAATTGCTCTAGAAAAAGCGGCTAAGGCGGTGGGGCGAGGTGACCATCCACCGCCATTGCCAGTAAAGGGGGCATCGGAAATTCGTTCCGTCACAGTGGCGTTCAACCAAATGTCACAAGGGATACAAGCCTTAGAGGAAGATAGAGCATTACTGATGGCAGGTATAAGCCATGACCTACGCACGCCATTGACGCGCATTCGTCTTGCGACGGAGATGATGTCACCTCAAGACAGCTATCTAGCGGAAGGGATCATCAGTGATACCGAGGAGTGCAATGAGATTATCAGTCAATTTATGGATTATCTAAAACCGGTCAATATCCAGACATTTGAGAAGGTTGATCTCAATGAGATAGCCAACGATGTCGCAACTGCTGAAGGGGGATATGAGATAAAGATTGATGTATCTTTGCATTCATCGATGCAGACCGCTTTCGGTAACCCCATTGCAATTAAGCGTGCGGTGAGTAACTTGGTGGTGAATGCGATTCGTTACGGAAATGGATGGGTAAAAGTCAGCACGGGCACCACTGCCGATAATAAAATGGCGTGGATATGTGTTGAAGATAATGGTCCCGGTATTGAGCCTAGCCAAGTGAGTAAAGTATTTGAACCTTTTACGCGTGGAGATACTGCACGAGGCAGCGAAGGGACCGGATTGGGGCTTGCGATCGTCAAACGTATTGTCGGACAGCACCATGGTAGCGTGACGGTTCGTAATCGCAGTGAAGGTGGTTTGAAAGCGCAGATCAGCTTCCCAACTAAATGAAGTTAACGCAACATCGTTCAATATCCTATCGTGATATTCGATCGATAAATCGATAGTAATAAAAATGGGCTCATCTGAGCCCATTGTTGTATTTGCTGGTTAATTCGATTTCATCTCTTCTAAGAGGCCATCTTCTTCTGGCAATCTTTCTGGCAAAATTAGATTAAGCAAAATAGCGGTAATACCGCCAGCGGCTACGCCAGATGAGAAAATACTCTTAATGAATTCAGGCATGAATTGTAAGATTTCAGGTTTTTGAGCAATACCTAAGCCCATCGAAAATGACAGTGCCATGATCAAAATGGCGCGGCGGTCGAGTTCAACACGCGAAATAATACGCACTCCAGCGGCTGCGATTGTGCCAAACATAACAATGGTCGCACCGCCTAATACTGGTTCAGGAATCAACTGCACAAAGCTGGCAACACCTGGGAATAAACCAAGTAGCACTAACATTGCTGAGATAAAATAACCCACGTAGCGACTTGCTACGCCAGTTAGCATGATCACGCCGTTGTTTTGGCTAAAGGTTGAATTGGGGAAACTATTAAATACCGCTGCCAGTGCAGAGTTTAGACCATCGGCTAAGACGCCGCCTTTAATCCGCTTCATGTAGATCGGTCCTTTTACAGGCTCTCCTGACACCTCTGATGTAGCGGTGATATCACCAATTGCTTCGAGAGCGGTGATCAAGAAAATTAGTACTAATGGAATAAATAGCGACCAATCAAAACCGAGACCAAACTGCATTGGTATTGGTAGTGCAATGGTTGCTGTTTCACCTAATGAGGAGGTGTCTATCATGCCCATGAAGTACGCCATCACATAACCGGTGAGCATCGCAATCACGATCGAGGCAACACGAATGTAAGGGTTGCTTGAGCGGTTCAGTAGCACAATCAGCCCCAATACGGTTCCAGCTAGAGCCAGTTTATCTAGGCTGCCAAAGGTTCCGTCGCTTAAAGCGGCGTAACCGCCCCCCATTGAGACTAAACCAACTTGTACTAACGTTAGGCCAATCAGTGTGACCACAATGCCAGAGACCAAGGGCGTAATGACTCGGCGTGCGTATTCTAAAACGCGAGATAGTAAAATTTCAGCAAAAGAGGCGACCAAAATGGTGCCGAAGATTGCGGCCATCATGGTTGATATATCCGCGCCGCCCGCTTTTAGTGATAAGCCAGCGCCAATAATCGGACCAAGAAAATTAAAGCTGGTCCCTTGAATTGACAATAACCCTGAGCCAATTGGGCCAATGGTACGAATTTGAATGAAAGAGGATAAACCAGACGCGAACAATGACATGCTAATAATGGTGTTGGTTTGTTCTGGCGACACACCGAGAGCTTGGCAGATGATTAATGATGGCGTAATAACGGCAACAAACATGGCCAGTAAGTGTTGTAGGGCCGCAAAAATCGTTTGTGGCAGTGGCGGTCGATCATTGAGTTGATAAACCAAGTCAGACTTACGCGAAGCGTTTTGGGTAGTCATAGTGTTTTCCTAATTGTGCATAGTAGCTTAGAGCCCGCTGAATGGGAGCGCTAAGTGGAGCAGATACGTCATCTGTGATTGCTGTTAGTCAGAATCCGCTCGGACTGGGAGTGGTGAGTCGCTCACCAAAAAAATTGGCGAAATTATAGAGGCTTTATCGTGAAAAGCAAACGTTTGCTTCTGGTGGGGGGCCAAATTAATATGCAAAGGAGTCACGTACTAAGCTTTAGCGTAAACGTCTTTATCACCGAGCCAGCGTTCAATAATCGCGGTGGCGTTACTTGGATAGTGGTCGTGTAAATAACGTGCGATACGCTGTACTTCAGGTATTAAGCGCTGATCGCGGATTAAATCGGCAATTTTAAAATCAGCCAAACCAGTTTGCTTGGTACCGAGTAATTCACCCGGGCCACGGATTTCTAAATCACGCTGGGCAATTACAAAACCATCATTGCTTTCGCGCAATACCGCGAGTCTTTTTTGTGCCGTTTTAGAGAGTGGAGCGTGGTATAGCAATACACAATGGCTGGCGACGGAACCGCGTCCAACGCGTCCACGTAATTGATGTAGTTGAGCTAAACCTAAGCGTTCTGGGTTCTCAATGATCATTAAACTCGAATTGGGTACATCAACACCTACTTCAATAACGGTGGTGGCGACCAGTAAGTGTAGCTCGTTGTCTTTGAACGCTTTCATCACCGCCTGTTTTTCAGCTGGCTTCATTCTGCCATGCACTAAGCCAATTTTGACATCGGGCAATGTTCGTTGCAGTTCTTCAGCGGTATCTGCCGCAGCTTGTGCTTCTAATACTTCTGATTCATCAATTAAGGTACAAACCCAATAGGCTTGTTTTCCTTCATTGAGGCAGGCGTTACGCACTCGTTCGACGATGTCATCACGTTTGGTATCAGGAATGGCGACCGTTTGAATGGGGGTTCGCCCCGGTGGCAGTTCATCAATCACTGAAGTTTCTAAGTCAGCATAGGCGGTCATGGCCAGTGTGCGTGGAATCGGTGTGGCCGTCATTATTAACTGATGCGGATAAGCCCCTTGCTTGGCTCCTTTCTCTCGCAGTTCCAAACGCTGGTGGACACCAAAGCGATGTTGTTCATCAATGATCACCAGAGCCAAATGGTGGAATTGCACATGTTCTTGGAACAGTGCGTGAGTACCTACTACCATTTTTGCCTCGCCGCTAGCAATACGCGCAAGTTCAGTTTCTTTGGCTTTTCCTTTTAGTTTACCCGCCAGCCAGCCAACAGTAATACCCATATTTTCAAACCAGTTGGCAAAATTGATCGCATGCTGCTCGGCCAGTAATTCGGTGGGGGCCATTAACGCAACCTGATATCCATGTTCTATCGCGCGTAGAGCGGCCAACGCTGCCACTAATGTTTTACCGGAACCAACATCACCTTGAACCAAGCGCATCATCGGGTGTGGTTTGGCAAGGTCAGCTTCGATCTCTTGCACCACACGTGTCTGAGCATTGGTTGGCGAAAAAGGCAGTTGTTTAAGTAGCTGCTGTTTGAGGTTTGCAGATTCTGTTAGTGGCAGTGCAATATCTTGTTGCCCTTGGCTACGAACTGCCAACATCGAAAGATTCTGCGCAAGTAATTCTTCGATGATTAAGCGAATTTGTGCCGGGTGTTTACCTTCATCAAACAGTTCGAGATTGATGTCAGTTGGTGGGCGATGGACGATGTGCAGCGCTTGGGCTAGCGTTAATTGGTGATCGTATAAACCGGAAGGCAGTAACTCTTGTACTGCGGCTTTATCGAGTAAATCGAGAGCTTGATCTGTTAGGGGGCGCAGTGTCAGTTGGCGCAGACCATCGGTGGTTGGGTAAACCGGTGTTAAGCTGGCTTCAATATCTGGTTGCTGCTGTGGGACATGGAATTTGTAATCAGGGTGGACAATTTCTAATCCAAAACCACCGCGCTTTATTTCGCCGTAAGCGTGTACTAACTTACCTTCAGAAAAGTTATTTTTCATTCCTGCTGTGAAATTAAAAAAGCGCAGTGTGATCGTACCATTGCCATCGCTGATTTTAACCGTCAGCATTTTACGTTTACCAAATACCGTATCAACGGTCATTACTTTACCCTGTACAGCAGCCCAAAGCCCAGGGTGAAGTTTGGCTATTGGGTAGATACGAGTTCGGTCTTCGTAGCGTAAAGGAAGATGAAACAGCAGATCTTGAACGTTATTCAGGCCAATTTTACTGAGCTTCTCAGCCACTTTTGCCCCCACTCCAGAGAGTGAGGTTAAAGGAATTGCAGAAAGTAGCTGTGACATAAAGTGGCTCGTTAACAGTTCATTTTGTTGTTATTCAATCATCTAACTGTTTTTTTGTACAGGATAAAATAAGGTGAGTTGAGGTTACTTGCTTTGCATCGCCTGCCACCAAGCTTCATCCGCCACAATTTGTCCTACATGGTCTAATTCGGGGTAGGGTAACCCCTTACGCTTGGCCACTTTGGCTAAGACTGGATGACCACGTTCAAAAATAATGCGTTGAATGGTTTGCTCCGGTAGGAGACTCTTTTCTCGGTCATACATGCCTGCCGCTTGGCGTTGACGCTGTGCTTCATACAGAATCAAAGCACTGGCGACAGAAACATTGAGTGATTGCACCATACCTACCATGGGAATGATGATGTCTTGGTCTGCGAGATCTAACGCTTGTTGAGTGATCCCATTTTTTTCGCCGCCTAAAATGATGGCGGTCGGTTTGGTGTAATCAATCTCTCTAAAATCCACAGCGCTATCTGATAAATGCGTCACTAATACCTGCATGCCTTGGTTTTTTAATTCACTTACCGCATCGCCGATGGTGTCATGGGTATCGACCTCGACCCAGTTTCTTGCCCCCGCTGAAGTATGGGCTAGAGTACGCATTTTTTTGTCTGGCCACACGGCATGAATTTTATGTAAGCCAGTTGCATCCGCGGTGCGGATAACCGCTGACACATTGTTGGGTTTGTGAACTTCCTCTAGGCATAGGGTGAGGTCTGGTTGACGAGCTTTTAATACTTGTTGGATTCGTTGGTATCGTTCGATATTCATAAAAAATTTAGCTTGTATGGAAATAAAAATGCCCTTGAGCATTAGCATCAAGGGCACGTTTTGATCTTTAGTTCTTTCTACGTCGCACTTTGAGTGCGTGAGGCATCACGCGAATTTTCTTCATAATGCCAGCCAAGTGAATGCGATCTTTTGTGGTCAGTAGTACCGTTACCGTATACAAACGACCATCACGCTCTTCTGTTGATAGACCATGAATGTTTGATCCCGTTTTTGAGATCACATTGGTCAATGCCGCTAAAGCACCTTGGTGGTTTTGCATATCCACTTTAAGCTCGGTAATGAACTCTTGGTCGTAATCTTTTGACCATTCCACTGCCATGTATTTGTCCGGTTCTCGTTGATAGCCACGGACATTCGGACAAGTTTCACGGTGCACGACTAAACCACGTCCCGGAGAGACATGAGCAATGATGTGATCATCTGGAATAGGGTGACAGCAGTTCGCAAAGGTCAGCAAAATTCCTTCAGCGCCACGGATTGGTAGTTTTTTCCTCGGCTTTCCATCACTGCTTTGCACTTCGGTCAGTTCATCAGCATCGCCCAATAAGCGGCGCGCAATGACAATGCTCATCAGTTCGCCCAAACCAATGGCAGCAAGGAGATCATCGACGGAGGCAATTTTCAGTTCGCCTAATACGTGTTTGATATTGCTCTCATTGATATCACTCAGTGAGAGATCGCCCAACGCGTGGTTTAGTAAGCGGCGGCCGAGAGTGATTGACTCTTCGCGACGCATCGTTTTGAGTACTTGACGGATCTTCGTACGAGCACGAGAGGTTACTACGTAGTTGAGCCAAGCGGCGTTAGGACGAGCACCAGGTGCACTGATGATTTCTATCGTTTGGCCATTCTTTAGGGCTTTGCTCAGTGGGTATGGGTTGCGATCTACACGTGTACCAACACAAGTATTGCCAACGTCGGTATGAACTGCGTAAGCAAAATCAACGGCGGTTGCACCGACAGGTAGCTCAACAATGCGACCTTTTGGAGTAAAGACATAAATCTCATCAGGGAAGAGATCAGATTTTACGTTTTCAATAAATTCAAATGAGTTACCAGCACTTTGTTGAAGCTCAAGTAGGCTTTGCATCCAACGCTGCGCTTTGATTTGCGCAGTGGTACCAGTGCGGTCACCATTGCCTTTATAAGACCAATGCGCCGCAACCCCTTTGTCCGCCATTTGATCCATATCTTCCGTTCGGATTTGGACTTCAACAGGTACACCGTGAGGGCCAACCATTGAGGTATGAAGTGATTGATAGCCATTCGCTTTTGGTACGGCAATATAATCCTTCATACGACCTGGACGAGGCTTGTAAAGGCTGTGTACTTGTCCTAACACGCGATAGCATGTATCGGCGCTATCAACGATGACACGAAATGCGTAGATATCCATGATGGTGTGAAAGCGCTGCTCTTTGGTTTTCATCTTGTTGTAGATAGAGAACAGGTTTTTTTCACGGCCAACCACGCGAACTTGCAGGTTAACGTCTTGCAGACGGCCTTCAATTTCACTATGGATACGCTGGATCATCTCTTTTCGATTACCACGCGCTGACTTTACCACTTCTTTTAGAACACGATAGCGATTGGGATACAGTGCTTCAAAGCCAAGCTCTTCGAGTTCAGTCTTAATATTATGGATGCCCAAACGATGAGCAAGTGGGGCGTAAATCTCTAGCGTTTCGCGGGCAATACGACGTTTTTTATCAGGTCGCAGAGCGCCCAGCGTGCGCATGTTATGTGTGCGGTCAGCAAGTTTGATAAGAATAACGCGAATATCTTGCACCATGGCGAGCACCATCTTACGAAAGTTCTCTGCTTGTGCTTCTTTGCGGTCACGGAATTTAAGTTTGTCGAGCTTGGAAACGCCATCCACCAGTTCTGCAACGGCATGGCCAAATTGATTTTCGAGATCGTCTTTGGTGACGTCGCAATCTTCAATGACATCATGTAGCAATGCCGCTTGAAGCGTTTCTAAATCTAGACGCATTTCGGCCAAGATACGAGAAACAGCAACAGGGTGAATGATATAAGGCTCGCCGCTAGAACGTGTCTGCCCTTCATGAGCCTCACGTGCGACAACATAAGATTGACGCAGAGCCTCAACTTGAGGCTCTGTTAGATATTCTTGTACAACGTCTTTAAGGCTATCAAATAGGTACAAATTATAGGCCCGGAAGGTTGTTGAATTTGAATGTCAGAATTAACGGTTGTGAGCGATGCTGCTTACTGCGGCTAATTCTGCTGCTTCTTGCTCTTGTTGCTCTTGACGCTCACGTGCATCAAGTACATCTTTCGTGATAAGACCTTCTTCAATTTCGCGAAGAGCGATAACTGTCGTCTTATCGTTCTCTTCTGGCACAAGTGAATCTTTACCGCCAGTTTGCATTTGACGTGCGCGGCGAGCCGCAATCAGAACTAGGTCGAAACGGTTGCCAACTTTTTCAACAGCGTCTTGAACAGTTACGCGTGCCATGAGAACTCCAAATAGTTAACTAAATTTTTGAATGACGAGAAAGTATACAGCCTAACGATACTAGATTCTAGCAATTAGACTGCTCTATATCAGTTTGTGGCTGAGGTTATTCAGCCAATAGTGCTTTAAGCATGCCGTTATATTTAGCAGCTTGCTTGTCTTGCTTCAATCTTTCTGCTCGAATGATGGCTTTAAAATCAATCAGGGCAGTGTCGAAATCATCGTTAATGATCAAATAATCGTATTCATCATAATGAGAAATTTCAGATTTTGCTTCAGCCATGCGTTTTGCAATAACCGCTTCGCTGTCTTGACCACGAGTGTTAAGGCGACGCTCTAATTCACCGTTTGATGGCGGCAAAATGAACACGCTTTTTGCAAGTGGCATCTGCTCTCGAATTTGACGGGCACCTTGCCAGTCAATGTCCAAGAACACATCAATTCCTTTATCTAAGTTATTTTCAATCCAAATACGAGAAGTACCGTAGTAGTTACCAAACACTTCCGCATGCTCTAAAAATTCACCCTGGGCAATGAGTGTTTCAAACTGCTCTTTTTGAACAAAGTGGTAGTGTACACCATCTTGTTCGCCAGGACGCATGCCGCGAGTAGTATGGGAAACAGACACTTTCATTGCATAAGCTGGGTTGGTTTCCAACATTGCAGAGATCAAGCTAGATTTGCCTGCGCCACTCGGTGCAGAGACGATATAAAGAGTACCTTTGCCCATCAGTTCTGTTCCACTTTAAGGTTTGGATTGAACGTTGATAATACGTCTATCAACATTATAAAAGATAGCACTGACCGCGACAGTCACATCAAGTTTGATGGAAAATTAGGCCAGAAAAAATGGAGGCGAAGAGTAGCATGATCTTTCAGATCTTCACAAGAGAAAGCTTGATCCCAAGTGATAAAGGAAAATACCAGTGACTCTAAAAATAGCGTAAAGAAAGTTTATTGGCTTAAACGTTTGCTTTTTTTGAGTCACTTGCAGCGTAAATTGATTAATGTATAATCGCCGCCCGCTGAGTTTTCATGCTCAGTCATACCATTTATTCGCAGAAGATTTTTCTTCAATTTGGGTTCCCTCGCCCCCAAAACAAACTAAAAAGGTACAGTATGAATAACTTTACCCCTGCGCAGCAGCGCAAAGCTTTGGCACTATTGGTGCTGTTTCATTTGATCATTATTGCTTCAAGCAACTACCTTGTTCAATTACCCTTTACGGTGTTTGGTTTCCATACCACTTGGGGCGCATTTACATTTCCGTTTATTTTTCTAGCGACAGACTTAACCGTGCGTATTTTTGGTGCGCCATTAGCTCGTAAGATTATCTTCTTAGTGATGTTACCGGCATTGGCAGTGTCGTACTTTTTGTCGGTGGTGTTCTTTGAAGGTCAATATCAAGGAGTGGCTCACCTACAGGAATTTAACCTGTTTGTCGCGCGGATTGCGATTGCGAGCTTTATGGCTTACTTGCTTGGACAAATTATGGATGTTCATGTCTTTAACCGCTTACGCCAAATGAAGCAGTGGTGGGTGGCACCGACCTGTTCGACGCTATTTGGCAATGCTCTCGATACCATCGCCTTTTTTGCTATTGCATTTTACCAAAGCCCAGATCCATTTATGGCCGAGCATTGGACTGAAATCGCGTTGGTTGATTACGGTTTTAAACTGTTGATTAGTTTAGGTTTATTTGTACCTATGTACGGTGTGTTACTGAATTATTTAATTAAGAAGCTGACGGCAGTGAACCCTGGTTTTCGTGCAGTTGGTATGAAAGCGCAATAAGTTTCTCTATAAATAGTTCCAAATATAAAAAGCCCGAGTATGGTGAGTGCTCGGGCTTTTTATTGATATTGTTTTAGCTATTTTTGATAGCTAGCGGCCAACCAATATCGGTTTGACGGTTAGCCTCTATCTCTAATTCTGCTGCCGTAAGAGGGTTGTCTTTTAACCAGCTTGCTTGCAAAGTGAGTGTGAGTTGATCACCTTGCGCATGGAGTGTGAAGGTCGGTTCTAACTGACTGTTTCGACGATGACTAAGCAATACGGCAAGGCGCAGTAAGCGCAAAACTCGCTTACCACTATTGGCAGAAATTGCGTGTTGTTCTGGTAATGAATAAAGCTGTTCACGATAACGGCGCACCACTTCAGCTAAAAAGTGTTTTTGTGCACGCGTATAGCCGGGTAAATCGAGGTTTTGTAGTAGGTAGGCGCTGTGTTCGCCCCCTTTTTTGAAATCGATCGCTAAGCCGATTTCATGTAATTGTGCCGCCGTTGATAGCAGCATTTCCGCTTGTGGTTCCGCAACCCAATCTTCACCCCCACATTGTTGCAGTAGTGATAACGTCAGTTGAGAAACTTGCTGGGCGTATTCAGTATCAATTTGATAGCGAGCTTGCACACTGTTAATTGTACGAGCTCGAATATCGTCTTGGCGTAATTCATCGACCATCTCATAAACTAAGCCTTCGCGTAGTGCGCCTCCGGCTAAAGTCATCGACTCAATGTTGAGTAATTCGAAGATAGCAATCAAAATGGAAAGACCACTTGGGAAAACTAACGCTCTCTCTAAGGTCAAGCCTTCGATCTCTAGCTCTTCTAAATGGTCGGCCAGCATTGCTTGTTTTTGCAAGCGTTTGAGCTTGGCATGAGTGATCACTTCATCCATACCTTGCGCTAACATAATTTCTTGTAGTGCTTGTACTGTGCCGCTGGCACCGACACAAACATCCCATCCTAACTGAGAGTATTGCTCAAGAATCGGTTCTAGGGTTTGCTTGGCAGCTTCAATCGCTTGATTGAAATTGGTGACGTTGAGTTGTCGGTCTTTAAAATGACGTTCAAGCCAAGTTACACAACCCATTTTTAAACTGGTTAGGGCTTTGGCTTCAAAACCTTCACCAATAATGAGTTCGGTACTGGCACCACCAATATCGACCACTAAGCGGCGGCCTAAGCCACCAGAAGTATGAGCCACCCCTTTGTAGATGGTGGCAGCTTCTTCTTCACCGGAAATAACGTTAATTTGATGGCCCAATATGTTATTGGCTCTAGCTAAGAACAAATCAACGTTAGTCGCGGTGCGCAGTGTGGCTGTGCCAACAATACGGATATTACTGGCGGGTATGTCTTGTAGTCGTTCCGCAAATAAGCTTAAGCAGTCCCATCCCCTTTGCATGGCTTCATGGCTGAGTTGGTTGTTATCATCTAACCCAGCAGCTAAGCGAACTTTACGCTTTATTTTGGCCATGGTCTGCACACTGCCATTGATATGACGCACAATGAGCATATGGAAACTGTTCGACCCAAGGTCGATGGCAGCATAGAGTGGAGAGGAGGCGGCTTTACTCATAAATGAATTAAGAACTCTTATTCTGATGCGGTTGACGTGGTCGACGGTTTTGTGGCTTGCGGTTATTGCCAGAACGAGGACCGTTATTATTGGTACGACGTTGTTGCGGGTTGCGACTACGCATACGTATTGGTGCTGGAAGGTCTTCAATGAGAGCCGAAGCATCGTAATCGGATACAGGAATTGCGTGTCCGGTGTACTCTTCAATTGCCGTTAAGTTAATGGCATATTCTTCACATGCAAAACTGATGGAATGACCACTTGCACCTGCACGGCCAGTACGGCCAATACGGTGAACGTAATCTTCGCAATCGTCGGGTAAGTCATAGTTAAATACGTGAGTTACTTGTGGGATATGCAAACCACGAGCAGCGACATCTGTTGCGACAAGAATATCAACTTCACCAGTTGTGAATTGCTCAAGGATTTTTTCACGTTTTTTCTGTGGAACATCACCCGTTAGCAAACCGACACGGTGACCATCTGCAGCTAAGTGTCCCCAGATTGAATCACAACGGTATTTAGTATTAGCAAAAATAATGGCACGCTCTGGCCAATCTTCTTCGATAATGGTCTGTAATAATGCCATCTTGTGTTCATTAGAAGGGTAGAAAAGCTCTTCTTGAATACGATGACCAGTTTTTTGCTCAGGTTCTACTACCACGTGCTCAGGGTTGTTCATGTGTTCAAAAGCTAACTCTTGCACACGATATGACAAGGTTGCTGAGAACAGCATGTTCAAACGATCTTTTGGTTCTGGCATACGGCGGAATAAGAAACGAATGTCTTTAATAAAGCCAAGGTCGAACATGCGATCAGCTTCATCAAGTACAACAGCTTGAATGTTGTTTAAGTTAAATACGTGCTGTTTGTAGAAATCAATGATACGGCCAGTGGTACCGATCAATACATCCACACCACCTTGTAACTTGGCTAGCTGTTTATCATAGCTTTCACCGCCATACGCTAACGCGGCTTTAATGCCGGTGCTAGCAATCAGTGGTTCGGCATCATTGAAAATCTGGATCGCTAGCTCACGCGTAGGAGCCATGATAATGGCACGAGGCTGAGTCGGTTTACGTCCTTCATGTTCAGGGGTTGTAAGCAAATGGTTAAAAGTAGCAGTAAGAAACGCAAGCGTTTTACCAGTCCCTGTTTGGGCCTGGCCTGCAATGTCTTGGCCGGTGAGCAGTACCGGCAACGCCAAGGCTTGGATCGGGGTACAATAATCGAACCCTTTTTTCTCCAATCCTTCAACAACTTGGGGGTTTAATCCCAAATCGGCGAACTTTTGCTCTGTGATATGCGTCTTTTTCATTGCTATAGAATATCAGCTTAAGCTTGCAATACGAAAGTAAATACATTCCAATAGAGCATCTATTTACTGGTTAGCTTACAACCAGTTCAGAAAAACACATTGGAGTGGAAGATGAGCGATAAGATTTTGCAGCTTACGGATGAAGGTTTTGAGAACGATGTAATCAAAGCTGCAGGCCCAGTTCTTGTTGATTTTTGGGCAGAATGGTGTGGTCCTTGTAAGATGATTGCCCCAATTCTGGATGAAATTGCAGAAGAGTACGAAGGCAAACTGACTATCGGTAAATTAAATATCGACCACAACGCAGGTACTCCACCTAAGTTTGGTATTCGTGGCATCCCAACGCTATTACTGTTTAAAAACGGTAGTGTTGCAGCAACGAAAGTAGGCGCGCTATCAAAAACTCAATTAAAAGAGTTTTTGGACGCTAACCTATAACTGGTATCATAAGGCCGTACATTTTTGATGTACGGCTTTGTTTTTTGAAATTAAACAAACTCTAGACTAGGCTAATATTTAGTGCTAGTTTATCGCACGTTAATTAGATAAGTGTTCACTTCTTGGTCGATCCTGAGACCAAAATCCATCTTAACTAGAAAATAGATCCTATTTTGACTAAACAAGTATCCACCACAATGAATCTAACAGAATTGAAGAACAGACCAGTGTCTGATCTTGTGAAACTTGGTGAGAGCCTAGGCCTCGAAAACCTAGCGCGTCTAAGAAAACAAGACATTATCTTCTCCATCCTAAAAGCGCACGCAAAAAGTGGTGAAGACATATTTGGCGACGGGGTCTTGGAAATTCTTCAAGACGGTTTTGGTTTTCTTCGCAGTGCCGACAGCTCATACCTAGCTGGTCCTGACGATATCTACGTATCACCAAGCCAAATTCGTCGTTTCAACTTACGCACTGGTGACTCAGTAGCGGGTAAAATTCGTCCACCCAAAGAAGGTGAGCGTTACTTTGCTTTGCTGAAAGTTAACACGGTTAACCGTGATAAGCCTGATAACGCACGTAACAAAATCTTATTCGAGAACTTAACACCTCTTCACGCTAACGAGCGTATGATCATGGAGCGTGGTAATGGTTCGACAGAAGATATTACCGCACGTGTTCTCGATCTTGCTTCACCTATCGGTAAAGGCCAGCGTGGTTTGATTGTTGCTCCGCCAAAAGCGGGTAAAACCATGTTGTTACAGAACATTGCACAAAGTATTGCTAACAACCACCCAGAATGTGAGTTGATGGTACTGCTTATCGATGAACGCCCTGAAGAAGTTACTGAAATGCAACGTTTGGTAAAAGGTGAAGTGATTGCATCGACGTTTGATGAACCTGCTTCCCGCCACGTTCAAGTTGCTGAAATGGTAATTGAAAAAGCGAAGCGTCTGGTTGAGCATAAGAAAGACGTTGTTATCTTGCTTGACTCAATTACTCGCTTAGCTCGTGCTTACAACACCGTTGTTCCTTCATCTGGTAAGGTACTGACTGGTGGTGTCGACGCTAACGCATTGCATCGTCCTAAACGTTTCTTCGGTGCCGCTCGTAATGTCGAAGAGGGTGGTAGTTTAACCATTATCGCGACTGCGCTTGTGGATACAGGCTCTAAAATGGATGAAGTTATCTACGAAGAGTTCAAAGGTACAGGTAACATGGAACTGCACCTTAACCGTAAGATTGCAGAAAAACGTGTCTTCCCAGCGATTGATTTCAACCGCAGTGGTACTCGTCGTGAAGAGTTGTTAACTAAGACCGATGAACTGCAAAAAATGTGGATTCTACGTAAGATCGTTCATCCTATGGGTGAGTCGGATGCGATGGAATTCCTTATTGATAAGCTTGCGATGACGAAAACTAACGATGAGTTTTTTGATGCAATGCGTCGTCAATAACGACAGCTAAGTTATACTTTGCGAACGCCACCTACTTAGGTGGCGTTTTTATTTGCATTATCCTCAGTAACCTTTCACAATGGATGAAATGTTACAAGGAGGTTAACATGCAACAAGGAATGTTGTCGTCACTTCTCCTTTCGGTTGTTTTGTTGCAGGCGACGCCCACAGCGTTGGCAATTGAAATGCCGTCAGCTAATGCCCAACAATGGCTACAAGAAGAATCAATTCGCAATAAAACCGCGGAATTACTGCAGTATGCGATGCTTGATGAAGTTGATTCTCTGAATTTTGCGTTACAGCGATTAGCATTACCGCAGCAAGAAGCTGTGCGTTTTCTTTTGTTGCAGAAAATAGAGCAGTTGAATCTCACTTTAACGCCGAAAATGCTTATCTTTGTCGAATCTCAACAAGCAATAGTACCGACTTATCAAGTAGTGGAAAAAGAAGAGGGGTATGAATTTTCAACGCCTGCTTTTAATTCTCCCTCTATAGCAAACCGCCTAATTAAAAAGCAGCAGCAAGAGCAAACCATTCTCGATTTTTTGATCAAGGTAGAGCAGAAAGATTTGATATTAAAAACCTGGCTATCTGGTAGTGCCAATCAGGTGCGTATACGAGAAGCGTTATTGATCCGTGAATTAGACCGTTTATCAACGGAAGCGCTTTTGTATCTTGCTGCTCAATTGACCTCTGAATCGGTGACAAGTTGGTTGCCATCTTCCCAAGTGATGGTGCGTTTAGCTCAAGTGAGCGAAAATCCAGACATATATAAGTTGCTCTGGCTAATGCGGGCTGATTTCCATCTTGAACAAGAATTGGTTCGTCTAGCTAGTGTTGGCAACGAGTTTGCCATCAGTCAGATAATACTAGCCAGTGAAAACCCAAGCTTAAAAATACAAGCAATTGATGAGTTAGTGCGAATAGAGCCGATGCCACCGTTAGTTCGTGAGTTTTTGATCGCAAAAATGTCAACCAATGATGATGTATCTCTTGTAGCTAGTGCATTGGTTGAACAAGGGCAGTCAAATTGGCTGAAAGAATTAGTATCTAGTAATCATCGAGTAAAAAGTCATAATATTTTGCAGGTGCTCTCGCAATAACCTCATTAAAATTGGGGATCGTCTCACGTTTGTTTTTGGTATACTGCATGCAGTTTAACCAGCCATGCAGTAGGCCTATGAGTTTTAAGGATTTACGTGAGTTCATTGACCACCTAGAAAAAATCGGTCAATTGAAGCGTATAACTCACCCCATCGACCCTCATTATGAAATGACGGAGATCAGCGATCGTATTTTACGTGCAGCTGGTCCTGCTTTGTTGTTTGAAAATCCTATCGGTTACGATTTTCCCGTACTGACCAACCTATTCGGTACGCCAGAGCGTGTGGCTATTGGTATGGGGCGTCAAGAGGTTCAAGAACTACGAGAAGTAGGTAAATTGTTGGCTTATCTCAAAGAGCCGGAGCCACCGAAAGGTTTTAAGGATGCGATTGATAAGCTACCAGTTTTTAAACAGGTGCTTAATATGCCGACTAAACGTTTGCGTAAAGCATTTTGCCAAGAAGTGATCTGGCAGGGTGAGCAAGTTGATCTAGATAAAATTCCAGTGATGAGTTGTTGGGCTGACGATGTTGCACCGCTCCTTACTTGGGGTTTAACGGTGACCAAAGGGCCTAATAAAAAGAGACAAAATCTCGGGATTTATCGTCAGCAGAAGCTAGGTAAAAATAAAATTATCATGCGCTGGCTTGCTCACCGAGGTGGTGCTCTGGATCTAAGAGATTGGATGGAAACTCACCCTGGGGAAAATTTCCCAGTTTCTGTGGCCTTTGGTGCAGATCCGGCAACCATTTTAGGCGCGGTAACCCCCGTTCCCGATACACTTTCTGAATACGCTTTTGCAGGCTTGCTCCGTGGTAGCAAAACCGAAGTCGTTAAATCAATTAGCAATGATCTAGACGTGCCTGCCAGTGCTGAAATTGTGCTGGAAGGCTACATCGATCCAAACGAATTTGCTGATGAAGGACCTTATGGTGACCACACTGGTTACTATAATGAAGTAGAAAAACATCATGTATTTACCATCACTCATATTACGATGCGTAAAAATCCAATCTATCACAGTACTTACACGGGGCGCCCGCCGGATGAACCTGCTGTGTTAGGAGTGGCACTAAATGAGGTTTTCGTACCAATACTCCAAAAGCAATTCCCTGAAATTGTTGATTTCTATTTACCACCCGAAGGTTGTTCGTATCGAATGGCTGTGGTGACAATGAAGAAACAGTATCCTGGCCATGCGAAACGGGTCATGATGGGAGTATGGTCATTCCTACGTCAATTTATGTATACCAAATATGTGATTGTTTGCGATGAATCGGTGAATGCCCGAGATTGGAGCTCAGTAACACAAGCGATGACAGAGCATATGGAGCCGGTCCGAGATACATTGTTCATTGAGCACACTCCGATTGATTCATTAGACTTTGCTTCTCCGGTTGTTGGTTTAGGCTCAAAGATGGGCTTCGATGCAACCATCAAATGGGATGTAGAATCGTTAAGTTCCGCTGAAGTATTAGAATTGGAAACAGCAAGTATTTGCTCTGAGCATATAGAACAGTTAAAAACACTGCATCCAGAAATTATTGATGTCTACCTGCCGTTAGCACCTCAAGATAATCGCTTTGTAACTATCACGATGAAGAAGCAAAGCGCAGGACAATCTATAGCAGTATTACAAGGTGTTTGGTCATTTTTAGAGCGGTTCACTGATGCAAAATTTATTGTGCTGTGTGATGAAGATGTTAATGCCCGTGACTGGAATGATGTAATCTGGGCTATCACCACTCGCATGGATCCTGCGCGCGATACTATCCAGCTCAAAGCACAATCAGGCCGATGTTCTAAATTGGCTTTAGATGCAACCAATAAATTAGGAGATGAGGTTCAAAGGGAGTGGGGAACACCAATTAAAAAAGATGCGCAACTTGTCGGTAAAATTGATTCATTGTGGGATGAGTTAGGTATTTTATGGCCTACAGAGTGATCTTGCTGCCTAAAGGCGATAGTTTCGATGTTCAAGACAGACAAACAGTATTGGAAGCTGCGCTCAATAATAACATCAGCTTTCCGAACCGCTGTCATATAGGCGCATGCGCTATGTGTATGTGCAAAAAATTAGAAGGTGAAGTGGAATACAACCTTGAACCAATGTTGACGGATAGTGAGCAACAACAAGGTTGGATATTCCCTTGCCTAGCTTTTGCAAAAAGTAATTTAGTACTTACTTTCGCTGAGTAAGTAAGAGGAAGAACATGACCATTCAATGTAAAGTGCAGTCTATTGAACCATTAGCTTGTAATACGTATAAAATAATCCTTAACCCCGAAACAGCTTTGGCCTTCAAAGCTGGACAGTATTTGATGGTTGAAATGGGTGAAAAAGATAAACGTCCATTTTCAATTGCAAGTAGCCCTTGCCGCCATAATGGTGAGTTGGAATTGCATATTGGTGCAGCAGAGCACAATGCTTATGCATTTGAAGTTGTAGAAATGATGAAAGCGGTTTTGAATGGCAATGGGACGGTAAGTATCGATGCTCCACACGGTGAAGCATGGCTCAAAGAAAGTGAGCGACCTCTGCTTTTGATTGCAGGGGGGACAGGTTTTAGCTATGTGCGTTCAATCCTCGATCAATGTATAAGTCGAAATAAAACAACACCTATCTATTTATACTGGGGAGCCAAAGATAGCTGCCAGTTGTATGCGCAAGATGAACTAAAGGATATTGCACAGCAATTTGATAACATACATTTTGTGCCTGTTGTTGAAAACGCAGATGAAGTTTGGAACGGTAAAGTTGGTAATGTACTTCAGGCAATTAGTGAAGACTTTGAGTCTTTAGAAGACTACGATATCTATATTGCAGGTCGTTTTGAAATGGCAGGCTCGGCAAGAGAACAGTTTACTCAGTATAAACAAGCCAAAAGTGATCGAATGTTCGCTGATGCATATGCTTTTATATAAATATTGCTATTCAATCATAACTAAGAGAAGGCTAAAAACCTTCTTTTGTGCACTTTCGATGTATATTTAATCAAACAACCTGTTTTTATCAGTTTTTATTAAAAACCGCTTGCACTCATCTTCGTTATCCCTATAATGCCGCCTCACTGACACGGCACAGCCAGTAAGGGTTCAAGCCCCACTAGCCAGTCAATCAGTAGGCCAAATCGGTAAGACGAAATAATTTAAAAAAGTGTTTGACACAAAAAATTATC
>NZ_JAAZTU010000029.1 GCF_012395185.1 Vibrio aestuarianus
AGGTGTATAAGCGAGTTGATGATGAGTCGTGTACAGTAGTAGGTGTAGAGTGGGGAGCGATAGTAGGTTATCGTCTGTGGTTGGCTGACGGTGGTAGAGTATGCGAATGTGCTGTTGTGACTAGGGTAATGTATGAGTGGTAGAATTGTTTTGTTTGTGAATTTGTGCAGCTATATTAAATGTTTTTGTGTTACTCGACTAGTCGTCGGCAGCGTCAGGACTAGTCGTCGGCAGCGTCAATGTGTATAAGGGACAGTGTATAAGAGACAGTCTTGATGCCTAAAGTGATGAAATTTGTGCCATGGAGGTCTGAAATATTTGTAAGCATAGCCTAAACTACGAATTATTAAGTAAATAAAGCAGAGGTCATTATGTGGCAAAGGCTCACCCAGCAATTATCCGACACGCTAATGTTTCAATTCGACCTAGTTGAAAAAAACAAAATCAGTGGTGGTGACATTAACGACTGCTACATGATTAGCGATGGTGAACAGCGTTACTTCGTGAAAACGAATACCCGCGATTTTTTACCCAAGTTTGAGATAGAAGGTGAAAATCTTCGTACACTCCGTGAAACTTCAACGGTATCGTTGCCTGAACTGGTAATGATCGGAACCAGTAAAAACCATGCTTTTATTGTCTTAAATTATCTGCCAACTAAACCTCTTGATGATGCCAATAATAGTTACCAGTTTGGTGTACAGCTTGCAAAATTACACCAATGGGGTGAGCAAAAAGAGTATGGCTTTGATAGTGATAATTATATTGGTACTACGCTACAACCGAATCAGTGGCATAAAAAATGGCATCGCTTTTTTGCCGAGCAGCGCATAGGTTGGCAGTTACAGCTACTACGTGAAAAAGGAATTGAACTGGTTAATATCAGCGAATTTTTAGATGTAATTCAAACACGATTAGCTAATCATAACCCTCGCCCTTCTCTACTTCATGGGGATCTTTGGCACGGCAATGTTGCTAACTCTGTCACTGGGCCGATTTGTTATGACCCCGCTTGTTACTGGGGAGATAGAGAATGTGATATTGCGATGACTCAGCTATTCGAAGGGTTTCAGCCAGAGTTTTACCAAGGCTATGAAAGTATTCTACCACTGAGTTTAGATTACGAAGAACGTAAAGCGATTTACAATCTTTATCATATTCTTAATCACTACAATCAGTTTGGGGGACATTATCTTGCTGAAGCGGAAAGCCTCATCAAGGAAATACTCTCTTATTAAATATGAAAATTATATAGGTAAACATCGTTAAAGAATTGGTATAAATGACTACGGGGCTGTTTTATGGATGAACTCAAACTTTACACTTAATTTGCCGCTTTAAGTAACTTCGCAGCCTAGTATTAGGATATCTCAACATGATGTAAGGACAGAGATATGCAGAATTACACTGAAAGACAAGTTACGTGCCCGCATTGTGGTCACTCAATTCGAATTACGTTAGATGCTTCTAATGGCAGTCAAAATTTCTACGATGATTGTCCAGCATGTTGTCATGCCATTCATCTCAACATGATGGTTGATGAACGTTTAGATACCATAGAATTATTTATCGACGCAGATGACGAACAGATTTTTTGATTCAGATAGAGCGCCTAAATGGGCGCTCTATCTGATTTTTAATTATCGATTTTGGCTCGCCAACACGCGTTCAACGGTGTCGACTATTGCTTGTGTTTGAGGATCAAATTCAACATTGATTTTGTCACCGACTTTTCTCATACCAAACAGTGTGCGCTGCAGAGTTTCTGGAATTAAATGTACGCTAAATTGATTGTCTTTCACTTCACCGATAGTAAGAGAGCATCCATCTAGACCGATGTAACCTTTAGCTAGCACGTATTTCATAGATGCTTGAGGTAATGAGAACCAGATGGTGCGGTTATTCGGTGTATCAATCACCTCTGAGATTTCCGCCATTAAAGCAATATGCCCTGACATATTATGGCCACCGATTTCATCACCAAATTTGGCAGCTCGTTCAATATTGACATGAGAGCCAACCTTTAGCTCTCCCAAGTTGGTTAACGCAAGCGTCGCTTGCATTAAATCGAACCATACTTGCTCTCCCTCGACTTTAGTGACGGTTAAGCAACATCCATTGTGAGCAACTGACGCCCCTACCGCTAAATCTTGATTAAGTGGTGTTTTTAGCTCAATAACATGGGTTTGAAACGACTCTTTTTTCTCGATGGCAGCGATTTTTGCCATTCCTTGCACGATACCTGTAAACATTTTGTCATTCCGGCAGTTTTTCATGGAGCTTAGTGTGACATTTCTTTATCATCCTTCCCAGTGCGACTTGTCACTTATTTTTGCACCATTTTTACTCATCCTTTCTCTGGAGAATTCTGTGCATCGTTACAAACTAGAAGCTTCAAACCTAATAAAATTAGCATCACCTGTACTTGTCGCCTCTATCGCTCAAACAGGAATGGGCTTTGTTGATACGGTGATGGCTGGCGGCGTCAGCGCAATTGATATGGCCGCAGTATCAATTGCAGCCAGTATTTGGCTACCTTCAATTTTATTTGGTGTTGGGCTACTAATGGCATTAGTTCCTGTCGTAGCACAATTAAATGGCTCCGGTCGCCAAAAGAAAATACCTTTCGAAATTCAGCAAGGTGCAGCGCTAGCACTTTTTGTTTCTATTCCGATCATTGGAGTGTTGTTTCAAACCCAATGGATTCTTAAATTGATGGACGTTGAACCTTTAATGGCGGAAAAAACCAATGGTTACATGTATGCGGTGATGTTCGCGGTTCCTTCTTATCTTTTATTTCAAACATTACGCAGTTTTACTGATGGAATGTCGCTAACCAAACCTGCGATGGTTATCGGCTTTATCGGTTTGTTGGTTAATATCCCTTTGAACTGGATTTTTGTATACGGTAAGTTTGGGATTCCAGAAATGGGCGGTGTCGGCTGTGGAGTTGCTACTGCGATTGTCTATTGGATTATGTTTTTCATGTTGCTGTTTTATGTAATAACTTCCAAACGAATCGCACACATTAATATTTTTGGAGAATTTCATAAGCCGCAATGGAAAGCACAAATCCGACTGTTTAAACTTGGTTTCCCGGTTGCAGCAGCAATTTTCTTTGAAGTGACACTGTTCGCTGTTGTTGCTCTTTTGGTTGCACCATTAGGGTCATTAGTGGTAGCCGCCCACCAAGTTGCACTCAATTTTTCCTCCTTGATTTTTATGCTACCAATGAGTATTGGTGCAGCGGTGAGTATTCGCGTTGGGCATAAATTAGGAGAGAAAGATATTGAAGGAGCAACTATTGCTTCACGTGTAGGGTTATTGGTTGGGCTTTCTACCGCCTTCATTACCGCCACATTAACCGTTATTTTCCGTGAACAAGTTGCCCTACTTTATACAGAGAATAGTGCGGTGGTCGCGATGGCTATGCAATTGCTACTGTTCGCGGCGATTTATCAATGTACTGATGCAATTCAAGTTGTCGCAGCCGGAGCATTGCGTGGTTATAAAGATATGACGGCTATCTTTAATAGAACTTTTATCGCCTACTGGTTGATCGGTTTACCGACAGGTTATGTGCTCGCAATGACAGATATGGTTGTTGAGCCGATGGGGGCAAGCGGTTTTTGGATTGGGTTTATTGTCGGCTTGTCTTCAGCCGCGTTAATGCTTGGTATTCGTTTACATTGGATGCATAAACAAGAAGACCATATCCAATTGGATTTCGCCTCCAAATAAACGATTAAAGCCAGACTTGATGTCTGGCTTTTTAGTATTAGATAGTCGGCCTTTCTCTGAGATAACGAGCAAACCTAGGCTTTCCTTCTGCCGTTAGCCCATTAAATCGAAACGTGATTGTAGAACCTATCTTCGGTGGATTTTTCCTGACCTCATCAGAAAAGCCACTGCCAATATAAAATTCAACCCCATTGTCTAACTTTACCAATACTGAACCCATTAGTCCTTCGTATTTTCCTTGTCCTGATTTGTAACCAATGACCATGGCTTCGGAGTCTTGATGCTTTTTGAGTTTAAGCATGTCATTGCTGCGACCAGCCTGATAACGAGCATTGATTTTGCGCAGCATCACTCCCTCACCTTTTTCGTCATTTACGCTATTCAAATATCCAAGTAATTCGGCTTCTGATGCTATCGGCGTATGCTCAATATATTTGACGTGCTTGCTATTGGTTTTTGACACTAAATCAACAATATTGAAATAGCGTTTTTGATAGTCCCCTGTCGCTTCTGGCATATCAAACAACATTAAATTAATCCTCATCCAAGCTTCATCATTCGGTATGGTGTCTAATACGGTTTGTTGCACGTGATAAAAATGCCCTCGGCCAGCCCATAACTCACCTTCTATCGCGTAATTTGGTAAAGGATCGGTAAACCATGTCGGTGCATAAATTCGCTTGCCACTTCGAGTCTGTAAGTTATGCCCATTCCAAATGGCGCGAATACCATCAAGCTTTTCGCTTTTCCAATACTCATCAATATTAATGCCATGCTGATAATTATTAGCAGCAGTGACCTGAATAAAAGCCAAAGAACCATCAGTAGCAATAGCATGTTGAGCGCTGAACATGGCGATGGATAGGCAAGAAAGACGGAATAACATCTCGATGTGATCCGGTTAATGAATAGTGGCTAAATAATGTCGGTCAGCATATAGGAGAGAAAGAGCAAAACGAAAATAGTGCGAGAAGTCTCATAGACATTAGCGGTAAAGAGGATTATTTATTACAAATTATACTGACAGAGATCTATTTCTAGTTTCTATTCCCCCCTATCAAAATGAAAAAAAATGATTTCTCATTTTGAGAATCATCAATAAGCCATCCATATTGCATTGAATTATAAGGAAATAATTTATGGCACATTATCTGCTCTATTAGATTACAACTACTGAGGAGATACCGTCATGGAACTACGTAAAATTGAAACAAATAACATCCAACTTACTCTACATATTGAAGGCAATTTAGATGCCGATGGCTGCCGTCATGTGCAATCTCATATCGATGAAGTGATTTCCCAAGATACATATCAAGAGATCGAAATTGATTTTAGCAACGTTCAGTTTCTCGATTCATCAGGTGTTGGAGCGTTAGTTTATCTCTACAAACGTCTTGTGGAACGCGAGCGCAACATGCGAATTGAAAACGTACGTGGGCAGCCATTAGAGATTATGAACTTACTTCGTATTGGTCATGCTATTCCCGTTAACTCTCGCTCTCATTAATACTATAGCTATATTAAACATAATAATAATCACTAACTGGAGACGTTGGCATGCGCTTATATTATCGATACATAGCCTTGTTGATAGCCACAACTTTAACCTTAGGTTGTACTAGCTATCCACAACAAGGGACTGGCGGTCTGGCGGAGTCTTACGCCTCCGCAGGGTTTTCTCCCGTGATGCCAGACGAACCACTTGGCCCTGAACACGGTTTGCGATTTGATTGGCAGCTTGCCAAGTTGCATCTAGACGCGCTAATTCGTGAAGGGGCTAAATGGTGTTTTCCTGCCGCAGTAGTACAAGCCTTAGAAAAACAAAACCGTATTGCGCGTGAACTAGAGGGTGGGCTATTACTTGATGCAGCCAACGATTTAGTGATTCAACGCAACCGTCTGAATCGGTTAGAACAGCAGTTAGATTATGTCACTTCGCAAACTCGTTGTGCTCCACCGAGTGATCAAAATCAATTAAACCAACAATTAGCGATTGTTGATAAGTTGTTTAATCTACTCAATGTCGATAACCAATTCGCCTTTAATTCTATAGAAATCAACCCCAAATTTATGGGCCATTTAGCGCAAGCTACCCACTTATTAAATGAGTATCCAATGCTCTCCGTTGTGGTGACAGGCCATGCTGATTCAACAGGAAGTGAAGAACACAACAACAAACTAGCCAAAGGCCGAGCAGAGCAAGTAAAACGCTACTTAACCATTTTTGGTTTAGAAGCCAAACGCGTTTCAACACAATCTTTAGGCGATAGTTTACCCTTATACCAAGGCGACTCACCAGCTGTTCAATTAACAAATCGTCGCGTTAGCATTGAAATTATCTCAACCGAAGAGCACTCAGTGACTCCGTCACTAGGAGGACTTTATGAATAAGCTCAATCTTCTCATTCTAATCATTTTAGCCATATTCATTCAGCCGTCACTAGCGAAAGAAACGATGGTTCAAGTCGGCGATCTTATTCAAGTCAATCTTCCTGGTGAAGAAGAGTTAAATCGTGGTTTCCAAGTGGACAAACGTGGTCGTATCACTCTACCTGAAATTGGGCCTATTTTTGTTGTGGGTTACGATGAAGGACAATTAAGTAAAAGCGTGACCGAAGCATTAAGTACCGTATTTCGTGATTTATCTAATGCGAAAATATTCATTGCAGAGCAACAGGTATTAATCTCGGTGCAAGGTTATGTTTCTTCCCCTGGTGAGTATACTTTGCCCAGCAATGCTGATATTCAGACGGCGCTTCACGCTGCTGGCGGTCTGAGATCCGGCGCACAGCTCGATAAAATGCAGCTTAAACGTGGTGGTGAAAAATCCGAATTTAATTACAAGGCCTTTTTAGATTCCGGTAACGATAATACCCTACCGAAACTTCAGTCTCTTGATACCTTATTTGTTCCAGCCTCACCACTTGTGGGTAATATCGAGCAAGAATTTGATGCTGCAAAATTGGCTAATTCGGGTGACAGTGCGGATAGTCGTAATGCAATTAAAGTCTTTGGTGAAGTGAATGCCCCCGGCTCATTCACTTATCAAAACAGCTCAGACTTGGTTGATATTTTAATGCGATCTGGTGGTGTTACTCGTTATGCTGGCGTGGAACAAATTCGAATTATCACCAATAACAATCCGCAGATTTTTAATCTTAAGCGATATCTTGATACTGGAGACAGTGGCTTACTACCAACCCTTTCACCAGGAACGACTATTTTTGTACCTAAACAAGAAGAGGAGATTAAATCTGGTGCAAATATGGTTTATGTGATGGGCGAAGTAGCTCGCCCTGGTGCTTTTGAAGGTAAGAAAGGTGCAACCTTCATGGATATTTTGGCTAACGCCGGCGGGCCAACGCGCTTTGCAGAATCTCGTCAAATTCGCATCATTAAAGCTAACGGCCAGGTGATCCGCTTTGATCTAACCGCATACACCGAAGGACTAACGGGTGAAAATCCTCCTAGCATCGCATCCGGTGACGCTATTTTCGTTCCCGAAAAAACAGACATGAATGAAAAATCATGGCTGAAAGTAGCACCAGACCGTGCTGTCAGTGTAATTGGTGAAGTTATTCGACCTGGGCGTGTTGAATGGTCTGACGAAATGGATTTAATGGATCTACTCGCACATGTGGGTGGCCCAACATTACGTGCAGATACCACCAGAATAGAAGTAGTAACAGCGGATAATCGTCTGCATGTTTTTAACCTTGATGCTTATATTCAAAAAGGAGCCCCAACGTCGGAATTGCCTTTGATTCGTGCTGGCTCAATCATTCGAATTCACGATCTTCCTCAAGATCCATCGGATAATAAATCACAATGGGTACGCCAAAGTTCGGAGGCTTCTATTTATCTATTCGGCCAAATCAACGCCCCGGGGCGCTATCGTTTCACCACGGAAATGCACTTCCTAGATATTCTTTCTGCGGCTGATGGCCCGACAAAAGACGCAGATATCCATAACATTCGCATTACTCATCGCGATAAAACCTATGCACAGGTCAGCAAGTTGAATTTATCGCTTTATTTTGAAACTGGTGATGAAAATCTGCTGCCTAAAGTTAAACCCGGTGACACCATTTATATTCCAGAGAAAAACCGTAACTGGCTCGATCGCTCTAAAGAATCAACGGTACGTGTACTTGGTTCTGTGAATAAGCCCGGCCGATATGTATTTAACGACACAATGACTATTCTCGATATTTTGGCTGAAGCTGGTGGTCCGAGTGACTCCGCTTATCTTGAGAAAATTACTGTGGTTAATATGTCATGTTGTCAAGGGCAGGCGCGTTCATTCAACTTAGTCGAATTTAGTAAAACCGCGAATATCTATCAACTTCCCGTACTGCGTGCTGGTGATACCATTTACATTCCTGATCGCAGTGAGAGTTTCATGGAAAAAGCACGTGTCGGTTTAGAGGATATTTTGCGTCTAACTACCACCATCGTACTGATAGGAGCTTTATAATGTGTATTCCTGCAACCCATGCTGAAATTGAGCAAATCTATATGGCGGCAGAGTTAGCAGACTGCCACTCACTGTGTATTACCGCCTGTCAAACTGGTGAGGGTGTAACTTCGGTAGCAAGTGCACTCGCCGAACGTTATTTACTTGCAGGCCATCAAACATTATTAGTGGATTTAAACCTATTTAACCCCGCCTTTCGCAACTTGGAATTGACCATTAATAGTAATCAACAACAAGAGTATTGGATAGAAAATAAAGAGACCCATCAGTTATTTACTGGGCTTGCCATTCCCAATGAACGTGCAACCCAACTGGCCTATAAAGATCCAAATACCATGGCAAAGGCGGTAGCCGGTTGGATGAGCAAATTTGACCGCGTCATTGTTGATACCTCACCATTACTGCAGGTTAATAAAGGGAATATTCCCGCACAAAGCGTTGCCAGTGCGTGTGATAAAACCATTCTAGTGGTAATGGGCGGTGCCACTACTTCCGGCCAAATCAGTACCGCAATGAATTTATTACAGTCGGAGAAAATCGACTTTTTGGGCTCGGTTCTCAATATAAAAAACCAACCGCCGTTGAGTCAAGAGTTGGTCAGAGAATTAGACCGCATTCCTTTTATTCCTCAATCTTGGCGCGAACGAATCAATCACTGGTTACTAAAAAATAGTTTCCTTTCTGTTTCTGCTTAACAACACGCTTTTAATCCTTGGCGTAAAACTTGCGCCTTCTCTCAGCTTACAGAAAAAGCTGACTTATAAGCCACGATAAAGGAAACAAAGGCTATGATAAATAATAAGTTTGGAATAGTGCTAGGTGAGAAGTTAATGACAAAATATGAGATGGAACAATGGGTTGATGAGTCTATTTTACAACAGATGATTAAAGATACTGGTGTAGAAGTCATCCCTTTTCTTATTGAGCATTACCTCAAAGAGTGCGAATTACGTCTCTCTAAAATTCAACTCGCAACGATAGAACAAAACCTACCAGCGCTAGAGTTTGAATCACATACTTTGGGTAGTACTTCTCTTGCTTTGGGTAATCGCCGCCTGTCTGAATTAGCTCGCAAGATAGAAAAACATTGCCTCATAGGAGAGGCTGATATTGCATTTAGCCTTATTCCTGAATTAGAAAAGCTAGCGCATGATTCTATACGCGCGCTAATTCAACGTAAAGCTCTCGGATTCTGAAATGCCTCAACTTCAAATAATTGGCGAACAGCATTTCACACAATCTTAACCTTATGCTAGAAAATATGGATACAGGTGAATATCAAGCTATAGAACAAGGACGTGAAAATGAGACCCAAAGTATTACTCGTTGAAGATTCCACCTCCCTTGCCGTACTTTATAAACAGTATGTCAAAGATGAGCCCTATGACCTGTTTCATGTAGAAACGGGGCTAGAAGCCATCGCATTTATCGAACGTAACGTACCACAATTAGTCATTTTAGACTTAAAGCTACCCGACATGTCTGGAGAGCAGGTACTGGATTGGATTTCTGACAATCAAATACCAACCGCCGTTATTGTGGCCACCGCGCATGGTTCTGTCGATATCGCAGTCACCTTAATGAATAAAGGCGCAGAAGACTTTCTGGAAAAACCGATCAAAGCAGATCGACTCAAAACTTCGGTTAATCTACATCTAAAGCGAGCCAAGCTAGAGCATCTAGTTGAAGATATTAACAATAAATTCGATAGAACTCGTTTCCATGGTTTTATTGGTGCTTGCCTGCCAATGCAAGCAGTATACAAAATTATTGATTCCGTCGCTCCAACAACTGCGAGTGTCTTTATCAATGGTGAGAGTGGGACGGGTAAAGAGGTGTGTGCCGAAGCCATTCACAAAGAAAGCCAACGCAGAGATAAACCCTTCATCGCCATTAACTGTGGTGCGATTCCACGTGATTTAATGGAAAGTGAGATTTTTGGTCATGTTAAAGGCGCATTCACTGGCGCAACAACAGACCGTAAAGGGGCAGCATCATTGGCTGATGGCGGAACACTATTTCTCGATGAATTGTGTGAAATGGAATTGGAGATGCAAAAGAAGCTATTGCGGTTTTTGCAGACAGGAACCTTTACTCCTTTAGGTTCTTCCAAGGAACACAAAGTTGATTTGCGAATCATTTGTGCCACAAACCGAGACCCTCTAAAAGAAGTTGAAGAAGGGCGTTTCCGCGAAGACCTTTATTATCGTGTTCATGTGGTACCGATTGAAATGCCACCATTGCGTGAACGTGGAAATGATATTGTAACGCTAGCAAATCATTTTTTACTGCAATATGCCAAACAAGATAAGAAGAAATTCACAGGTATCAGCCGTGATGTGGAGGCGGTATTCAAACGTTATACGTGGCCTGGCAATGTACGTCAGCTACAAAATATTATCCGTAATATCGTGGTGCTAAATGATGAGAGTAAAGTTTCCGTTGCGCACCTACCAGCTCAAATGCATCAACAACGAACTGTCAAAATCGAATTGGTTAGTGATACAGCTTCTTCAACAATGTCAGCCACACCTCTGTCGGAAGTGAGCGCGGTTGGTCATCACGAAGCAATTCCTTTATCGGAAAACCTATCTTCTCCTCATCAAATGGTGATTCGCCCCATGTGGCAAATAGAACGAGAAACCATACAGCAAGCGATCGATTTTTGTGATGGTAATGTGCTTAATGCCGCAGTGTTACTAGAGCTGAGCCCTTCTACTGTTTATCGGAAAAAACAGGCATGGGAAATGGAAGATGAAAGAATCCACAGTCAGTAAGGTTTGGTTACTGCTTGATAGCTTAGTATTTGGTGGGATTGAAACCTACGTGCTTGAATTGGCACGTGGGCTTCAGTCTCATAATGTTAATGTGGAAATTGTATTTATTCAGCGATATGAGAAAAGTAACCAACTTGCCTTACAATTAACGGAATATCAGATCCCTTTCTTTTATCTTTCCGATCGTTACCCAACCGCTAATTCTTTCTGTGCCTTGATACAGGCAGTGAAAGATGAAAAACCCAGAGTGATTCACTCTCACGGTTATAAAGCCAGTATTATTAGCAAATTATTGATGTGTATGCCTGGTTGTCAGGTGAGACAAATTAGTACCTTTCATGCAGGTGAAACACCAAAAGGCCGCGTTTGGCTTTACGATGCATTTGATCGCTACACGAGTTTTTTGTCTAAACACCGCTTTGCCGTCAGTGAAAAAGTGGCCCAAAAAATCCCATATTCTGCGTTAGTACTAAATAATTTTATTAATGTGGAAAACCTTGCTGTTTCACAAGGAAAACAAATTGCTTTTGTTGGACGCATGAGCCATGAAAAAGCGCCCGATCATTTCCTTCGTTTAGCACAAGCTAGCCCTAATCTTTCATTTCATTGTTATGGCTCTGGACCAATGGAAAAAATACTCACGGCTAAAAAATCACACAATCTTAAGTTACATGGTCATCAAATAGCGATGAACACCGTTTGGCCGAACATTGCTTTGCTGGTGATTTGCTCACGCTATGAAGGACTACCTATGGCGGCATTGGAAGCTATGGCGCGTGGTATTCCCATCGCGACCGTTGATGTTGGTGACCTCCCCAAATTAGTTATCCATGGAAACAATGGGTTTATCGTTGATCACTACTCTCAGCTTTCTGATGTTATCGAGCATTGGTCGGCAATGAGTGCACAACAAAAAATGTCCCTGAACCAACACGCCAAACAAACCATTCAAGAGCATTATTCTAGTGACGTGATGATTCCAACAATCCTTGGCTTTTATTTTACTTAAACTGATTCTCATTTTGAGAAAATGCCAATTCCTACCTTTCCATAAATCTCACTTGCATAAAAAAACATTTAAAAACAAACAAATATAACAAAATCATCATTGGCACTCCATTTGCAACCTTTCCATCACCGAAAGAAAAAGGAGATATTCCCATGAAAAACCGTAAACACGTTTTGTTTGTTCATTACGGTGATAATTGGATTCGCGGTAGTGAACAATGTCTGCTTGATTTAGTGACTCATTTGAACCGAACTCAATACACTCCTTATATCTGGACCAATTGCGAAGCATTGCATCATAGAATGCAAATCGATGCGGTGCACAGTGAGTATTCTCCGTTTACTTTACTTCTAGGCTGGAAAGCGCCTCGATTTAGCGTGCTAGGCTGGTATCGCTTAGTAAAGCAAGGTATCGATTATATTAAACGAGCACAAATTGATGTCATTCATGTCAACAGTGGTGCTCCCTGTCAATGGATGAGCCTTGCGGCCAGAATCACTAAAACGCCGATGGTGACACAACTGCATTCAGACTATCCAATGCGCGATCGCCTAACGCTCGGGCTGCATTTTTCGCCACATATTATTGCCGTCAGCAAAGCGATTACTGAGCATTTACGTCGTGATGGATATAAACGTGATCGCCTCTCCGTCATTCATAATGGTATTGATGTTGATCGGCTTAAACATTTTTCTGCGGTTGATTTAAATGAAAAATGGGGGATTGCTGATGATGCTTACGTGTTCATTACCGTTGGTTCTTTAATACATCGTAAAGGGATTGATCGTATATTGTCGGCGATCCGCCATCTGGCATTAGAATATCCCAATACTCATTTATTGGTGATTGGCGAAGGACCTCAACGGCATTCTTTAGAACTCAATGCGGATGAGCTGCATATCAATAATCATGTCCATTTCGTGGGTGAGCAAACTAACGTTCAGGGTTGGCTTCATGCATCAAATGCGTTTGTCAGCGGGGCTCGAAATGAGGCGTTTGGCTTGGTGATTATTGAAGCTGCACTTGCCGAACTACCGATTGTTGCCCCCAGAGTGGGCGGCATACCTGAAATTATTCGCCATAAGCAAACTGGGCTTCTTTATGAAAACTCCTCGATCAAACCTTTAGTCGAAGCAATGCGAGCCGTGATGAAGCATCCTTACCCTGCACGGGCGCTTGGTGTACGCGCAAAACAGAATGTACTTGCCCGCCATACAATCCAACATAATGCGCGAGCGATTGAGTTTGTGTACGAACAGTTATTAGAAGCGCAAAACTTACCAGAGTTTTCTTGGTTAGCGGCATTTCGCCCAGTGAAAACTTACATAACAAAGCACTTTGCTTAGGAGGGGATGATGAACTCTCACCCAACTCATTGTATTATTTTTGACCCCATCGCCTTTAAAGGCGGGTCAAAAATCGCGACCAGAGAAGCGTTATCTTTATGTGACCACACCACCACGCGCTTTACCGTGATCACATCCAGTTTAGAGTCATGGCAAGACGTTGGATTTAGCGACAAGCAAACGGTCGATTTTATTTCATTACCTTCATTTCGTTTTATTGCCAAAGCGACTTCTGGGTTTGCATTTTGGTTTAAGCAATGCATTTATAGTCTTTATCTGTTGTTCCTTTTATTGAAGCTTAGTCGGGTTTCAATAGCAATTGGAGCATCTGGTCCGGGTATTGATATGCCTCTTTATCTTCTAAGACCAATCTTTCGCTTTAAACTATTGCAGTTTATCCACGGCCCTGTCGCTTGCTCACGATCAATTGGTTATTGCTTAACTCAAGCAAACTCTGTCTTTTATCTACCGTCCACTCAACGCAGTTTAATCAATGCCCTTTGCCGTTATTACCAAACTCAATACACTTATCTTGATGCTAGTTTAATTGCACAATTTGTCTGTCAAAGCCGCCAGTTTACTCCTTTTGTTAATGGTATCACTCAAGATAAATGGCCATCGCCTTGCCAATATGAAACTCCAGTGGTGTTTTGGTGTGCTTCACTACTCAAATGGAAAGGGTTAGACCTATTGTCTGAGTCACTCTCCGAGATAAACGAGATTCAATCTTGTCGCGCAAATATCTGCTTTATTCGCCCGCAAGATATCTCGCTCCCTTGCAGTATCGCACCACAAAAACTAGCTCTAGCTCAGTGGTACGAAGACCCGAAAAATCTGGATGATATACGTCGACAAAGCAATATATTCGTATCAACTAGCCACCATGAGCCGTTTGGCTTGTCGATATTAGAAGCATTAGCAGCGGGTATGTGTGTCCTCATCCCACAAGATGGGGCGTATTGGGATAACGTTTTAACTCATGATCTGAATTGTATTAAGTATCAACCTAATAATAGCAACAGTCTAAGCGAAGCAATTTTATATGCCAGCGCTGAACGATTAGTCGTCGCAAGAATTGGTACTAAAGCTGCGCAATTTGCACACCAATATCATGCTGAAAGTACATATTGGGCTATTGGTTATGCTATTAATCATCATAACAAGAGACTACCTTCTACGGCTCCTATGTCGCTAAGGAGTTCATTGTGATTCTGTCGCAACCAATGAAAAACATGGGTATTTATGCCTTAAGTCTATTTCTCAGTAAGGGTGTCTCTTTATTCATGCTGCCTTTAATTACCTACTACTTAACGGTTGACCAAGTCGGAAAGCTCGAGCTTCTGGCTACCATCAGCGCATGTTTCGGCATTATGGCAGGTTTAGCCTTACATGAATGTCTATACCGATTTGCCGGAGTAAAAAAAACACAGCATCAACGATGGATAAAAGCAAGCGAGTTGTTCACCTTTGCATTGATATTGGGCACATTGATTGCTATAGGCTTTTGGCTAGTTTTTCAATTCATTCGTTTCTCCACTTCCGTGAGTTTACCTTTTACAGTACAAGAGCAAAGCTTGATTTTATTGGTTGTTGGATTAGAAGGCGCCATTGCGATCAGTACCGCTTGGTTAAGGATGATCGACAAACCAATGTTGTTTTTTAAAATCAGTATTACAACAACGGGTATGCAAGTATGTGGCATTATGGCGGTATTACATCTATTTCCGACGGTTATAGGTATCCTAACGGTAGGCGCTGTAGCAAGCGTTGTTCAGTTATTATTGCTTCAACACCACAATCACTTTGATTGGCAGTGGCCTGCACGACCTAAAGTGTATCTAGGTTATGCACTTCCTCTAGCTCTATCAGGCTTAATTGCTTTTGGATTGAGTGGCTCAGAGCGTTGGATCATCGCCTTTTCAAGCTCACTAGAGCAGTTGGCTCATTACGCTATTGCCATCAAACTTTCCTTAGCAATGTGTATACTGGTTCAACCTTTTGGTATGTGGTGGATGCCCAAACGCTTCACTACCTTGGAGCAAAAAGGCCCACAACAAGCGGTAAAATACACACAATATGGCATGGTTTATATTGCGTTACTCACAGTCACTATCGCATTTGCTGGGCAAGTCATTATCCTTTTTTCCTTACCATTAGAATATGCCGATGCAGCCAAAATGTTGATTGGTACCTTAGCCGTTGCATTTTTTAAAGAGCAAAGTGAGCTGTTTAATCTGGGTTTACTTCATCATAAAAAAACACATTGGTTATTCGCAATTAACCTTACCGCTACCACTGCCGGTTTAACCCTGTGTGGGTTTTGGGCTACTATTGGGATTAGCGGAATACTGATTGCTCTGATCATTGCTCAAGGCTTTCGTTGCTTATTGGTTATCTATTTCAGCCATCAATTACAGCCTATCCCCTATGCTTACAAAAGCTCTATCGCATTGATGCTCTGCGTTGGTTTTTGCTTGATCATCGCATGGCATGCTGAATTTCTCTGGATGTTAATCGTGGGGTCTATTCTCGCACCAATTATGATATTGCTAATGGCACTGATAACACGTCTTGTCATTTTGCCTAGTGCTTGGTTTCATCCTTCATTCAAACTCAGCAGCCGATAGTAAGGAAGCCAGTATGGAGATAAATAAAGTCAGCCGTATTTCAACAATTATTATGGTTAGCTCGCTTTGCTTAGGGATCGCCCTACTTTGGTTATATATTCCTAACCCAGCAGTTCCTATTGCCATTTCCTTACTGCCGTTTGCTATTTTGTTCGTAATTAACCAGACTTTCTGGTTAGTAACCTTATTTGTGGTGTTTTCTTTCTTTCGCTTGCATGAAGCGTTTCCCATTTTATTTGCACTAAAAATCCCACTCCTTCTTTCACTTGGCGCGTTATCAGCCCTACTTTGGCACACCTTAATAAGCCGAGACTTAAAAGTCTATTGGCACCACTCATTAACTTTCTTAACGATATTCTGGGTATTGGTTATCATCGGTATTGCATTTGCCTCGAATCGTGGAGAAGCTCTGGCGAATTTTAAAAGTATTTATTGGAAGATCATTGTTATGACACTTGCCATCGTTTGGCTGGTGAACACTTCACAGAACCTAGGACGAATTTCACTGTTAATTACGTTATCTGGCATGTTGATTGCCATGGTGGCGATCAGCAATTCTATTAATCAAATAGGGCTAGTGGAAGGAACTCGTGTCACCATTGGCCGTGAATTAGGCTCTATGCTGGGAGATCCTAATGATCTAGCACTAGTGCTGATGTTTCCATTGGCTTTTTCCATTAGTTTAACAACGACTCAAGGTATTCATGGTTTCGTTCGTTTTATTGGTCTTGTTGCCACCGTTTTATTAATAGCAGCAGTGATTGCAACCCAAAGCCGCGGAGGATTACTCGGCGCTTTAGCAGTGATTGGTATTTATGCCTTTAAATTAATTCGATCCAAAGTGCTTTTGCTTAGTATCGGCGCTGTTGGCGCTTTGGTGATGTACTATGCGGCAGGTATTTCAGATCGAGCTTCCGGCGGCGCTGCTGAGGCTGGAATTGATGCTTCGGCAATGGGCCGTTTATATGCATGGGAAGCTGCGTTTAAAATGGCATTAGATAGACCTTTGACTGGCGTTGGTTTAAACAATTTTTACTCAAACTATTTTTTTTACAGCCCACATTGGGATGGCTTGAATCATGCTGTACATAGCACCTGGTTTGGCGTACTGGCTGAAACCGGTTTTCTTGGACTGGCGGTTTTTATCCTATTTATCATTTCGCTTATTGTAACCGCCCGCAGAACACTAAAACACCTTGACCATCATCAATCTGTCGTTGCACCAAACCTCATCGCGGCCGCCAACGCCGTCTATGCTGGTTTAATGGGGACCATTGTCTCTGGAACCTTTTTAACCCAAGGTTTTAACTGGCCCATTTACATTTTGGCCGCACTCACAGTTGCTGTTTCCTATATCGCTCAAAACGATTGTCAAAATGAGAATTAATCAGTTGATTATTTCAATTGATAACTATCCATTTGATTTTTAATACATTATTTTATGGCACATAACATGAACTATTAAAAGAAAAAGACTTCGTTATTTTTCAAAATAGGACATTGTTTATGCTGGCATCTAGAGTTCATCAATTCAAAATTTGGTTGCAATATCACCCAAATACTTCATTGCGTTCTATTTTCTTTTTATTGAAAAAGATGCGCTCGTTTGAAATCCCATTCCCGCAAATATGGAATAAAGCGTTGTACTTCTTTCTAACGCTGATCCGCACATTTATTAGCAATTTGTCTCGCTTATTGTTTTATACCCCAGCATTTAGAGGTAGAACATCTCAAAGTGGGCAACGCTTGTATTTGTATGGCGGGCTCCCTTTTATTAGTGGTCCTTTACACATTCAACTCGGCGACGACTGTCGTATCTCTGGGCAGACTACATTTAGCGGGCGCACTGCTTCACAAAACCCACAACTATTGGTTGGGAATAATGTTGATATCGGTTGGCAAACCACAATTGCGGTGGGTAATAAAGTTGTAATTAGCGACAACGTTCGAATAGCCGGTAAAGGATTTCTATGTGGTTATTCTGGCCATCCACTGGATGCGAAACGTCGCGCTTTAGGTGAAGCCGATGATCTCAACCAAGTCGGTGACATTATTTTAGAAAAGGATGTCTGGTTGGGTACCAATGTCACCGTAAAAAGTGGTGTCACCATAGGTCAAGGCAGTGTCATCGCCGCTGGCAGTGTTGTAACAAAAAGTATTCCGCCTTTTGTTATTGCCGCAGGAAATCCTGCGCAAGTGATAAAAACCCTCAAGTAAGGAGACATCGTATGCGTGATCTAATTGTATTTGGTGAAGATTGGGGTGGCCTACCCTCAAGTACTCAACACTTGGTTGGTCGTTTGGCACAAGATCGTCAAGTGGTATGGGTTAACTCGATTGGCTTACGTCAACCAGCGCTTACATGGCGGGATTCAACGCGCGCTGTGCAAAAAATACTAGGTAAAGCTAAAACTGGCTATAACCACTCAGCTAAACAAACTGAGTTAAATTCAATCAAAGTCGTTAATTTACGCACAATACCAGCGCCAAAAAGTGCGATAGCACGCCGTATTGCAAGGGATGTCATGCTACACCAACTGCATCCTATCCTAGAAAAAATGTCGCTTAGCTCGCCGATTTTATGGAGCTCGTTACCAACCGCTGCCGATCTTTGCGGGCATTTGAATGAATCGGCGGTGGTGTATTATTGTGGGGATGACTTTTCTGCCTTAGCGGGGGTTGATCATCGTGTGGTTACAATGCATGAACGATGCCTTGCTGAAAAAGCGAATTTAATTTTCGCCGCCAGTGAAAATATCAAAGCTAAATTTCCAGCGTGTAAAACACAACTTCTTCCTCATGGCGTTGATACTCAGCTTTTTTCAACTCCGTCACCACGTGCTAGCGACCTACCGAACAATGGCAAGCCTATCGCAGGTTTTTATGGCAGCTTATCTCAATGGCTTGATTACGATTTAATTCATCACATTGCGTGCAACTTACCCAACTGGGAATTTGTGTTCATCGGTCCTATAGAATTATCGTCGTGCCAATTACCTAAGTTACCTAACGTGCATTACCTTGGCCCTAAAGCGCATTATTTACTGCCTAGTTACAGCCAACACTGGAATGTAAGCTTACTGCCCTTCAAAGCAAACCAGCAGATCCAAGCCTGTAGTCCGTTAAAGTTAATGGAGTACTTAGCTGCAGGCAGTGCGATTGTCACAACTGATTTTCCGGCATTGAAGCCATACCGTAAGCACGTAAATATTGCTCAAAATAGTGAAGAAATGGTCAGTATGCTGCATCTTGCTTGCCAGCAACCAAAACTTCCCCGAGATATCGTGACTCAAGAGAGTTGGGATAGCCGCAGTCAATTCGTCAATTGGATGTTGGAGCTATTATGAATCAACTAAAATTACGTCTATTGGTGATTCTTTGCGGGGCATGGCGCAGACGCTATTTAATTGCACTGCCAATGCTTATTTTACCTGTAGTTGGCTTACTCGTCTCCTACCTCACTCCGCTAAAATACCAATCACATACTAGTATGTTGATCCAAGAAACCGCCAAAATGAATCCTTTTTTGGAAGATATCGCAGTATCAACCATGCTCAATGATCGCATGAGCGCACTCAGCACTCTCTTGAAGAGTCGCCATGTTCTATTTTCAGTTGCTCAGGAGCTTGAATTGGTCAATGACACGATGTCGGGTAGCGAGATAGAAAGAGCCATCAACAAATTATCCAACAACCTTTCAATCAGCATGCTTGGCAAAGATTTTATTAAAATTGAGTTACAAGGTTCATCCCCTAAAGGCATGAAAGAGACGTTGCAAGCCGTGAGCGAACATTTTATTGACCAATTACTTGCACCTGAACGCTCATCAATTCGAGACTCAAGCGATTTTTTAACCATGCATATTGAAAAACGTAGGGCTGAGTTGGATGTTGCAGAAAATGCGCTCGCTATTTATAACAACCAAAACTCATCCGTTTCACCGGAAATGCAAACGCAAAGTTTAAATCGGCTTGCGGCTTTAAAACAATCATTGTCAGAAAAGGAGGCTGAGTTATCCGGCGTTAAAAAAGGACTAGGTAGCTTGGATGAACAGCTTTCAAAAACCAATCCGGTGATCGGTAAAATTGAAGATAAAATAATTCAAATACGCAGTGATTTAGCATTGCTTCAATCAAAATACACCGACTCTCATAGTTTGGTGCAAGCTAAAAAACGCGAATTATCGCGTTTAGAGTTAGAAAGAACGACCATACTCGGACAAGGGCACCCTAACTTGAATAGTGACCAGCTATGGGATATAGCCAGTAGTAATACATTGTCTGATTTAAATGAAGTTCAGCCATTACTCGTCACTCAACTGCAAGGCCTACAAAATGCACGTAGCCGTTATGAAGCGTTAAATGAGGAAACAAAAAGCTTACGCCAAATCATTTTCGAATTAGAGAACAAAGCTAATAACTTTGGTGACAATGCCAAAGAATTATACCGTTTAAAACGCGATGTACAGATTAAGCGTCAGTTGTACGATGAGTTACTACAGCGCTATGAAATGGCGCAACTAACCGGTTCTCTTGGTGTGTTTGAACAAAACAAACGGGTGAAAATCATCGATTTACCTTATACACCAAGCACACCATCCAATCTGCCTAGCATTTTGTTTGTGATAGCAGGCTTTATTGCTGGGATTGCATTAGGCTGTGGGCTTGCCACAGTAAGTGAATTGTTTGATACCAGCATTCGTCGTCGTGATGAATTGGAAAACCTCACCAAATCTCCCGTTCTTACCGTTATACCGAAAGTCTCTCTTTGATTTTGCAAATCTAACGTTCAATTCGATTCTCAGATTGGAATTGAACGTTAGCCTCAACAAAAAAACCACCTAATGCATTGAAAAACAATGCCATTTTTATTGGCATGCTTCATGCCTTATTTACTTTAAACCTAGTCGTTAAAGGATGACATGATGAACAACCAGCAACCTTACCGTCGTAATGTTATACATGTAGTTCAGCATCTTGCTCCTGGTGGGCTTGAAAGCTTAACGCTCGATTTATTGAATTTTGCAAACCCACAGACCAATACTCTCATCCTCAGTTTAGAAGGAAATAAAGAAGCAGCGATTAAGAACTGGCCGAAGCTTGAAGCCTTTAGCGACCGGTTATTATTTCTGGATAAAAAAAACGGTGTACACCTAGCTATGATTCCAGTCCTAGTTAATCTGTTTCGCTTTCTTAGAGTTGATGTGGTGCATACTCATCATATTGGTCCATTAATTTATGCGGGTATTGCAGCCAAAATAGCAAAAGTTCAGGTTCGAATTCATACCGAACATGATGTTTGGCATTTAGAGAATAAAAAACATTTCAACTTACAAAAATGGGTATTGAAGGCTGTCAAACCAATTCTTGTTGGGGACGCAAGTTATGTTGCTGACACATTAAGACAACGCTTTCATTATGCAAACACCATTACCGTTAAAAATGGTATCGACTGCGAAAAATTTAACTTAGGTTCAAAAAAACAAGCACGCAAACAACTTGGCTTAGATGCAGACACCACCTTTATTGGTTGTGCTGGTCGCCTAGAAACAGTGAAAGGCCATGATTTAGCAATAAAATCATTAGCACTACTGCCGGATTCTGTTCACTTAGTCATTGCGGGGCAAGGTTCACAAAGGGATAAATTGCAAGCTCTAGCTAAACGTTGCGCTGTCACCTCTCGCGTTCATTTTCTTGGTTTAGTTGAAGACATGCCTATTTTTTATCAAGCCATCGACCTATTTTGTATGCCGTCACGCTGCGAAGGTTTTCCTCTTTCACCATTAGAGGCTCAGGCATGCGGAACATCCGCCGTGCTGACCAATGTCGGCGCATCACGCGAAACGCTTTGCCCATTGTCTGGATTTATTGTCAAACCAAATCGAGTATTGGATCTCGCCATAGGCTTGAAGCAAGCTTTAGACTACCCCATATGCTTTAACCCAAGAACGTTTGTGCTCGCTCACAGCGATATTCGGCAAATGGTGAATTCGTATGAATCTTTAGCTACGGAGGCGTTAGCATGATGGAACTTATCTTAATTGTTGTATGTATAACCTGTGGCGGTTTGATTATTTATCATCATGTTGGATATCCCTTGTTTCTCAAGTGGTACTCCAAAAGCCATCCAATCAAAACCGTCCCCAAAACACTAAGAGGTTACCGTCAAGCGCAAAATGACTCTTTACGCCCAAGTGTGACCGTTGTGGTCCCTGCCTTTAATGAATCTCGCTGGATTGCTGAAAAAATTCGCAATCTCGCAGCTCTTGACTATCCCAAAAGCCAGCTGACCGTCATTATTGCCTGTGATGGTTGTACAGATGATACTGTAGAAATAGCAGAACAAACCATACAAGAAGCTATTTGTAGTGATACCTATTTTGAGGTCCACAGCTATACGCTTAACCGCGGAAAAGTGGCGTTACTGAATGATGAAATGACGTATGTTCAATCTGAGATCACGGCTTTTAGTGATGTTAGTGCTTTAATCTCATTGGATGCTTTGCTCATTGCTGAGCAGCACTTTATGAATCCAGATGTAGGTGTCGTGAATGCTCAATATCAGTTACTTGATCAAACCAACCAAGGTGAAACAAATTACTGGCGTTATCAAGGACAAGTCAAACTGAATGAAGCTTCACTAGGATCCACCCTTGGGGCTCATGGTGCGCTTTATCTCTTTCGAACCGCTTTATTCGAACCTTTATCTGAAAATACGATCAATGATGATTTTGTACTGCCTATGGAAATCATTCGTAAAGGATATCTCGCGCATTACGAACCCAATATGGTGGCCCTCGAACTTGAGCCAACCCAACAAGAGAGTGATTTCAAACGACGTTTACGTATTTCTGCCGGTAACATGCAACAAATGATTCACTTATTTGAATTGTTTAGCCCACGATATAAAGGTGTTGCTTTTGCCTTCTTTTCAGGGAAAGGATTGCGTTTAGCAACCCCATACTTGATGCTGATTTGCTTCAGTTGCTCACTTGTACTCATGCATAATTTTTTATTCATGATTCTGTTATTACTACAAATATTTGCCTATAGCCTAGGGGCATTAGGCGTGCTATTCCCACGACTATTTAGCTACAAAATTTGCCAATTAGTGACATATATCGTTGCGGGCCATTATGCCAATTTTATCGGTGGGCTACGCTACCTACTTGGGTTGGAAAATGGCCGTTGGGCTCGAGTCAATCGTTAAGGAGATGATGATGAAAACTCGCAAACTTACTCGCTTATCCGTTTATGCAACCAAGCGCGGCTTTGATTTTATCGGTGCTGCACTTGGTCTGCTATTACTACTACCCATTTTACCGTTTATTGCATTAGCGATTAAAACCACATCATCAGGACCTGTTTTATATCGCCAATTGCGAGTGGGTAAATCAACCCCTGAAAAAATGGCGTTCTTTGAAATCATCAAATTTCGTACCATGTATGAAGATGCTGAAACCCGCTCTGGCGCTGTGTGGGCAACCGAAAATGATCCTCGTATTACACCTGTTGGTCGTTTTTTGAGAAAAACTCGTTTGGATGAAATTCCACAACTATTTAATGTATTAAAAGGCGAAATGTCTTTGATCGGACCACGCCCAGAAAGACCCGGTTTCTATCAAAAACTCGAGCAAGCCATTCCCTATTTTGCAGATCGAACTTATGGAGTATTACCTGGAATTACTGGCCTTGCCCAAGTTAATCAAGGTTACGATACCTGCATCGATGACGTTCGACGCAAAGTCGGTTTTGACCATAGTTATGCGTTATCCATGAATTCATTAGGTGGATGGCTGAGTATGGATTTAAGTATCCTCACTAAAACCTTGATAGTGATGATCGACGGTAGAGGACGTTAAGCAATAAAAAGGTGCGAGAACCGCACCTTTTTTATTACATATAGTTAAAGGAGTGAATTATCAATACTTCACTTGATAATTCAAGGTGAAGGTACGGCCACGACCTTTATAGTCATAAGCCTCTGCCGCGTAATGAGACGAGTACACATTTTGTGCACGCTGACCCCAAATCGTGGTGTATTCTTTATTCAATAAATTTGAAATGCCGAAACCTAAACTACCCACAGGTAATTGGTAACTTCCGACAAAATCAAATGTGGTGTAACCATTCAAGGTATTATCGTCTGCATCCGTGTAATCGAACATGGTTTGACTTTGCAGTTTAAGAGCGAAATCTGACTCATACCAACCAATCCACGAACCGGCTTTCGAAGTACTTGCAGAACCAATAGAGATGTCTTTCCACTCATTATCAATTTTCTTTTCTGATTTCACGTAATGACCGTACCCCCCCACTTGAACAGCGTCTGTTAACCAATAAGAAAGCATCGCTTCCAAACCATATACACGGTTTTTATCTTCGATTTCCTTAATCAGTAATGAGTTTTTATCGTAGGTTATTGATTTATCAGATTCTGAGTAATACGCAGCGGTTTGTAGCGAAAGCGCCTCTTTGTCTAGTCGGTAACCTACTTCAAAGCTGTTAGTTTTTATACCAGACAGTTTAGAATCGTTGACGTTAATGCTCTTGTTCAATGTATAGTGACCGTCAGCATCAGGGGTGTTACTGTAATCACCTTGGCCATACCATTTAGCAGGATCGGCTAAATCAAAACCTTGCGAGAAGTTTGCCCATAGCTGTGATTCATGGTTAAGCTTATAGAGTGTCCCTAGATTGAAGAGCCCAATGGTGTAATCCGTTTCGCCACCTGGTACCGCATCAGCTGAAGTGCCATTTCCGGCTGCAATCGCTTTTTGCTGTTTAGCACCAACAAAATCACCAATCTCATTGTTCATGTATTGGTAACGGTAACCACCTTGCAATGACCAATCATCCGTTAAAGCATAATCCCCCTGCACAAATGCAGCGATAGAGGTCACATCCGTATTAGCATAGCGCCCTACTGTCGCATAAGTACGGTTGATCAATTGACCACTGGCATTTGCCACTACGGGGTCAAACAATGCTTGATTTGACGTAAATTGATCGACATAAGCATCCACACCATAAACCAATTGGAAACGCTCAAAGTTTTTCGATAGCGCTGCTTTGAGTGAGATTACATCCGTCGTTTGTTGCGATGCACTTTGATAATACGGTGTAAAAGTGAGATCTTCTTTGCGATACGAAAATTCAGCCAACAGTTGATGACTGAAGAATGCTGTGTTGCTATATACAACACCAAGCATAATGCGTTCAGTACCTTGTTGGCGATCAGATTCAAAACCGTCACGCACTTCAATATCATTTTTACTTTTAATGTATAAACCATAAGGTGAGTCTTGCTGATTATCATAATATTGAGCAAGTAGGTTAAGTTGTTTAGTTTCTGAGATCTGTATCCCCATGGTTAACAACGTATCAACAAGCGTATTGAACTGAAGCGAGCCTTGCGAAATATCTGGCGTAACAATCGTGCCATCAGCATCGTAGAAACCTTGTGTCTCTCCGTATACGACTGAAGCTCGCGCTTGAAGACGGTCATTGCCGCCTGAAATCGACTGTGCCATTTTATAATCAAAATCATCACTCGTGTTAAAACCAGAACGACCACTAACGTAGCTTTCAAACTCTAATTCTTCACTCTGTGACTTTTTGGTGATGATGTTAATAACACCACCCGTAGCTCCAGCTCCATAGATTGAGGTCGAACCCGATAATACTTCAATGCGATCAATATTAAATGGGTCAATGGCATCAAGGTTGCGACTAATTTGACGTGAAGATTGTAAGGTCACCCCATCAATCATTACCAACATCGCACGACCACGTAAATTTTGACCGTAGTTTGTACGTCCTTCTGTCGCGACATCCAATGAAGGTACGGCTATCGCTAATATTTCACCTAGGCTTTTACCACCACGATACTCGCGTTCAATGGTTTCAGAATCAACATACCAAACCGTTCCTGGAATCTCACTGATGGCTTTTGGCGCACGGCTGGAAACGACAACCATTTTGTCTTGTGTAGATTTGATTTCTTCAGCCACTGATGCTGTTGGTACAAATGCCATTGCAGACACAACTGCTGCTGCAATAGACGTTAATGTAAATATCCTTTTTTGAGCTTTCATTTTATCTTTCTCTGTTACTTCATATAGTTGCAATTATCGGAATTGATAATAATACTCATTTGCCACTTCATTACCATATAAAATGAAAAAACAATGTGAATTTATAATGATATGGCAGGCGGCATTTTCGAAAATATTCAACAAGTTGATTATTCTACAAGCTCAGCGATACGACTTTCACTGACCCACTCAATCATTCCTCGTCCTGTGTCTAAATCAAAAACAGTTTTCTGGCAAAGTTGATTGATGATCCTAGCACTACGCCACGCCATTAAACTCAACTGCGGCTCAGAAATACCATGTGTATGCATTCCTGCATTGACCGCAAAGATCTTATTGCGAGCACTTCCCTTCCACTGAAGTTCGAAGTTCTCACTCAGTTGATAACGTCCCTGCTTATCTAGCTCCAACATCGGCAAGATAGTGTCTAAACAGGTTGGATATGGCGCACTAAACCCCGTGGCCAAAATAATAATATCGGCTTGATGAACTTCGTTTTGTTGACTGAGGGCATTAAATGCTGCCGCCTCAAATCCATTTTTAGTTTGATTAAGTTGGTTCAAACTTCGATGTGGCAATAACCTCACCCATTTATCTTGTTTCAATACATCAAAGCGATGATATAACTCACGATAAATATCCAAAATAGCCGCTTGAGTGATCCCATCAGATGTCAGCTTTTGTGCTGCAATTTCCGTTTTCTTTACCTTTGGCGATAGACCAACAAACGCATCAACATATTCTGGTGTAAAGAACTCATTGGTGAATGCTGCTTCATCTAAAGGTTGAAAATTAGAACGACGAGATAGCCAATCAAGTGAGCGAGGTTGCCCCCATTTAGCACGTAATGCATTAATAAAAATGTCTGCGCCACTTTGCCCTCCACCAACAATTAGCACCCGCTTGTCGGTAAAGTCTCGCTCTCTTAACCCCATTTCAGCAGCATGAAATACTCGTTCACCGATATGTGGTTTAGCACAGTTAGGCATGTAAGGTACTTTTCCGGTACCTATACATAAATTTTTAGCGAAATAACGGCCATGTGTAGCATGGATTTCAAATTCATTGCCCGTATGTTCAATGTGTTCGATTTTACTTGAGAACTGAACATTTGGTAGTTGATGTGCTGCCCAAGCGAGGTAATCTGAAAATTCATGGCGACTGATACAGCCCAATTCTGCCGATAAAAATCGATAGAATTTCTTATTTTTAACTAAGTAGGATAAGAATGAATAAGGGCTTTCAGGGCAAACCGCACTGACTAAATCTTTTAAAAACATGGTTTGCATATGAGTATTATCGAGCAACAAGCCTGGGTGCCAGCAAAAGGATTCAGCACGTTCAAAAAATTGGGCATTCACGCTCGGGTTTTGCATCAATAGCGCGGCAACACTCAAGTTAAATGGACCAACACCAATACCGGCGATGTCCAACATTTGATTCGAGGAATTATTCATCGTATTTTTCCTTATTATTGAGTCACTAGATAAAGTGGATTATCTAACTGGTCGTCCATATCAGGCAGCATGCGTGATACGCTGCCGTCAGTGCTGTGCCGAAATTTCGCAAGGTTTAAACCGATGCGTAAAATTCGAGGTTTAAAGAGATCGAGGCGAGTAAAACGTTCATTCAGATCAGGGTTTTCAGCCATATACCGTTGAATCGATTGTCCAAGCAAAGAATAAAAAGTGGCTTCATTAACACCGAGGCGTATCATCAAAGGTGAAATAAACCGTAGTACGGTAACAAAATGGCCTGTTTGTAAATCATGGATAATCAAGGAGTCCGGTAATTTAACCGTCACCTCTTTCACTTCCTTAGGTAACAATGATTGCTCAGGTAATTCTCTATCAATCAAGCGCATATCACCTTGGAAATCTTTAAGTAAAATACGTTTAGGCACATGCTTTTCAAGCACTAAGGTGATGTTTTGACCGTGAGCAATTAAAGATACGCCATACTTGACTAACAAGTGATAAAACGGAATCACCACCACATCAAAGAGTTGGCTTAACCACGCTAGAGAAGACAAGCCTGAAGCTTGAATATACTCAGCAACCAATGGATTCCCTTTGTTATCGCATTCCATTAATGCCGCCATTAATATCGATTTTTCATGACGTGCTAGTTTTGAGTGGGCCGATTCGCGCCAAATTACGCCCAACAATTCATGATAACGATAGGGGGCTTTAGCCAATTGCTGATAATCCTGCTGAGCAACAAATGCTGCCGCAGGTTCTTGTAGTACTTGTGCCTGTTTATCCAGCAGTATCGGGTCAGTTTGAAACACGTGATCAATCCATTCAGACGCCAGTGGACCAGCCAAAATATAGCGCCCAGGAATACCGCGATAGCACGAAGTATTCATAATAGTCAGTGGCAATTTTATGTCATAACCATTCGGGCGAGTGACATTACTTAAGGTACGTAAGGAAAGCTGAGGTAAAAATTCATCACCATACTCTCCTAAATAAATGATCGTTTTTTGCGCCAATTCACGTACAAAAAGCAGTGATAGTTTTTTATGCCATTGCCAAGGATGAACAGGAACAAGTGTGTACTGTTCTGGGTCAACGTTATAACTGAAAATTTGTTGCTTGATGCCTTTCAGGTCATCACTACTCATCGCTGAAAGTACCAAGTCTTGCCAGTCTAGATTTTTTCCTATGGCTTGCTCGACATTTGAACGTTCAATCGCCACCCAACACAATTGGAATGCCTTTTGTGCCTCTGGTGCATAACACTGAAGATCATCACTTCCCCAACCTCTTCGCCCTTTATTAAAGGCAAATTTGGGATGCCCATTAAATAGGCTTTGTTGCTGTTCACAAGACATGCTGGCAAGTTCGTTAGCCGTTAGCCCTTGCTTTAGTAAGGCTAACTTACAATCTCCTAGCAATGTAGCATTGAGATCTTCAAAATGTTCAGCCAACACCTCATCGTTAATCTCTAATTGTGTTTGGATATCCAACATGAATGTTGAAGCAAGAATGTCGGAAAAATGACCATCCTCTTCTCGTTTCAATGTTGTCGAGTCAAATACAACTTGCCCCCAAATATTCGCCTGACCACATCCAGAATATATAACGCCACTTTCTAGCGAAAGCGAAAAACCGTCAGGTATGGTTTTAAGTTCAAATGCTTGTTCATAAGCTAATTCACTCATTAGCTTTGCGACCATTTTTCTATTCGCATCTTGCCAGTAGAGATGTAAAGCCTGTTGTTCCATTACCATTGTCCTTTAAAAAATTCGCTGCGAGTTTGCATCAACAGAGCCGAGCGTTTATGCGGGAAGTTAAACTCGAAACATTTTCGATAACCGACCTGCTCTATTCGGTTAAACAAACGGTGATTGTCTGACCTTGGTTCTAATACAATGCGTTGTGTCCTGTTATCATCAATAAATAGGTAATGAGTAATAGCTTTCATCCATGCATCAAAAAATCGTGGACCACGGAATTGCTCTTCACCGACTAATAAGTGAATACCCCGGTCGTAAGGTTGAACATCGTAATAAGAGCTTAAACGATCTTCAGCTACCCAATACGCCTCAACATAACCAAATGGTTGTCCATCAAATTCACCAATTAATGGGATGATGTGGGGGTCATTCAGCTGTTCAACAGCAAACTCCGCTAACTTCTCTTGGCTCCACGCTTGCTCCCAGAAATGTGCTACTCGAGGGTCATTCATCCAACGGGCAAAGCGAAGCAGATCTTTCTCGATATCAAATACTCGAAAAGAAACGTTCGTTTGGGCGTCATAGTCAAAACGTTCATACACTATTCCACTTGGCATAGGTGGCCTTTGGGGATGATGACGATATTGAACATGAGTTTGAACTTCGTTGAACGGAAATTGACTTGAAGTTAAATGTTTATGCCAATGCAAAGGCAATTGATAGAAACACGCTCGGCTCAGGATATAAGCCTTAAAAATGGGCAGTTTCACTGCTATTTGTTGCCAAACTAAAGCGTTACCCGGGAAAAATTGAACTTCATCAATACCGCGATCTTGGCTAAAAAGCCGATCGAGATCGCTAAATAACTGGACTAAAACATCACAATGTTCGAGATCGGAAAGCGAAAGTGTCAAATTCAGTTCAACGGGTTTCTCTGCTGCTTGTTTAACGGTAAAAGTGGCAAAACTAGACATGAGAATACTCTTTAATGCTGATTAAGGGATTAGGCAAATCGAAATAAATCACCGCAGGATCTGGAATAGAGTTTTCATTGAAGTTCTGCAAATAGCAGTAAAAATTACCCTTGCAGCATAATGTGTCGCTGTCTAGTACGTAATCTAAACATGCTGAATCTCGTATTTCACTAAAGTGCAATGCTTCAAGATGTTGGCGTAGAACGCGTAGTAGCCCTTGTTCCGATATATCACAGTGAGAAGCAATCGAACTGATGACATTAAAGGTGGAATTAATCACCAAATAATAAGCGAAGTAACGACGCACTTTTTCTTGATTCCAATAGTTTTCCACATCGTTTTTGCTTTCACTTAACTGCTGAGAAAAGCGCTCAAAGGCGAGATCGGTATATCCCGTACCTTGGCAATCTCGGTAATACATACCAACTGGAAATCCATTGTCCATTTGCAATACTATGTTTTGTTGATGCGCTAAAAACACCACACCAAAATTAGCCTGTAAAGCAAATAGTGGTACCACTACATGGCGGCAGTAAGCGCTAAACCAATCAAGTGCAACATCTTTTACCAAGCTGTTGTTTTCATTAGCGATAGAATGAATTCTTGCAGCACTTAACGACGCACTAGACCATGGGTTTTGTTGAGTTAAGGTTGCTAACACCACCGCTTCTTGATCTATTTGAGATTGCAGCGGGTTATCACGAAAAACCACCAAACTTTCGTCGATCACATCTCCTTTCTGATCAATCAAACCAACAAAAGCAGGCTCTTGCATTACTTGAAAGCCACGTCCTTTACCTTGTGTGCCACTCAGATCAGTATCATGGAAAAGTTGGTTGAGGCGCGTCCCCCGAACCACTTCTTTTAGTGATAAATTTCGAATTGAATTGGTTAATTTTACGCTTAAAGAAAATTTCAACATATAAGGCATTGAAGGGCTGTATAGCGAGCGAGTGGACGAGGTTGGGTACCATGTCGCACCAAATTCACCGAAATCTTCGATTAAGCCTTGTTCGAGATACTGAATAATATCACGATGTTTTTTGAACCATTGCCACTGCCATGGGTGAACAGGAAAGAGTAAATAGCCTTCGGGTATCTCCCCCACGACCATTTTAGCCAGCATGGTATCGGCCTCTAAAAACTCTTCAAGTCGTTGCTGCACAGTAAGCTCTGCGGAACTGCCTGAAATGGTAATACTTGGGTGAACAGCTAACCAACGTAGTGCAAACTGCCCTCCAAACTCTGGTGAATAAAGCGCAGCATCATCTGCGGTGAACTGTTCACGACTTTTCGGTGCAGGATGGACAGAATGTCCGACTAATAATCCTTGTTCGGCCTGTTGAAAATTTAACGCATCATTAAACAGTGACTGTCCATAAGGATTTTTTAAAATGGCTTGATGGGTATTAGTACTGCTTTCTAGTACACGGGTTATAAAAATGTCACTTTGTTCAGCGGTTAATAAGCCAACCAGTGAAGGCTCATGCATAATCGCGTTCAAGACTGAGGTGAAATCAAGGGGAGTATTATTTTCTCCTAATGCATAAGCGGGAAAATGATATTGATGTAAACCTAAAGATGAGACATAGCGTAGCGGAATATAAATAGCGGATTGTTCTGATCGTGGTATGCAGTAAAATGACTTATCTCCTTCAATAACAATCGAAATCGAGTCGCACTCTCTAGCAAGTGCATTTAAGAAACAAGCAGCAGCGACATCATTGATGATCGGCTGTTGTTGCTCTGGGTAAGGTATGTTTTCCATAATGCGTCTTTGTGTTTTTATTGTTAACACAAATGCTAATCATTCTTATTTGCATAATCAACCTATTTTTTATATTTACTGGTACAATGAAACACTTTTTATTTCTAACACTTGTGCAATACCAATCACCGTAAATAAGTACTCAAAAATAGCGTAGAAAAAATGCTTGCTAACAAAGCGGGATTTTTCGATAACTACTTGTTCCACAATCAAAAATTCTAACGCCGTTATCGAGAGTTTTAACAAGCTAGCGAGTATGAGCGGTTCTTTACTGCGATTGGTATAATACGTTCGGTTTGTGCTTCACATATATTTAACCGTTTGTTACGTCGATAAAAACAACTTCAATAGTCTGCTTTTATATGTTGGTAAATTATAGCTCATCGGCTATTTGCGCATTAAATACAAAAAATATGCTCCACCAAAAACAGAGGCTAAAAGCCCTGCTGGAAATTGCCATGGGAACCACAAGGTTCTCCCTGTCCAATCGGCGATGACCATAATCAACGCCCCTAAAAAACTAGCCACGATTACCTGTTTTAGCGCACTATATTGGCCTAGGGAACGTGCCATATGCGGCGCTAATAAACCAATAAAACTTAATGGGCCAATCACGATGGTGCAAACGGTTGTTAATAAGGCGACCATCAATAATAGAACCTGCCTAACCCACCGAACATTCAGTCCAATACTGCTGGCTGTTACACTGCTTAAGCCAATGATATCGAGCCAACGATGAGTACACACCACACCACACCCTATCACCAAAACAGCACATGCAACGATCCAGATATCGATCGTTGTGACTAAATATGTCGAACCAGATAACCAAGTTAGTAAGCCTTGCACATTATCTTGACCTGAAGCTAAGGAGATCCGAAGTACGGCATCGAGCCCAGCGCTGAGGGCAATGCCAGAAAGTAGCATATGCGTCGGTGAAAATTGATGTTTTCTGGCTAGCAACCAGATGATAGCAGTGACACTCAATGCCCCAACAGTACCTAGCAGCATTTGCTGATGGCGTTCAATAGCCACTCCCGATAATGCCCCAATAACCAAAGCAAGGGCAGCTCCAGAACTAATGCCTAAAATTTCTGGGCTCGCCATTGGGTTAGTGGTAACACGTTGAATAATAGTACCAGCTATGGCAAGACCCATTCCTGCAAACAGCGCGACAAATACTCTCGGCCATCGTAATGCGATGATATTAGCATCGATACTTATGTACCATCCCGTTTGACCTTGCCCAACAAAAAGACTCAACAGTACCAATATCACGAGTATTAATGTTAAGAAAAGAACGCTTTTGGAGAATGAAATGTGACGATACGTTTGGATAACGACTTCACGAGCTTTTAGATCTGACTTAAATATTTGGCGCTGTAGCAACAAAAGCAAAAATGGCGCACCAAGTAACGCTGTCATCGCACCTGTCGGTAGTAATTCCCCCCCTACACCTGACAAAGGTTGCACAATCAAATCAGCCAGTAGCAGCATGGCAGAACCAATAATTCCACTGCTAAGCAGTTGCACGGGCAGTTTTCGCGCACCGAACATACGTGCAATTGCTGGCGCAACAATACCGATAAAACCGATCAAGCCAACTTCACTGACAATAGCAGCAGTAATAAAAATGGCTAAAACTAAGCATGCCACTTTGACCTGTTTTACCTTCACTCCCAAAGAAGCTGATACTGAATCTCCGAGCTGTAGCGAAGCCAAAGGTCGTTGCAGCAGCAAGAGTAATGCAACTGGCACACTGATCATTGGTAATAAAAAAATGACACTTCGCCAGCCATTTTGGTTTAACGCCCCGGCTCCCCATACAAAGACGCTAGTGAGTTTCTGTTCGTTCAATAACAAAAGCATGGTGTTTAATGAACCAAAGAACAAACTGATCACCATCCCTGCAAGCACCATATGGATAGGTGCAAAACCTCTTTTTGCGGAAAGTAAAAATACTAATAACGTTGCGAAACAGCCACCAAAAAATGCCGGAATAAATCCGGAGATAGAAAACGAACTGGGAAGAAATAAAATCCCCAACACCATTCCTAATTCAGCACCAGAGGCGACCCCTAGTGTGGTTGGCGATGCAATAGGGTTTCGCAACACATATTGCATTACCGAGCCTGCAACCGCTAGTCCGAAACCACACAACACTGCCATTGCCAATCGCGGCAAATAGGTTAAGTTGACGATCAAATGTTGATAATTGTTGGCATCATAATGAAATAAGGTTTGCCACAATAGTGGCAAGCCTTGGTGATAAGGTATGCTCAGCTGCAATAACGACGCAATAAGTCCAAAACAAAATATGGCGCAAAGTAGCCATTTTGAGTGACGATAATTTACGGCTAGCGATAGTGATGGAGACATATTCACTTCACAGTGCAACAAGTTTAGTAATCTGGTCACTAAAACGCTGTGCAGAGATCAACCCACCAAAGGTCCAAATTGGCGGAAGCTCATACACCAAACCTTGACGACTAAAAACCATCGTTTGAAATAGTGCCGATTGCTCTAACACACTGCGTTCTTCTGGTTGTAGTGGGCCAAAAAGTAAGACACGTGCGACTTGATGTTCTGCCAGCTTTTCGATGCCTGCGGTGGTAAAACCCCACATATTAGTAGTATCGCGCCATGAATTAACTAGGCCCATCTGTTGTAAAACATCTTGAGATAAAGACCCATTACCGTGAATACGTACAGTTTTCTCGTTAAGAAATCGAACAAACAGTAAAGGTCGATCGGAATTTTTGTACTGACGCATGTACTGACCATTGAGCTCTAACTTCGCATTTGTTTGAGCAATCACCGCTTCAGCTTGAACGGATTTATTGAATAATTCACCCAATTGTTTCGTGATAGCTTTGGCATTTTCCAACGGTGTTTTTTTAGGGCTATAAATGCTGTATACCAAGGTTGGTGCAATCATATTCAGTTGCGGGTAGGCGTGACTCATCGCTTGGCTTATAAGGATAACGTCAGGTTTTAGCTGTGTTAGTAGTTCTAAATTTGGCTCTCGACGTGAACCGACATCAGCGACGCTATCACTTAATCTTGGTTCACTTACCCAAGTTTGGTAGCCTTTTACATCAGCAACTCCTACAGGGTTAACGCCTAAACTTAATACGGTTTCCGTTAATGCCCAATCGAGTGTGGCGATTGTTTTTGGTCGATGTTCAAAGGTTGTTGAGCCCAATTCATGCTCGACGGTAATGGCTTGTACCGTGGTGGTCAGCAGCAAACTCAACAACAAAAAATACGATTTCACAATTTGATCCTTTTAGCATTATTGATTAGGGGATGTAACTGATTGGCTGGCCAGTTTGAGGATGATGAAACAGTGCTAACTCCATGCCGTAGATAGATTGGAGTACTTTCGGTTTCATTAAATCTTTGGGTGCGCCTTGAGCAATTACTCTCCCTGAATGAAGTGCGACCAGTTGATCACTAAATTTAGCGGCCATATTCACATCATGCAGTACCATAATCACGGTTATACCAACTGATTGATTGAGCTCACGTACCAAGGTGAGCAGCTCATGCTGATGGGCAACGTCTAATGCCGATGTCGGTTCATCTAATAAAATGCATTCGCTCTGCTGGGCTAGCAACATTGCTACCCAAGCTCGTTGACGCTCACCACCCGATAAAGTGGCCACATAACGACTTGAAAACGCGTTTAGCCCAACTCGCTCTATTGCTTGATCAACAATGTGATAATCTTGCGCAGAGTAGCGACCGAATGCTCCTTTCCACGGATAACGTCCGAAGCAAACCAATTCTCGTACCGTCACCCCATCAGTAATGGGTGGATGTTGCGGTAAATAAGCCACATTAAGTGCAAAATCGGAGGCACTGTACCGTTCCACACCCTTACCTCTTAGCAAAATGTGTCCCTGACTAGGAAAGTTTTGACGGCTAAGTAACTTCATTAATGTGGATTTTCCACATCCGTTGTGGCCAAGCAATGTCGTTACTTTACCCTTGTGCAAGGTCAGTGTGGTTGGGTGGAGTATGCGTTTGCCATCAATTTCAAACGCCGCATCGATAAGTTGATACATGCTAAAACATCATTCTTCACGATAAAGTCAATAGCATGTGAAGATATCACAACTTAATCTTAATGATAATGGTTTTCACAATCATTTATTATCAGTAGGATGTAGCATACATTCCCCACGCTTTGTTGTTAGAGATGAATAAACTACTTGGAAGAAAAAACGCCTCGACATTTGAGTTAACAGCCATTGCATTCGTCGCCGCCCTAATGGGAGTTGGGCAGAATGGATTATTAGTCTCCCTTCCCTTTTTGGTTGAACATTCTGCATTTAACTTACCAACATGGTCGATTGTCATCGCTATTGGCAGTTTTTTATTCCTGCCTTCTGCGCCATTTTGGGGCCGATATAGTGACGCTCATGGTCCCAAAAACGTCGTATTACAAGCACTACTAGGGATGAGTATCAGTTTTCTACTATTGTTATTTTTTACTGCAATGAGCCGTTCATTCATAGTAGATACCAATGTTTCTGATTGGTATTGGTTAGCTGGGTTAGTCATAGCTCGGGTGATATATGGCTGTACAGTGTCGGGAATGGTGCCTGCAAGTCAGCACTGGGCTATTTTGTTATGCGGACAACAAAACCGCTTACAGGCAATTACTTCGGTCAGTATCGGCCTAAGTGCTGGTCGCTTAATTGGACCGCTCATTGCGATCGGGGCTTTAAAAATTCATGTATTTGCCCCTTTAGCGGGGATGATTCTCTTTCCGATGATCGCTTTAGTGGTCGCACTCTACTTACCCACACCACTAACAGACACTAGTACGAGGCATTCTAAAGGTTCATCTTCACCTTGGTTACCACAACGCCAACTATGGCCATATCTGCTGTCTGGCTTACTTTTGTGCGCAGTGATCGCTTTGCTGCAATACAGTTTTTCCCCGCTAATACTCAGCATAACGGATTGGTCAATTGCTAAAGTAAGCGATGTGATCGGGATTTTATTAACCATCAGCGCAGCATTTACATTGGCTACGCAAGTTCTGGTGATCAAAAAGAAAAAGATGTCACTGCACCGAATGTATCAAACTGGTGCATTATTACTGTTCATTGGCTTGGGACTGTTTCTATTGCCTTACATTGAATTTTTCGCTCTCGCAATGGCGATATCAGCGATTGGAGCAGCTCTGCTTGTTCCAGCATACACTACCTTCGCCACTCAATGTGATGAAAGCCGTCCTGGAGCTGTGGCGGGATACATTGCTATGTCTCATACCCTTGGTTATGGTCTGGCTTCCTTACTGGCTTACTTAGCGATGTACTCTGCGCACTATCCTATATTTGTTTGTATCGGTTTTTCTGTATTGATCTTGTTACTGAGCATTCGACCATCCGTTCAGTTATCCTCCCCTTCGGCTAGCAACAAAACTGTTCATTGAGACATCCGACTTAATTATCTCGACGCAATCGAGGGCAGTCTGAACAGAGGCTTCTGCCCTCGCATTTATACACTAGACAGCAGCTTGTACGAATTAGCTGCAAGGGCGTGTTTTTATCTTTCACTTGTAAACTCGATAAGTGCTTTTTAGGAAGATTACACACCTCTAACCATTGTACTGCTTGTTCTATGATCTGTTCATTGCTGTAGCCCGGATTAGTACTTTGTAACTTCACTAAACAATTGAGTAGACCATCTGCCAATAAGTGACGCGTAAAACCAGGACGGATCCGCACCCATGGATCCATCTGTTGGCGATACGTTTCAAATAACGACGTGAGTTGCTGACCCGCTTGCTCAATCAATAGTGATTGTGATCCGTGAATGAACTCTGTGCGATGAAAATGAAAGCCGGAAATAAACTTAGGTTGTGTAAACTGCGTCATATTGTAAATGTCAGGCAACGCATTCAAACGATAAATGGACAAGAAACAAAGATAGACGGGCTGCCAGCAGAGAAGATCCCATGTTCGAGTTAACCAGTACGCTGCCCCCCCTTCAGGGCTAGATTGAGCAAGCTCGTTATATAACTGCTGGATGAGAACGCTATTATCCTTATTAACTTGAATAGATTCCACATGCTGGGGAAAATCAGTATACCCCCGAAGGTAGGGAGTAATTTGGTTTGCATCTTGAAAAAGTTGTGTGACTAGTGATTGACTCATGGTACGAACAAATAATGAAAAGGGATTAAATCATAAAGCGCGCCACAAACCAATGCAAATAGTTATCATTAACGATTTTTCAATACAAAAACTTGTGAATCATCAACAGATACTCCACGCCTCTTAAGACTGAATGGACTTATCTTTTTTGATTTGTTGTAACTGAGTCAAAAACTTGATCCATCCTTTGGCCGCTTGTGAAGGCTGAATAATTTCTGCTTGCTTCGCTTGGTACAGCGCCGTATCCAGTTGATTGAGTTTATACAGCGCTTGTACACGAACTAATGCAACATCAGCCTGCTTCTCTTTTGTTGTGATCTTATCTAGCGCTACTAATGCTTGGTTGTATTGCCCTTGTTGGTTATACAGCAATGCAACTTGCCAAAAGTACTTATTATCAAATTGAGCGGCAATCAACCAAGTTTCTATGGCACTTTGCCATTCTCTGGCTTGTTGCCAATACGTTGCTTGCTCTGTGATTAATGACACATCGCTATTGATATCAGGCAGAGTTTGCATCGTTTTCGCGGCACGTTCTGGAATGCCATTTTGCGCATAAAGTTGCGCTAATAGATGTGTATCTTTCTCTGATAATTCAACACCTTGTAGTTTGGCTAGCGCTAAACTATTAAGCGCTTGGCGTCGCTGATCTAAACGCAGGTGCAATCCTACTAATTGACGCCACCAATTTGATTTATTCGGCTCCAAAGCAATCAAATTTTTCAGAGTTGGAATAGCCTCTTTCCATTGTTCAAGCTGAAGTTGCGCCCCAAGCTTAAGAGAGAGTGGCGTTTTGCTATTCATTGCGGCTAGGTTTTGATATTGAACTAACGCCTTTAGTACCTTACGCCATTGCGCTAATTGGTAATGAGTCTGAGCAATACGCAACCATAATTGTGGCGCGCTTTGTGCGTCTGGAGTATTTTTAACTAATTGATAATAATGTGGTAGTGCTTGCTCAAATTGACCTTCATTAACATATAAATCAGCCAACATACGCTCGGTTGTCCACGTTTGTTGGTCGTTAAGTTCACCACTTTCAACCGCATATTTTATTTGTGAAATAGCTTGCTGTGTCTGGTTATTTTGCCAATAAAAAACGCCTAACATACGCGCGATAAAAGCTTTGTCGTAGCTTCTCGAACTCTCTAAATGGCGCAGTTCATCTATCGCTTGTATCAGCTTTTCTTGTTGTGCAAGTTGCTGCGCTTTTTGTACTTTTATCGCTGTTATGGGGCTTAATTCACTGGCATTTAGGGCTAGCGATACAATAAACAACGGCAAGCTAATGAAAAGTCGTTTTATCATTTGGCGATTTTAAACTCCACCGTTACAGTTTGCCCATTTTGTGATATGGCTTGTCCATCGACAATTTGCGGCTGATATTTCCATTTTTTCACTGCTTGTATCGCTTCCCGCTCAAACATCCTCACTGGCTTTGCTTCCACGACTTTAATATTGGTCGCTTTGCCCATCTCATCGATGGTAAAGCTCAGCGTAACAAACCCTTCTACACTACGTTTAAGCGCCTTGGCTGGATAAACAGGCTCAACACGATACAGCGGCATTGCCTGTTGATTAGTGCCAAAGTCACCGAAAGTAGGCGCACTAATTGCGACTCCATTCATTACGGTATCTAGCCCTAACGCAGGCAATGCGTTAGCGGCTAACGTTTCAACTGCTACCGTTTGGGCCTGTGTTACGGGTGATTGTGGTGGTGGCTCTGGTAGTTGTAATGGCTCTGGTAAGCTACGTTGACGACGTTGAAGATCCTGCTCTTGCTCAACCATAATCATAGTAAAGCTGAGCGCTTGAGCACTTTCAGTAACCCGTTGATGGCCGTTATCTATCATCCATGACATAAAACTGAATAATGCTAGCGAGATGATGCCAGCAAAAGGCAATGCAATGAATAATCGTAGCATCAGCGTTTTTCCGCAGCCAATGCGATGTTTTTCACTCCAGCCCCTTTTGCCGCGTCCATGACCTTAACAACCGTGCCATTGTAAGCATGTTCGTCAGCTTGAATAACCAGTGAAGCATCTGGCTGCTCTAATAGCAGGTGCTCTAATGTCGCTTCAACTCGCTCTGCATCAATCAGACGTTTATCAATATAGATATCATTTGCCGCATTAATTGCGACGAAAATCCCCGCGTCTTTTTGACTCACCGCATGCGAAGCTTGCGGTCGATTCACTTCAACGCCAGATTCTCGAACAAATGAACTGGTAACAATAAAGAAAATCAACATAATAAAAACAATATCGAGCATCGAGGTTAAATCGATTTGCGCTTCATCATTTTTTTGGTGGCGTCTGCCTAATCTCATCGCAAACTCCTTAATGATTTTTCTAATTTTAGTTCAAGCAGATGGCACGCTTTTGCTAAACGAGCGTGAACAAATACGCCTGCTAATGCTGCAACCATACCAGCCATAGTTGGTAACGTGGCCAATGAAATACCCGAAGCCATTAATTTAGGATCACTACTGCCTTGGTTTGCCATAACATCAAACACCGAAATCATCCCAGTAACGGTACCAAGCAAACCAAGCATTGGGCATAGAGTGGCAAGCAGTTTTATCATATTGAGATTTTGGCGCAGTAGGCATTGTGCTTGCCCTAGCCACCCATCGCGAATGGCGTGGGCATACCATGAATGGTGATCGACTCGCTGATGCCATTCAGCTAACCACGTTTTACGAAGTTTGGGAAAAGCAAACATTATAAACAGCACTCGCTCAACAATAAGTAGCCAATACAAAACCACCACGCCCGCTAACCACCAAAGTACGACACCGCCTTGTTGCATAAATTGCTGCAATGTCACAAGCCAATCATTGGCTAACAAAGCACTTGGCATTACGCTGCAACCTCGGCTGCGGCAGGATTAACAGACAAGCAGTCTTGCTCCGCTTGCTCTGCAACCAAACCAATACCTTGTTTTTCCAATATAGTGCGAATGTTTTCAGCCTGAGAGCTCAAGATATTGTGTGCCAACAGCAATGGCATCGCCGCGATCAAACCAAGCACAGTCGTTACTAGTGCCATAGAAATGCCTCCAGCCATCACTTTCGGATCACCATTACCAAACTGAGTGATCACCTGGAAGGTTTCAATCATTCCTGTCACGGTTCCCAGCAATCCGAGCATAGGAGCAATCGCTGCCAACAATTTAAGCATCGATAAACCTTGTTCAAGATGAGCTTGCTCGTCGACTACCGCTTCTAATAGACGAAGTTCTAACGCTTCTACACTACGATTTTGTTCTTTGTTATAGACAGTTAGTACTCGACCCAAGGGGTTATCGCCAATTTTCTGTGGATCTTTTAATTGCGCTTTGATCTTATGATGAGTCATGAACAACACCGAACCACGATAAAGCGCAATCAGCAGCCCGATCACTAACAGTGCTAAAATAATATTACCCACAGCTCCACCAGCTTGTAAGCGTTCCATCAATGTCGGCACTTGCGCGAGTTGCTCTAGCATCACGCCACGCGATGGATCCACCATCAACATTTGTACATGACTGCCTGCCATGTGGGTCAAGGTAGGGGTATTTTCGGGTTGTTTAGCGTAGCTTGTCACCACCTGTTTATCACTATTCCATTTCATATAACCTTGCTCTGATACAAGGCCAAAGGCCCCGATGCGATAAGCTGGAATGGATTTGGTGACACCGTCACCATCAATAAAATCAACGTCAACACGACTAAGCTCACCACTTGCGATGATCTGCTCGTTAAAACTGCGCCACAATCCGGTCAATTGTGTCATCGAAGGTAATGATTTTGCCGCAACAATTTCATCAACTTGTGCTGTGTGCTGATGCCGATCAACAGCGGTAATGGATTGCTGCAACTCGCTACTCAATGATTTGGCATTTTGACGTACCACACCAAATAACTCGCCCAAACTACCTGTTTCTAAACGTAACTGCTCTTCTAATCTAGCTAAGGTGTTTTCGTTATCACCAAACTGTTTACTGAGCAGGTCAGCCTGTGCTTGCAGTGCCTTACGTTGAGTTTCTAAGTCCTGCTTAATCGCACGCAATTGTTGCTCTGTCTGTTTAAAACTCGCTTCTCGCTGAATATTATGAGTTTGCTGCTTGTGGTTTTCCTGTTTAGCACTAGCCACTAACTCAGCATTAGCAAAAGCATGTAATGAAAGCAGAGCAAAAACGAGCGAAGAAATTTTTAATAACTTGTTCATTTTATTGCTCCTGTTTCTGGTTAAGTGAAACAGGCACCGTCATTAAGTTTGGTGTTATCAGGCTGCTTGCCATTTTGAATGCATAATCTAACTCACTGTATGCGTTTGTATCCACTGAATTCCACTGTTGAGACTGTTGATCCCAAGCCCAATAATGTTTGCCATTGAAGCTTCTCGCTACCAAAGATATACGCCCAACGTATAAAATATCAGCTTCAATAGTTTCAGCGGAATTCAAAGTGATCGAACCTTGGTAAGCACCAAGTTTAGTCCCGTAATCAATTTCAATTTGGTAAGCCTCAAGAATTCGACGATATTTTTCAGCGTCACTGACATCGGCTCTGGTCATCATCGTTTGAAGTTTTTCTATGCGTTCCAAACGTTGTCCACGTTTTAGTGGTCGATCACTTTCAACGATAACGCGCAACCCATCAATCATTTTGTACATCAAAGGGACTATCCCCTGACGTGTTAGTTTTATTTCTTCAATTTGATGAGCAAGACTTTGAGTTTCTTGATTTTGGCTTTCAACCAATGACGCTAAATGATTACGGTAGATGGTGATGTTTTTTACATCTTCTTTAAGTTGATCAATTTCAGCTTGCAGTTGCAAAGCCTGTTGTGAACTGTGATTAATACTCTGCTGACTAAGGGCAGACATTGAGTTGGTGCTATTTTGAATTGCGTTAGCATCGCTGAACGTTGAAGCATTTGCGCCGAGCAAGCTTGTGGTTGCGACAAAGAGCAAACTTATTTTAAAAGGATTCATAGACGTTATTTATTACCATCAAAGCAGTGCGTGCAATCTTATTGATAAAAGCTCTCATTATCAACAAGAATTGCATTCTAGCGATCTTTTACCATTCAAACAACAGTATACCGCGCTAACTTCTTCAGCAGGTTATAAAAGTCTATTTTTGGAAGTGAAGCTAGCCCAATATCAGGCTAGTTTATTAGATTTCCGCATCAGGCTGATTTTCAGGTTCTGCTGCTATAAAAGCAGGATGAGCTCTAAGATTGGCGGTTATGCGCTCAATGTTAGGGAACTGGCTAATATCAAGACTAAACCGTTCAGCGTTATACACTTGGGGAACTAAACAGACATCGACGAGGCTTATTTGATCACCAACGCAATGAGTCCCCGCCACTTGTGCCAATTTCTTCTCTAATCCGTGAAAACCTGTCTGGATCCAGTGCCTATACCAATCACTTTTCTGCGATTCACTCACGCCCAATTCACTGGTTAAATACTGCAACACCCGCAAATTATTAAGCGGATGAATATCTATAGTAATATCTTGAGCCAGTGATTTAACCAGATATTTTTCTTTGCCAGACTCAGGGATTAAACGAATGTCAGGATACACATCATCGAGATATTCGATAATTGTTAGCGATTGGTTGATACATAGTTCGCCATCTGCAAGTACTGGGATCAATTCGCTAGGGTTAAGCGCACTGAACTCCGGAGAATGCTGAACTCCACCACTTTTGACAAGGTGAATCGGAACTGGCTTGTAGGTTAATTTTTTCAAATTAAGCGCAATTCTTACTCGATACGCAGCCGAAGAACGCCAGTATCCATACAATTTTATGTCTGCCATTAATATTTCACCACTTTCTGTTCTATGCTGCCAAACAAGCTATTGCCATGTTTATCTCGCATTTCTAATTTGATGGTGTCACCAAATTTCATAAACTCCGTGCTCGGTTTACCATCTCGAATTGTTTCAATCATCCGTACTTCGGCAATGCAGGAGTAACCAACCCCACCCTCTTCAATAGAGGTTCCGTAGTCCGTTCCTTGCTTGTTCGATACTGTACCAGAACCGATGATCGTACCTGAACAGAGTGGACGAGTTTTTGCCGCGTGGGCGATCAATTGTGGAAATTCAAAGGTCATATCAACGCCTGCATTAGGACAACCAAATGCACGACCATTATAAGTAGAAAGTAGAGGTAAATTGAGCTTGCCCCCGTCCCAATGTTCTGCCAATTCATCGGGCGTGACAGCTACCGGTGAAAACGCAGATGACGGCTTCGATTGGAAGAAACCAAAACCTTTGGCCAATTCTTGAGGAATTAATCCCCGCAGCGACACATCATTCACCAGCATTACTAAGCGGATAGCCTGGGCCGACTCGTCTGCTGTCGCACCCATCGGCACATCGTCTGTAATCACAGCGACCTCGGCTTCAAAGTCTATTCCCCACTCTTCACTAACCATTTTAATCTCATCACACGGGCCTAAAAATGCATCTGAACCGCCCTGATACATCAGTGGGTCACTCCAAAAACTGTCTGGGATCTCAGCACCACGTGCTTTCCTGACTAACTCCACGTGATTGACGTACGCCGAACCGTCGGCCCATTGGTAAGCACGTGGAAGCGGCGAATGGCACAAGGTTTGATCAAATGTCACTTCATGCGGTAATTGCCCCTCATTTAAGGCGGCGTAAACTTGGTTCAACATCGGTTCAACCTGATGCCAATGGTCTAATGCTTGTTGCAAATTCTCTGCAATTTCGGGCACCGCAACACATTTGGTTAAGCTTTTATTAACCACAACCAACTGACCGTCTCGCGTATTATTTTTTAGCGTCGCTAATTTCATGTTATCTCCCTACTCTTGCGTCGTTTTCCAACTGTAGACATAGTGCTTATTTTCCACTAGCTGCGCTGCGTCACTAAATTGCAATGCATGACGAGTATCAATCATCACCGCGACTTCGTCTGTGAATTTTTTCTTATATTCTTGCCCTGCTTTAAACGCTTTCGGATGCGGTCCATGCGTAAACCCTGCCGGATGAAACGTAACCATACCTGCTTCAATATTGTCGCGACTGAAAAAATCACCAGCGTGATAAAACAGCACTTCATCGTAGTCATCATTGTTATGGTAAAACGGCACCTTCAATGCTCCGGGGTCACTTTCAATCGGACGCGGAACAAATGTACATACCACAAAACCTTGTCCAACGAAGGTCGTGTGGGCGGATGGAGGTAAATGGTAGCGGTGCGACATTAAGGGACGAATATCTCGCCAATTCAGTTTGACTACCGCGAGATCACCATGCCAGCCAATGGCATCTAAAGGATTAAATGGATAAGTAATCACGCTCACTTTTTCGTGACGCTTTAGCTCTACTTGCGTGCTCTGCTCTGAATACTGAGCTCTGAACTGCTCATTGATTGAAGGGACTTCTAACACCGCCGGGTCAAAGATTGCATGATTTCCGACCAGTCCTTTTTCTGGCAGAGAATACGCTGCATCGGTATTTTCTATCATCAGAATAAACATTGGTTCGCTCGGAGCTAAACGCCAATTAGTGCCACGAGGGATCACAACATAGTCCCCTTCGGTGACATTTAAATGCCCATAGTCACAATATAAATCCGCTTTACCTTGATGGATGAAAAGCAGTTCATCACCATCAGCGTTACGAACTAGATGGGTCATGGCTTGTGCTACTTTCCAGACACGCACTTTGCAGTTGGCGTTGTGTAAAAGATGGGGCACAGCCCAAGGAGAAGATTGTTTGGCCTGTTCGACATGGTTAAAGTTGAATGCTCTTGGTCTCAACTCACCTTGCCATTCAACCCACCCAGTCGGAGCATGTTGATGATGAAAATGTGCCGCCGGACCAAAAAAGCCACTGCGTCCGGCTTCTCTTTCGTATATTGCCTGTTGCGGAAAATCGGCGTGCGCTTGTTTAGAGCACGCCCCTTCTCGATGAGGGAATGTGATCCATTTATGCATCGCTTAGTACTCCTCGGCGAATTTGGTCTTCTTCAATCGATTCAAACAGTGCTTTGAAATTCCCTTCCCCAAATCCTTCATTACCTTTACGTTGAATGATTTCAAAAAAGACCGGACCAATGACGGTTTGAGTAAAGATTTGCAACAAGATGCCATCTTTCATTGGTGCGCCATCAATCAAAATACGCAGATCTTGCAACTGTTCAACATCTTCTTGGTGCCCTTCGACCCGCTCATTGACTTTCTCATAATAGGTATCTGGGGTTGGCATGAAATCCATACCACGTTCACGCAGTGTGTTCACGGTGGCGTAAATATCATCTGTCGCTAACGCAATATGCTGAATACCTTCACCATTATATTCGCGGATAAATTCTTCTATCTGTGATTTATCGTCTGAAGATTCGTTAATGGGAATGCGGATTTTGCCACATGGAGCCGTCATTGCTCGACTCACTAACCCTGTCAGCTTACCTTCAATATCGAAATAACGGATTTCTCTGAAATTACCAATACGCTCATAGAAACCAGACCACACATCCATGTGCCCCTGTTTTACATTATGCGTTAAGTGGTCTATTTCATATAAGCCAACATTCGCGGTTGCTACGCGCTCACCGGCATCGGGGTAAAATTTGAAATCCACATCGTAAATACTTTGGCTGCCATAGCGATCCACAAAATAGAGTAAGCTGTCGCCAATTCCGTAAATAGCTGGAATACTGAGCTCCATTGGCCCAATCTGAGTTTTGTATTCTTTGCCACCATTGGCTAACGCATGTTCCATCGCAAGGCTAGCATCTGCAACACGAAATGCCATACCACAAACTGAAGGTCCATGCTCACGAGCAAATGACTCAGCTTGACTATGCGGTTGAGCGTTAACAATGAAATTGATGTCTCCTTGGCGGTATAGCCAAGCCTCTTTGGAGCGATGCTTTGCTATTTCGGCAAAGCCTAATGACATAAATAGCGCTTTTAATTGCTTGATCCCTGCTTGGTTTGCGGCTGTATATTCCACAAACTCAAAACCATCAGTCCCTAGTGGGTTATAGGTTGCTGCCATCTTTTCTACTCCTTCAGAGCACAAGCGTTACCATGCTTTAAAAATTTATCTATGTTTTGATAAGCTATTTAAAGAAAATTACGCAATTTTTGGCAAAAAGGAATAACTGAACGGAAAATGGTGCAGCTACCTCATCCGCCACAAAATGTAATCAAATTGTTACACTGAAAGGGTGGGCATCCACAAGGATTATGATGCTCAGGGAAAATATGATGCACGCCAATATAAAACTCTTAAATACAAATAGTTAAATTAAATTAACTCTATAATAAAAAGCTAGCCAACTATGAGAGATAGAGTATTCTAATAATTACAATGTAACATTATTACTACAATCACGATAATTAGTGCAATAACTCTATTAAGAATAATCCTACAGTGTAATTGTTGTGTTAATTCTCTCAATAGTGTCTATTAATGCAGCGCTATATCTTTATACTGCGACTCCTTTTTATAAACAGATAGGTAGAAAATTTAACTTATGCTCAAAAGATTCACAGATAGCCAACGAAGACTGATCACAAAAGCGTTTGCTGTTTTAATACTACCAGTCCCTATCGTTTTTTCTGTGGCGTATCAAGTTAACCTAAAAGCTATCAATAACAATTTAGAGACGATTGGCACCTCTTATGTAAAGCGGATAGAGCACCTCATTGATGATTTGAAAGAAAATAATTATCAAGCGCTCTATCGCACCAATAACTGCGCTCAGATTCAAAATAACTTTCTTTTTGAGAGCAACTTAAGGGAGATGCTAATTGTCGAAAATCAAACCATCACCTGCTCTTCAAAACGTGGGGTTAGGCACACCGATATCAGTCATCGCGTATCGGCGAGTGGCTTGAATGCAAGGGAATTCTTATTTGACCTAGACGGTGATCCTGATAATCGCACCTTAATTGTGGTCGATGTAGACAAAAACAATCCGCAACGTGGTGCTGTGTCCATTATGGATAGGCATTATGTTTCTGCTCGCTTGGGACATGGATCTGATAAGCGTATAAAAAAGATTGTTGTGAAGTTAGGTGAACTTTACTACCCAGAAAATAAAAAGTTTGTCAGTCAAAATCCAAGTCAAATTGTAAAATCAAGCCGTTACGATTTTTCCCTAATGGTTGAAGCTAGTTCTGATTTTGTTGATTCAAGGGTTATTTTTAGTTTCCTCAGCGCAATTCCGGTCTCTTTGGCAATATCAATATTGATTTTCATCTTTTTCCAATGGTTTAGTAAACGAAATTCGTTAGTTGATGATTTAAAAAGAGCACTAACCAATAAAGAGTTGTTTTTAATGTATCAACCAATCATTTCTAGTGACGATCATTCTATTATCGGTGCAGAAGCTTTGATTCGTTGGGTGCATCCAAGCCTTGGATTTATTCGACCAGATACCTTTATTCCTTTAGCCGAAGAGCATGGGTTAATCAATCAAATTACCGACTACGTGATTGAACATGCTTTTGAAGATTGGAAAATGATCACTATCCAAGATAAGTTCCACCTTGGGGTCAATGTTCCTCCTTCATACCTTCTCAATGACCTTTGTTTACAACGGCTTGAACAATATGGTCGAGCTTTTAAGGATATCAATATTAATTTTGATATCGAAATCACCGAAAGACAGTTATTGAATGAACAAGGGCAAAAAGCCATAGAAGAGGTCCGAAAATTAGGTATTCAAGTTTTCATCGATGATTTTGGTACCGGACATACCACTCTTTCCGTGTTGCAAAATATCACTTTTGATTGCCTAAAGATCGATAAATGTTTTGTCGATACGATTGGACTACAATCGGTTAACGCCCCCGTATTGAATGCCATTATCGACCTCGCGCATAGCTTAAATATCGCCATTATTGCTGAAGGTGTCGAGACAGAAGAACAAGCCCGTTACTTGGCGTCAAAAGGGGTACAATTTCAGCAAGGCTACTATTTTCATCGCCCATTGATACTTGCCGATATTCATTTAAAGATGGGTCAACAGAATCTCATACAAAGAAGTTAGCGATTTAGCCAATATAGATAAACCCAGCCAATATCAGTGATTAAACGGTTTGATTTTATCGGTATTTTTTGATTTACCTCAGAACCTTGTTCCTGCAACACGGGATAAGGTATCGCTTCTGTTCCCTACAAGGTAAAAACAATGAATTCTATAAACGAGCAACGTTTGGTTGAGCACTTTTTTGAATTGATCCAAATTGATAGTGAATCCGGTAATGAAAAGCAAATTGCTGAAACCTTAGCTGCACAACTTGAAGAGCTAGGCTTTACCGTTCATAAACTTGCAGTACCAGAGCAAGTCTCTAATGGTTTCAACATTTATGCTCGTCTAGAAGGCCAGATAAACGATAGTGTGGTATTAAGCTGCCATATGGATACCGTAAAGCCAGGCATAAATATTACGCCAATTATCGACAATGGTATCATTCGCTCTCAAGGCGATACCATTTTAGGTGGCGATGATAAATCAGGTATTGCTGCTATTATCGAGGCCATTCGCTGTATTCAAGCTGAAAATCTGCAGCACAAAACTATTGAAACTGCCTTTACGGTTCATGAAGAAGGTGGTCTTCAAGGCTCAAAACAATTCGATATGACGAACATTCAATCAACGAAAGCCATTGTGTTAGATACTGGCGGTCCAATCGGCACTATAGTAAAAGCCGCACCAGGCCAACAAAAGATTGTAGCGACAATCAAAGGCAAACCTGCTCATGCAGGCCTTGCTCCTGAAGAAGGGATCAGCGCGATCATGGTTGCCGCTGACGCTATTACTCAAATGAAGTTGTTACGCATTGATGAAGAAACCACAGCCAACATCGGTATTGTTCAAGGTGGTGGCGCAACCAATATTGTTATGCCAGACATTAAAATTGTCGCAGAAGCGCGTTCATTGAATGATGACAAACTGAGCCAACAAGTTGAACACATGGTTTCAACTTTCCAAGCGACGGCAGATAAACACGGTGCACAAGTCGAGATTGAATCAACACGCGCTTATAACGCCTTTGTTTTGGATGAAGATCATCCGCACATTGTAGCAATCAAAAACACCTTCCATTCTATTGATATTGAACCTAAAACGAAGCGTACTGGCGGCGGTAGTGACGCCAACAACTTCAACGAAAAAGGGTTAACAACAGTCAATCTTTCTACTGGCATGGCAAAAGTTCATACTACTGAAGAGTACATTGCAGTTGCTGATATGGTTAAAATAGCCCAGTTCGTGAAAGCGTACTTAACGGCATAAAACAAAAAGCGCCTCTATTTTCGGAGGCGCTTTTCTTTATACATAGACAAAAAATTAAACTTACAAGCCGATACCTTCTGTTAAAACTTTTATCTGCTCTAGGTCCATGCGGTGTACTTGTATCATTTGGTCAATTTGACTGATACGAGAATTCGCAGCATCTTGCTTATCACAAGCATCTGATTTCGCATCCCAAGATTTACCTTCCAAGTAAGCGTCACAGTCAGACTTCAGTAACTTCAACTTTGGAGTAATGGTCTGTTTCTCTTTCTCTAGCGCTTCAAGCTCTTGTTTAATTTTTAGCTCACGTTGGAAAAGTTCACGTGAACGTTCAAACATGGTCGCTTGCATATCCGCCTGGCGATTGAGCTTACTATTGCTTTGAGCAACCTCTACTAGCTTTTCTTTCTCATCATTGAGTTTCACCTGTAGCAACTTATTTTCTGATTCCAGTTTTTTATATTTTTCTTGGAATTGATTCAATTGTTCTTGATGCTGTGAATTCTGTTCATCCAATGCTCGTTGTATTTTAGTCTCAACTTCAGCGTCAACTTCTGCCACTTTCAATTCTACCGTTTCAACTAATTGTGTACGGTCTTCATTGAGCTGCTGATATTTTTCTTCCAATTGACTATAGCTTTTTTGCCATTTATTAGTGGTGATACTTGAACCTATCAGGCCGCCTAGTGCCAAGCCTAATACTCCCGCCAATGCGAGATAAACGTAAGTGCGTTTATCTCGTTCTTCAATGACTACTACATCCTCTTGTTCGTCAATGTCAGTATGTTTATCCACTCTTTTACTCCTCTATAAACATCAGCGGGTTAATTCAGCAATTACAATTGAAGCGGTGTAGATTACAAAAGCAGACAGTAAGGTAATAACAACACCTTTCTGCAATTTTTCATTAGTGCGAAAACGCACTAAAATGAACGCCAAAGCGATCAATACAACGATGGTTATTAGTCGTGTCATAGCACTATTCCTCCAGCGTATTTTATACCATTTATAGCATGTCAAAGGTCAGAGAAAAGTAGAACAATCGACAAGTTGCGTAAACTTTCACCTTAATCGCTTTTCATTGTTACTCATTGGATAAATCGATTGGACAACAATTCACCGATCAATATAAAAATGAGACTAAAGCCACAATTTATCTTGTTTTGCAAACTTCTTTATGTAACATATCGTGCCTTGACGGTAAGCATTGCTTGCCGTCAGTTCCGATGAAGACTGCAGGAGAGAGGTTAGTTCATTCTTAACTGAATGAACTAACCCACCGAAGAAGTAAATCTTTCAGGTGCTAATGTTCTATTTACAGAACAAGCGAGGACTGTAGTTGGAGGAACCTCTGGAGAGAACCGTTGAATCGGTCGCCGAAGGAGCAAACCCTATCATAGGGTGAAACTCTCAGGCAAAAGGACAGAGGAGTGGAAAGCTATAATTTTAAATAGTTATTGTCTATTCAATACCTATCGTGTTCTATTTGATCACTACCCTTTCCCTCTTCTCCTTAACTGTTGTTTTATTAAGGGGAATTCATGAACAACCTGCAATCTATACTTGAAACTGTTGATAGCTTTATTTGGGGACCACCACTTCTTATTTTATTAGTAGGTACTGGTGTCTATTTTACCTTTCGTTTGGGACTTATTCAGTTTCGTCACCTGCCAACGGCACTAAAAATGGTCTTTAGCAAAGATAAGTCATCGGATAAACAAGGTGATGTATCAAGCTTTGCTGCACTTTGCACAGCATTATCCGCTACTATCGGTACTGGTAATATTGTTGGTGTCGCAACCGCAATTAAGCTAGGCGGTCCGGGCGCACTGTTTTGGATGTGGCTGGCGGCACTATTTGGTATGGCAACAAAATATGCAGAATGCTTGCTCGCGGTAAAATATCGTAAAGTCGATGACAAAGGGCAAATGGTTGGCGGCCCAATGTACTATTTACAATATGGTGTTGGTTCGAAAACACTAGCAGTTCTATTTGCTCTGTTTGCAATTGGCGTGGCTTGCTTTGGTATCGGCACTTTCCCGCAAGTAAACGCCATTTTGGACGCCACTGAAATCTCATTTGGTGTATCTCGCGAAATTTCAGCTGTAGTTCTGACGCTTTTAGTCGCCTTTGTCACCGTTGGTGGTATTAAATCGATTGCTAACGTGGCAGGTAAAATCGTACCGGCAATGGCATTATTCTATATTGTTGCCTGCTTAAGTGTAATCGTGAGTAATAGTGATAAGCTGCTAGATGCAGTCAGCCTTGTCATTACTTCTGCATTTACCTCAACCGCTGCAACTGGTGGTTTTTTAGGGGCAAGCATCATGCTTGCTATACAATCAGGTATCGCGCGCGGTGTCTTTTCAAATGAATCAGGACTTGGCAGTGCGCCAATGGCTGCTGCCGCTGCGAAAACAGACTCTTGTGTAAAACAGGGGTTAATTTCGATGACGGGTACGTTCTTTGACACCATTATCATCTGTACGATGACAGGCCTTGCATTAATACTTACCGGAGCATGGCAAAGCGATTTTTCTGGTGCAGCGATGACCACTTACGCATTTGCTGTTGGTTTAAATGCTCAAACATTAGGACCAATGCTTGTCTCTATCGGTTTGATGTTTTTTGCTTTCACTACGATTTTGGGCTGGAACTACTATGGTGAACGTTGCGTGGTATTCCTATTCGGCACAAAAGCGGTTTTGCCTTATAAAGTGATATTTATCGGTTTAGTTGCATCTGGCGCTTTCTTGCATCTGGATATGATTTGGATCATTGCAGATATCGTTAACGGGTTAATGGCCATTCCAAATCTCATTGGTTTAATTGCCTTACGCCACGTCGTGATGGAAGAAACGAAACTGTTCTTTGAAAAACAACCTTCAAACGCTGTGAATACCGTTCAGACACAATATTAAATCGACACCGCAGATAGGTATTCAACAGCCCTATCTGCGGTTTAATGACATGTGTTTTTGCTTACGTATCTGTTTATCTAAGCAAGAGTGGGACCAATTTAAAACTGCTAAAATAATGATTGCAGTAGGCACTCCAAGATCTAACGCTATCCCTTCAAGAAACAGCAACACACACACCAAAACAACCGCACAAATAAGTAAAATATTCACATCATCTCCCACAATTTCCTACCGAGTAGCGCATGCGGGTATTTATACTTCATATTTAAGGACGTTATTTCAGGGAAATGTCAGCGCAAATCCATTGGGAAAAAACCTACAATTTTATTTATTGAATTGTTTCTTTCTCAAGTAACAATTTGAGACCCAGGCCGATAAGTACAACACCGGTTGTGCCTTCCATCCATTTCATAAAGGATGCATTTTTAAGTAGATTCTTTGCAGAGCTTAGTGCACCCGCTAACCCACATTGCCAAACCATGGCAATAACAAAGTGAACAGCGGCCATAAATAATGACTGAAATAATGGAGAAGACTCTGGATTAATAAACTGAGGTAAAAATGCTAAATAGAATACCGCTGTTTTAGGGTTAAGCACATTCGATAGAAAGCCCTCACGCAATGAACGAGAGAGTTTGAGCTCGCCGTGAGAAACGGTGGAGATATTCATCCCTTGCCCATTTTTTAACAGAGCTTTTAAGCTAGAAAGCCCTAGCCAAATCAAATAAGCAGCACCGATCATTTTCACGAAATGAAATAGCTCCGCGGATTGTGCCAATATCGCTGAAATACCTACAGCCGAAAACGTGGCATGAACGAAAAGACCGCCGCAGATGCCTAAACTAGTGACGCATCCATCACTAAAACCGGCGCGAGAGGTATTACGAATAACCAATGCGGTGTCTAGCCCTGGTGTTAAGGTTAAGATGGTAATGGCAATTAAAAATGCCTCAAAGTTTTGGATATACATACCTATCCCTGTATGAAAAATAATGCGGTCAGTTGTTCTTTTTATACCTGAGCATTTGATTGATGTCTTTAAGAGTTTTGCAGCAGATAAGAAAAAACCCGATAAAATCGGGCTGTTTCCGTGTCTAATGATGACTGCAACAACATCACCAGAGCAGATTTTTATCCAGCAAGTAATTTACTTTCAATTCAATTGGATAATTTTTTCACTCGAGTACACCTTATTCACTTTATCCCAAGGAATCGGGTCAATTGATACACCTGCGTCTTTTGCGCGTTGTTGTATATCATTTACTAAAGAACCCTGTTTATATCTTTCTTCATCAAACCCATTACTATCACGATCCAATATTCTATCCGGTCCCAGCTCAGCTAAATAGATGATTTCACCACAGCCTCTTAGCCAAACCTTGGCTTGTCCATTGGGCAGTAAACCGAACACGAATTCGGTGCGATAACAAACATTACCCAATGAACCATCTCGATTTTGGTAAAGACTTTTTCTTGCCATCAAACTTTTAACGTCTTCAGATACAGTATATTTGGTCACGTAAAACTGAGTATTAATAAGTGAAACCCAATACAAATAAAGAGTATCGGGTGGTAGCTTAATTCGCATTACCTGATCACCTCGTCGATTCATTGCGAAGGGATGTATTGGTAATCCAAAACCATCATAGTCAGGAAGTTCTTTTTTGATATTTTCAAATGCACTGATCCTCATAAACTGAGAAAATGTATGTAAAGGGGATGTCCAATCTTGCGCATCGTTCACCCCATAGGCTTGAGTAACACTGACAGGATAAAAAGTGGGCATAGAGATACTGACACTCCATGGCGTCTCCGGTATCGACCCAGCATACGATGAGCAAGCATTCAACAATGCCGTAATTAGCAAAACAGATATACTTTTCAAATACATTCTACTTTCCTTTTTCGCATGGGTAGCTGGCGCGCTTATAGCAACCTTGACTTTCATCCCAAAGCGGTTTAAGTGCAAAACTATCATCTGACGAGTGGTGAAATACGTTTAACTGCATCAACTCTTGTTTACGTTTTTCATCAAACTCACTCTCTAACTTGGCATACTGTCCTTGCTTTGCCATATCCAGTACTTTTTGATTGAAAGCCTTAAAGCTGGCAGCTAAACCGTTTATGGTTAGCTCTGGAAAATCTCTTACTGTGTAATAAATCGCATAAGGATCCGGAACATGCCAAATCTTGCCATCATAATCCTCAAGAGGAACACCATGAAACTCAGCTAGACCATACATTAATCTGAGGTATAAACGAGAGAGTTCACCTTCCACTTTTCGCTGTATGTAAAGGCGACCGACCACTCTTCCGCCCTCTTTTTTACCATGATTAATACACTCAATTTCTGGCTCTACATAGTCACTCTCCTGCCAACCAGTGGCTAAATCACGCTGTTTATACTCAGCCAGCTTTCTTCTCACGTATTGCTCGGCGCGATCCTTATCCCAGCGGTCAGAGAAAGAGCGGCTCGCACGCTTCACCAACTTTTTTTCTAAGATCGGCAAGAGATAATCACTCTTGTTGTAGCTCAGGCGTGAATGGTAACCACCACCAATATCGGAATGGGCTCCAGGAAGGACAAATTCATGAAAATGCGCCACCGAATCCACGGAGTTAAGATGGTTAAGGCTAAAGTTATAGCGGCACTCAATGGTAGGATCGGCGGTTAAGTGAACAGCACGTCGAACGCGCTGAGGATCAAGCCATAACCTCACATCACCGTTATCATGATGAGTTGAAAAATCAAAAGAGAGTAGGTCAACCACAGAAGCGACGGTATCAAATAGGCCTGCAAAAGTAATCTCACAGTTGGCTTTAGCCTCATCCGCTTCATTCCAATCAAACCCATAAGCTAAAGGAATACCGATCTTTTGGCACGCCTTGCTAAACGCCTGAGCAAACTCGCCCTGCTCGCCATCCAAAACCACATTAATAAAATGTCTTGCAGCAGCAGCTCCACGACTAAAGCCGAACACATCAAACTGCAACTTATTAAAACCGTCAACGATATTCGACTGTGCGTTAGCAAAGGTAGATTTCAGTTCCATAATTGACGTTGAAAGCTGATCTATAGAAGTACTAACTTTAGCAGTCACACCATATTTACCTATCCCAGCCCCCTGCCCAAAAATTTCCGATTCATCAGCCGGAGCAATATTTGTACTATTCCCCGTACCAATTCCGGTCATATATTCAGAAAGAAAATAGGTTTCTTTATCGTTCGAGAATTCTTTATCTATATAGCGTTCAAACAACTTCTGTACATTAGTTAGCTCATTAGTGGCGCTGCCTGCCACTGTCTCTACTTCGCCTTCATCATTTTTAAATAAAGAGATAAAAAAATTGTCTTTTTTAGGATAATCAAAACACTCACTCGATAAGTGAGTAGCAGGAATGTCGTTTTTAAGCCGCCCTGTTTTTCTGTAAATAATGTCGCAATCAACGTTGTATTTCATTTTCCATGTTTGATAGTAATTCTCTAACTGAGTTTTCCCCCACTGCGCACTGTAGCTATTATTGGCCGTACCATCAAAAAACATACCTACGCGCAATGTAATAAAGTTAAATCCTCTCACTTTAAGAATATAACTTTTATCTGTCAGTAAATTACAAGCATCCGCTTGGCCTTTTTGGTGCCTTACGGGTAGAGCTTGTTCTGGCGTTAATTCGGTTAGATCGCCAGTGGTTACACTTAGAAAACTAGCACTATTCCCTAAATGGTCTTGGTATTGCTTGGCAAAATCCAAAGTAGGGTCGGCTTCATTATTGGGTGTTCTCAGTTTGCCCTGAGACTCTCTTAACCATTGTTCAGCATCAAGAGTCAGCGTCACCGGGCCAGGGGCAAGCGTTTTCAGCAAGATAGGCGCTTCACCTAATACGACGGGAAATTCATGCTTTGCCGAGTCAGTAATAATACCAGTGACTCCTTTAAATGGCTTATTGAACTCATCACGGATGATAATTTCAATCCAATGCGTTCGATTTTCACACGGTGCGCAGAAAGGGCTAACTCCTGTCGTACTTCTCATTGCCAGCTCTCCTTAATGGCTTTTAATTCTTTGAGTTCATCCGATGTTAAATGTAAATAGTGAGACAAATCATCAAGCGCGGTATCGGTCGCAGTGACGATCGCAACTAACGCATGCTGCTCTGCAACATCGTGGTCATGCTGCTTGTCTAATGCTGATTGCAGAGCGGCGAGTATTATCTGCTGCGGTGCTTCCAAGAGTTGTAAAAGATGCGGCAGTAGCTCCCACAAACGCCTTTCTAAAGAATGGGCATGAACATTTACATTGTACAAAGGCGCTAGGTGATGAGGTAACATCTTCCACCAGCTTTCCTGCTTGAGCGTAAATTCCGCGCGTGATGTATTGGTAAAGGTAATGAGAGCGTCTTCTTCATGGTGATCAATCACCACTAATTGATTAATATTGCCTAAAAATTGATTTATCTCGGCCTCATCCATCGCGCCTAACATGGGAAGAATTACTTCACAGTCATAAAAGCGAAACAACACTTCTTCACCATCCAACGCCGCTATCAATAAACTTCTCAGGTGGGCGATAACGCCATTTTCTGATAGCCGGCTAGAAAGCCCTAAACCTTGGTTAACCATTTTATTTGGCAACTGTAAAATAGAGGCTGATACAGGAATTAGCCACGGTGACAGTGACATCACAGAGTCAAACATCGCACCATAAAACACAGGTATGGCACCATCAAATCCAAAACCACCATTTTGCGCTACAGCAAGCTTGTGAAGTTTATGATCGACCAACCAATATTGATGTTCTGGCTGTTCTTCAAACCACGATTTCAACATTAGGCATCTCCTGCTAATGGACATACTTTTACGGCTGGCATTCGCGCTTCTTCAGATCGCAATAGAGCTTGGTAAGAGATAGTTTGTGGTGGTGCTGGTGACTTTTGCAGTTCAAGTTCACCGGGTAATAACGGTAAATCACCACTAAAACCACTGCCATTGCCAGCACTTCCGCCTGAGTTTAAATTAACGCCCACCCCAGAAAGATGGACACCAGCAGGATCCACTTTCACAAAACTTCCACCAGCTTTTACCGTAATTTCAGAGCCCGCTTCTATGACAACTTTTTGCCCAGCTTTAATATGGATTTCATCACCCGCTTCATTAACCCATACTTGGCCCGACTTTACATGTAAGGAACCATTAATGATCAACGTTCGGTTTCCTTGAACGGCTTCGCGGCTTTCGCCCTCGACCGTTAGGTGTTGGTTATTTTTGATATGGCTAAACTGGTCATTATCCACCGTCAGGTGACTATCGTGTTTGATGTGACTGGTGGCGTCATTGAGCACCAGTGCTTCAT
>NZ_JAAZTU010000002.1 GCF_012395185.1 Vibrio aestuarianus
GCGTTCAATCTGAGCCATGATCAAACTCTTCAATTAAAGTTTTGTTGGTCCTAAGACCGGCTCAATGAATACTGACTTCAAAACTGTTTTTACTCGAAAGTAAAAAGTAATTTTAAAGCTATTGTTGTTCCAACAGAACAACAATGAATTGACTGTGCCAAAATCAAGTAAACTTGATTCTGATTGGTCACTCAGTTCATTGATAAATCTTTTTCGATTATCATCAACGAGTGCCCACACAGATTGATAGGTTTATATTGTTAAAGAGCGTTCTTCGTTTGGTTGCCGTGGCTTCCTTGGAAGAGGCGGCCATTCTAGCGAGATAATTTTTTGTGTCAAACACTTTTTTAAATTATTTCGTCTTACCGATTTGGCCTACTGATTGACTGGCTAGTGGGGCTTGAACCCTTACTGGCTGTGCCGTGTCAGTGAGGCGGCATTATAGGGAGATAAAATATGATGGCAACTTATTTCTTTATAAAATTGCCTACCCAGCACTCAAGCGAACAAAAAGCCAACAAACCACTTGTTTTTGCTCAATTAACCACCAGAAAGCACTCATCCAACACTAGTTAAGCCAGCTTCAAATTCGAAATTAGTCATCACTGTCAAAGAAATATGAAATCCGAGAACGAGGATTTAAATATTCTCGTATTTTGTCAGGCAGTTTATGAGGCAAAATCGCATTAACGATTTTCAAATCTCTATCCGCCAAGTCGATGATTGGAGCTTGGGTTCTAGGTACCGAAGGATCATAAATCAAGACATTGGGGTATAGTAATTGCCGGGCATTCACGGAAATAACCAATCCAACCATATTATTAGATAATTGCACTACAGTTCCTGGTGGGAAAACCCCCATAAACTTGACCAAAATATTGAGATTTTCGTTGCTATAAAGGTGCTTGCAATGCTTGTACATATAAGAAAGAGCAATGTATGGAATTTTTTGTTCTGCAACGATGTTGGGGTGACATAGATTATCAAAAGCATTAGCTACCGTAATAACTTGTGACAACTCATCAATATCTGCTTCTTTTAAACCGAGTGGATAACCGCTGCCATCGTTTAACTCATGATGTTGCTCTATCACCTTTTTTGCACTGTCAGGAAAACTCTCAATATGGCTCGCTATCTCTAAGCCATATTTAGTGTGCAACTTAAGATAGTTTAACTCTGGTTCCGTCAGCTTTGTTTTCTTTCTTACTATGGCAGTTGGAACTTTAATTTTCCCCATATCGTGGAACAGAGCAGCGAATGCCAGTTCCTTGATTTTTTGAGCATCGTAACCTTTAGCCTTACCAATCATCATGGCAATGACGGAAACATTCAACGAATGGAAGTAGATATCTTCAAACTCACTCTTACCATTCATTAGGTGTAAAGTGACACTATCTTCACTTAAAAGTTTATCGACAATATCATCAACCAAAAGAGATGCTTCATCTACTGCATCTTCTGGGCGATTACGAATTTTATTCATCACAGCTCGCATGCGAGCTAATGAACGTTCAAATTCTTTCTCGCAATTTAAAACGCGACGTCGATAAGCATTGAGCTTTTCAATTCGTTTTTGCTTCTCTTCCCATAGTTTCTTAGCTTCACTATCAACATGAGAAGGTTCTTCGACTACCTCTTCTAGTTGGCTATTAACCGGTAATGGCTGTGTATCGCTTTGAGCTGGATTAATATATACGTGCTGAATACCCAAATGTTTAATCAACTGAATTTGTTCTTGAGACTTAATTTTAAAGCTATTAAAGAGGAAGGGATGTTCATTCCATTTAACTGGCAGCCTAATATGTAAGCCAGGCTGAAGTCTATCTACAGTAATTTTTATGCTTGCCACAATCTACACAACACCTTAAGTCAAATGGTTACGACATTTAAAAACGGTATTTACACGTTAATCAAGTACATGTTAAGTCTCAACTTATCATTTGAGTATATAAATGTGACTGCTAAACGCAACAACATAAAAAGAGAAGCACAATAATGTGCGCGCTTTCGAAATGTAAGCACTAAATCTGTTTGGAGAGATGCCCGGATAAGAATCAAAAAAGCCCTAACCAGTACGAAAGGGCTCTACCACTAGAAAAAGGGGGAAGTAGTAAATAATTAATACTTTTTCAGGATCTCGATAATCTCAACTTCATTCTCTGCAGCGATAATCGCATCGATATCATCATCATTTTGGAACAATTCAGACAGAGCCATGATTGTTTGAATATGGCTATTCGAGTCCATAGCAGCTAAGGTGACGGAAAAATATACATTACCGTTATCTTCTGACTCTAGGTCAACGCCATTTTTGAATACCGTCACCTGAAGAGAGGCTTCCTTCACACCATCTTCAGGTCGAGCGTGCGGCATTGCAATTTTGGGAGCTAAGACATAGTACGCACCGATCTCTTTATGCTTTTGTTTAATCGCATCTAAATAACTTAATTCAATTTTGCCCTGTTCTAGTAATTTTGAGCATGTGATATCTAATGCCTTGTCGACACTTAAGTTTTTTTCCGTCGAGATAACAATACCATTGTCACCAATTAAATTAAGGAGAGTCATGACACAATCCACCCTAAAATAAGGCCAACAACACCAAAGTCAAAATCAGCAAATGTTGTAGCTTCAAGACCAATACCGCCCAATACAGGAAGAAGTAACATCGGAAGAAATGAGATGCATAAACCTTGAGTAAATGAGCCTAAAATTGCACCACGTAGACCACCAGTTGCATTACCATATACACCAGCAGCACCACCAACGAAGAAATGAGGAACGACACCTGCGACGATGATTGTCCAACCAAATGCACCTTGAATCCCCATAGCGATTAGGCCTGCAGCAAACGAGCATAGAAAACCGATTAATACTGCATTAGGAGCCACTGGAAATACCATCGGGCAGTCTAAAGCTGGTTTTGCACCAGGTACAAGCCTATCTGAGATACCTTTAAATGCAGGAACAATCTCTGCAATGAGCATTTTCACACCTTGCAAAACAATATACACACCGCCAGCGAAGGTTAGTGACTGCATAAAGGTAAATATCACCCAGTTTTGACCATTCGATATTGTCTCTACAAATTCTCCACCAGCGAAAACAGATGCTAACGTAAAGAAAATTGCCATTGTCGTTGCTACCGCTACAGGAGTATCGCGTAAGAACATTAGACTTTTAGGTACGTTGATATCCTCCGTTGACTTGGACGTATCACCAAACTTGCTACCAACAAAGCCAGACACTACATATGATAATGTAGAAAAATGACCTATCGCCAATTGATCGGTACCCATCACCTTTTCTGTGTACTTTTGACCAATCGCAGGCATTACAACCATTAGAGTACCCACCAAAATAGAGCCTATCGCGACTAATGCAGTCCCTTCCATGCCGGATGTAGATAGAATTACAGCAACTAACATCGACATAAACATGGTATGGTGGCCTGTTAAGAATATATACTTAAGAGGAGTAAATCGAGCTAACAATATATTAACAACAAATGCAAAAAACATAATTAGCGCCATTTCATAACCGAACGCTTCTTGTGCCACTGCAACTATGGCTTCGTTATTTGGAATTACACCACTTACACCAAATGCCTCAGTAAATACAATCGAAAAGTTATTTAGAGCTCCTATTAATGCACCAGCACCAAAACCTAAAATTAGGAAACCCATTACGGTTTTAATCGTACCTTTTAAAATGGTTGAAATATCGGACTTTTGCGCCACCAAACCAATAAAAGCAATTAAACCAACCATGATTGCCGGCTCTTTTAATAAGCCAAGCATAAACTCGAAGAAATTAGCCATAACTTATTTCCTTAGATGAATTTTTTTAATTGCTCTTCAATAGAAGCTTTATCAAAAATATTTGCTAGACTAACAATGTTTGTTTTACCTGCATCTGTAAGCTGATTGGCAACATCTGTTGCTGCAACCCAGATATCAGCACGACTAGATGCTGCCGAAGATAAATCTTCGTGATCAACCTCTGCCTCCAAACCAATTTTTTTAGCAACTTCTTTGACTGCCATTTCCATCATTAATGATGTACCAAGACCATTTCCGCATACGACCATAATCTTTTTCATATTATTATCTCTGTAGGGTTAAACTTAGGAATCACTATCATTCCCGCTTATTAGATGACATGAATCATATCCAAATAACCCCAAAACATTAATAGATCACCATCACAAAACCAAAATGATCCTGTGAAGCAAATCACACATTAAGTTAAATCATGAGTGTTTTATCAGCAAAAAAATTTCTGCTGCTAACCGAAAATCCATTGTAAATATTAGAGAGGAAATGAATAGATATAAAATGATATGACTAGATTATGAGTTACTCTCAACTCGATATATAAAGATATCTCTACTTACCATAGTCAGTAAGGATTTTCTTCAGAAGGCTATTAACATCTTTTGTCTTCTTATTTCTTTTTGTTAATGCACTTAATGATGTAGGAAGAACTGGATTTTCTTGCACATTATAAGTATGTTCGAGTTTATCTCTTAATTTTTGCACTGCCGGTAACAGCATGCGAATTTCTTCACCGTATTCATTTTCTAATACGACAATATTTTCGGATTCAACTTGAGTTATTGTTAGTAAGCCATGTTTAACAGATTCAACCTTTTCACCAACCATTAAAGATTGAGGTGGAACAGAACGATCAGTTAATTGCCCACTACGAAGTTTGGCGGCGGTTATAGAACGAATATTACCAGTATTCTCAAAAGCAACGATAACAGTATGAGTATTATAATACTCAACTACAGTTACATAACCGTGCTTCTTAGTTTCAAATCTAGCGCCTATTTGCATATCAAGAGGCGCAGCCATTTTTTTCATTAACATTCAGTATCCACGATACTTCTCTCGACATTTAACATGCTTAAGTATACACGCTAGTTTCTTTAATATAAATAAATTGCGCTACGCATGAACGTAGCAGATACTACTATTTGACTTGTATGAATAAGAACGAAAATTCATAACGCTCAATGCTAGAATTCAATGTAATTGTAAGTAGAAAAAAGAGAGATTTGAATTGCTCGTATACAACAAAGCCCCGACTTTCGTCGAGGCTTTATCGTTTAAATATGGTACCGGTGGGCGGACTTGAACCGCCACGCCCGAAGGCAACGGATTTTGAATCCGTCGTGTATACCAATTTCACCACACCGGCATCTTGGGGCTTTGCCCTTTGATGGTTGGCATTATACGTAAGAAACGCAGAGGTGCAATAGCAAAATATTGAAATACAAATCGTTTGCCGATATTTTAGCCACAAATATTAAAGCTGTGCGTTTGTTCTCTTTTCAGCGCAACTTTGAGTCTATATGCTTGCTGCAATTTTGGAAAACTCGAAAGACCTATGAACGTTATGAGTAGTAAATCCTCCCTCCCCCCTGCAGGTTTAATGCGCCGCTTTGGTGCACTTTTTTATGATGCACTAATTATCATTGCACTTGAGATGATGGCAGCAGGCATTGTAATCGCGATATTAGAAGCCCTCGTGGCTTTCGGTGCAATGAGTTACGGCCCATATGATGATGTCAGCGATTTGCTGACCCATCATCCTATATGGAGCTATGTTTACACTTTCTATTTAGCCGCTGTTTGGGTTTATTTCTTTGTCTTTTTCTGGACAAGAGCCGGGCAAACTTTAGGTATGAGAGCTTGGAGATTGTTGATCGTCAATGACGATGACACGCAAATTAGTGCCACTCAAGCCTTAATACGCTTATTTACCTCTGGCTTTGGATTATCAAACTTAACAGTACCGTTTGATCACGAAAAACGAGGGTTTCAGGATATATGGGCTAAAACGAAAGTTGTGGTACTTCCTAAAGTTAATTGAAGCACACCAAGTAAGCAGATAAAAAAAGGAAGAGCACATGCTCTTCCTTTTTCTTTATCTATAACTTTCTTCTCAACAACATTACGGCTATCACAAGAAATACCACACTTGGGGCAATTGCTCCCAATGCGGGGGGAAGCCCGTATACGATGCTAAGTGGTCCAAAAAATTCACTGGATATATAAAACGTAAACCCAGCAATCACCCCTGACAGTATTCTTGCCCCCATAGTGACACTACGTAATGGACCGAAAATAAATGAAAGTGCCATCAGCATCATCACTGCAATAGAAAACGGTTGAGTGATCTTACGCCACAACGCCAAATCATAACGAGATGAGTCCTGCTCAGAAGCTTTTAGATAAGAGACATAATCATATAACCCACTTAAAGAGAGCTCTTCAGGTTTAACGGTTACAACCGCTAACTTATCGGGAGCAAGCGATGTCGTCCATTGATACTCTGGCAATTGCTGCTTAGAAATGACAATTTCATCGCGCATATCGGTAATTTGAACATCTTTCATTATCCATTGATTATCTTTGTCATAATCGGCTTCTTTGGCAAAAAAGATGTTCTGTAATTTCTTATTGTTATCAAAGCGCCACATGTTCAATCCATAGAGCTTATCGTTATCTATTTTGCCAATAAAAATAAAATCGTTCGCATCACGAGCCCAAACACCACTTCGTACCGAAACGATACTGCCACCTGAAATCGCAAAAGAGCGAGAGTCTCGAGCTAACTTCTGAGCTTGAGGTGCCCCCCATTGCCCAAGAACAGTAATTATGATCATCAACGGAACGGCTGTTTTCAAAACAGAGAAGCCGATATCAAGTTTTGACACTCCTGCCGCCTGCATCACGACCAATTCGGAGCTTGCCGCCAGCATCCCTAAGCCGATCAAGGCTCCAAGTAAGGCCGCCATCGGGAAAAACATCTCAATGTCACGGGGGACACTCAAAATAACAAAGAACAGCGCTTGCAACAGGTCAAACCCGCCTTTACCTACGTGTCTCAAATTATCAACAAATTTGATAATGCCCGATAAACCAACAAAAACAATCAGCACTAAAGAGGTGGTTACAATGATAGTGCGGCCAATATATAAATCTAAAATCTTAAACACGACTTATACCACCCTCTTCTGTCTGAGCTTATCTTTAAAGCGCCTCACTGGCACACTGTCCAGTGTATTCACCAAAATTGCAGCAATAAGTAATGCGGCATTAATTGGCCACATACCAATAACGCTAGAAAGTGAACCATCTTCAATCGCTGATTTTGTGGCACTGAGCGTCAGGAAGTAGGCAAGATAAATTAAAATCGCAGGTCCCATTTTTGCAAAACGACCTTGACGAGGATTTACGGCAGAAAGTGGCACAACCAACATCGTTAACAGCGGAATACAAACAACAAGCGAAATTCGCCATTGTAGTTCCGCTTGCGCTTTCGTATTTGAGCTCGAGACTAACTTTAACGTAGGCAAAGCTTCCCAATCACGACCTTTAGGTTTTACTTCACGTTGCCCGATAAGCCCTTCGTATTCATCAAATTCCGTAATCATATAGTCAATACGAGTCGGCACCCCTTCATAGCGAGTTCCCTCATACATGGTAATCATTTGACGGCCATCACTCAGTTCTTTGACGTCGCCTGAATTCGAAAACATCACACTTGGTAAAATAGAATCACGTGGAGCCAGTTGAGCAACAAACACGTTGTACAGCTTCTTATTTTCAACACTATCGATAAATACAACAGAAGAGCCGTCAGGGGTACGTTGGAACTGACCTTGTTGTAATAAATCAACGCTGTTTTCCGCTGCTAGTTGTTCTATCAATTGAGCGTACTTATCTTGGCTCCATGGTGCCAACCAAAACGCATTAAATGCAGCAGTACCCGCGGTAATAACAGCAAGATATAATGCACCCTGAATCAAGAACTTATTGCCAATCCCGGTGGCATTCATCACGGTAATTTCGCTTTCCGCGTATAAACGACCAAAAGTCAGTAATATGCCGATATAAAGGCTTAAAGGCAGCATTAATAGCCCCATCGCAGGCATTTTTAACGCCACAATAGAGAAAATCATCCGGGCAGGAATTTCACCAGCAGAAGCATCAGCCAAAACTTCTATAAATTTTTGGCTCAGAAACACTAAAAAAAGCACAAAAAAGATCGCAAATTGGCTCTTGAGTGTCTCGCGGATCAAATATCTAACAATAATCACGCTGAAATTACCTATACAAAACTTGTTTTTTTGATTGAATCACTATAATTTCCCGTTGAACCTTTTATTTTTAAAATTTTCACTAACTGTTAGCCCGTTCAATTAATAGTAGATCCAAACATGGATTCAACAACTAAGAGCGCATTATCTAACATTTAGTTCTATTTGTCTTCAGGATGTAGGAGTACGCATGGAGTTCAGTGTAAAAAGTGGCAGTCCAGAGAAACAACGTAGCGCATGTATCGTTGTGGGAGTGTTCGAACCACGCCGCCTTTCTCCAGTAGCAGAGCAGCTTGATAAAATCAGCGATGGCTATATTAGTTCACTACTTCGTCGTGGTGATCTCGAGGGTAAACCAGGCCAGATGCTACTGCTGCATCAAGTACCAGGTGTTCTTTCTGAGCGCGTTTTACTGGTTGGTTGTGGTAAAGAACGTGAATTAGGCGAACGTCAATACAAAGAAATCATTCAAAAAACTATTAGCACACTTAATGAAACGGGTTCAATGGAAGCTGTCTGTTTCCTCACGGAACTGCACGTCAAAGGCCGTGATACTTACTGGAAAGTACGCCAAGCCGTTGAAGCAACGAAAGATGGCCTATATACCTTTGACCAATTTAAGAGTGCAAAACCAGAAACTCGTCGTCCACTGCGTAAATTGGTTTTTAATGTACCAACTCGCCGTGAGCTTAACTTAGGCGAACGTGCCATTTCGCACGGTCTGGCTATCGCTTCTGGTGTGAAAGCATCTAAAGATCTTGGCAATATGCCACCAAATATTGCTAACCCAGCCTATCTTGCTTCTCAAGCTCGTCGCTTAGCTGACGATTACGAGACAGTATCAACCAAAATTATTGGTGAAGAAGAGATGGAAAAACTAGGTATGAGCTCATACCTAGCGGTTGGTCGTGGTTCAAAAAATGAATCGATGATGTCGGTCATTGAGTACAAAGGCAACCCAGACCCAGATGCGAAACCAATCGTATTGGTGGGTAAAGGTCTAACATTTGATTCAGGCGGCATTTCATTGAAACCAGGCGAAGGCATGGATGAAATGAAGTATGACATGTGTGGCGCGGCTTCTGTCTTTGGTGCAATGAAAGCACTCGCGAAATTAAACCTACCATTAAATGTTGTGGGTATATTGGCTGGCTGTGAAAATATGCCAGGCAGCAATGCTTACCGCCCAGGTGATATTCTTACTACTATGTCAGGCCAAACCGTTGAGGTACTCAATACTGATGCCGAAGGTCGCCTAGTGCTTTGTGATGCACTCACTTACGTTGAGCGTTTTGAACCCGATTGCGTAGTCGACGTAGCAACGCTGACTGGTGCTTGCGTCATCGCTCTAGGTCATCATATCAGTGGTGTCATTTCAAACCACAACCCGTTAGCACACGAATTGGTTAACGCTTCAGAACAAGCAAGCGATCGCGCATGGCGTCTACCAATGGCAGACGAATACCATGAACAGCTGAAAAGTCCATTTGCCGATATGGCAAATATCGGTGGCCGCCCTGGTGGTACAATTACCGCTGGTTGTTTCTTATCTAAATTTGCTAAGAAATATAATTGGGCGCACTTGGACATCGCAGGCACAGCGTGGAAGTCAGGTGCGGCTAAAGGCTCAACGGGTCGCCCGGTCTCATTGCTCGTCCAATTCTTATTGAATCGCAGTGGCCAAGAGGCTGAGGAATAAACCTCAAAATTTGAAAAGGGCCGCAAGGCCCTTTTTTGTTGATGAGTAACTGATCATTAGGCAATAAAATGCAACGAGCTACTTTTTACATTGTGAATGAAAATAGTCCTCAGGCTCAGCTTGAGGGGTTCGAACAATACGTCTTGTTCCTTACTCATCACTTTGCCAAACAAGGCGCTAAAGTGTATTTGCATTGCCATGATAAAACTCATGCTGAACAATTTGCAGAACACCTGTGGCAAGTATTACCAGAAAATTTCGTCGCGCATAATCTCGCCGGAGAAGGCCCTAAATACTCAACCAATATTGAAATTGGCTATCAAGGGGTAAAACCCAATTGGAATCGCCAACTGGTAATAAATGTGGCGGATAATCATACAACCTTTGCGAACGCCTTTACAGAGGTGGTAGACTTCGTCCCCTGCGAAGAAAAAGCAAAGCAACTGGCTCGCGAAAGGTATAAAATCTACCGACAAGCTGGCTATCAGCTGCAAACAATCGAGATCCAACATCCATAAGTTAAACCTTATAGTTAAGGCGATCTTAAACAAGATTCTTCACTTATAAAGTTTGACTAAGATTAATCATTCACAGTACCCATTTAAGAGCACTATGGAAAAGACATATAACCCAACAGCAATCGAACAAGCTCTGTATCAGACTTGGGAAGAGAACGGCTACTTTAAGCCTCACGGTGACACATCAAAAGAAGCGTACAGCATCATGATCCCGCCACCGAACGTCACTGGTAGCCTTCATATGGGTCACGCATTCCAAGACACCATTATGGATACTTTGATCCGCTGTGAGCGTATGAAAGGCAAAAATACCTTATGGCAAGTGGGTACAGACCACGCCGGTATTGCTACTCAAATGGTGGTTGAACGTAAAATTGCCGCAGAAGAAGGCAAAACCAAGCATGACTACGGTCGTGAGGCGTTCATCGACAAAATCTGGGAATGGAAAGGCGAATCTGGCGGTACTATCACCAAACAGCTACGTCGTCTAGGTGCATCTGTAGACTGGGATCGCGAGCGCTTCACAATGGATGAAGGTCTTTCAAATGCGGTTCAAGAAGTCTTCGTTCGTCTTTACGAAGATGATTTAATTTACCGTGGTAAGCGTCTTGTTAACTGGGATCCAAAATTGCACACTGCGATTTCTGATCTCGAAGTTGAAAACAAAGATAAAAAAGGCCACATGTGGCACTTCCGCTACCCATTAGCGGATGGCGTAAAAACAGCCGATGGTAAAGATTACATTGTCGTTGCAACCACACGTCCTGAAACCATGCTTGGTGATACTGGCGTAGCGGTAAACCCAGAAGATCCTCGTTATCAAGCACTGATTGGTAAAGAGATCATCCTGCCTATCGTTGATCGTCGCATCAAAATTGTCGGTGACGAACATGCTGATATGGAAAAGGGCACGGGTTGTGTGAAGATCACTCCAGCTCACGACTTTAACGACTATGAAGTTGGTAAACGCCACCAACTACCAATGATCAATATCCTAACTTTTGATGCCAACATCCGTGACGCAGCAGAAGTTTTCACCACCAATGGTGAAGCAAGCGATGCATACAGCAGCGAGCTCCCAGCCAAGTACCAGGGTATGGAGCGTTTTGCTGCGCGTAAAGCTATCGTTGCTGAATTTGAAGAGCTTGGTCTGCTTGATGAAATTAAAGATCACGACCTAACGGTTCCTTATGGCGACCGTGGTGGTGTGGTTATCGAACCAATGCTAACCGACCAATGGTATGTGCGCACAGCACCACTAGCGGAAGTCGCAACCAAAGCTGTTGAAGATGGTGAAATCCAATTCGTACCAAAACAGTACGAAAACATGTACTTCTCTTGGATGCGTGATGTTCAAGACTGGTGTATCTCTCGTCAACTTTGGTGGGGTCACCGCATTCCTGCATGGTACGACAACAATGGTAATGTGTATGTTGGCCGTACTGAAGAAGAAGTTCGCGCTAAACACAACCTTGCCCCAGTGATTGTACTAAACCAAGACAATGACGTACTCGATACGTGGTTCTCGTCAGCACTTTGGACATTTGGTACCCAAGGTTGGCCAGAAAATACTGACGCATTAAAAACATTCCACCCATCAGACGTCCTTGTTACTGGTTTCGACATCATCTTCTTCTGGGTTGCTCGCATGATCATGATGACCATGCACTTCTGTAAAGATGAGAACGGCAAACCACAAGTTCCATTCAAAACTGTTTACGTCACCGGCCTTATCCGTGATGAAAACGGTGACAAAATGTCGAAATCAAAAGGTAATGTGCTTGATCCTATCGATATGATCGATGGTATTGACCTTGAATCTTTGGTTGAAAAACGTTGTGGCAACATGATGCAGCCTCAGCTCGCCGCTAAGATCGAGAAAAACACACGTAAGACCTTTGAAGACGGCATCGAAGCTTATGGTACTGATGCACTACGCTTTACCTTGGCTGCCATGGCTTCAACTGGCCGTGATATCAACTGGGACATGAAACGCCTAGAAGGTTATCGCAACTTCTGTAACAAGTTATGGAATGCAAGCCGTTACGTGTTGATGAATACCGAAGAGCAAGACTGTGGCTTTGCTGCAGGTAGCGAACTTGAGTACTCACTAGCAGACAAATGGATTGAATCGCAATTTGAACTGGCAGCAAAAGAGTTCAATAACCATATCAACAACTTCCGTTTGGATATGGCAGCGAATACAATTTACGAATTCATCTGGAACCAATTCTGTGACTGGTACTTAGAACTGACTAAACCAGTACTGTGGAAAGGCACCGAAGCGCAGCAACGTGCTACACGTCGTACCCTTATTACGGTTTTAGAGAAAACGTTGCGTTTAGCTCATCCGGTGATTCCGTACATTACAGAGACTATCTGGCAAAGCGTGAAACCAATGGTTGATGGTGTGGAAGGCGATACTATTATGCTGCAAGCATTGCCTCAGTATGATGAAGCTAACTTCAACCAAGAAGCACTTGATGATATCGAGTGGGTGAAAGCGTTTATTACCAGTATTCGTAACCTGCGTGCGGAATACGACATCAACCCAGGTAAGCCTCTAAACGTGATGCTAAAAGCAGCAAGCGAGCAAGAAGCGGCACGCTTACAAGCTAACAAAGCGGTTCTATTGTCACTGGCTAAGCTAGAAGCATTGCGTGTTCTAGAAAACGGTGAAGAAACGCCAGCTTGTGCAACCGCGCTAGTCGGTAAATCTGAACTGATGATCCCGATGGCTGGCTTGATTGACAAAGATGCTGAGCTTGATCGTCTTGCAAAAGAGATCGCCAAAACTCAAGGTGAGATCAAACGCATCGAAGGCAAACTTGGCAACCAAGGCTTTGTCGCTAAAGCACCAGAAGCTGTCGTTGCAGCTGAGCGTGGTAAGCTTGACGGCTATAAAGAGACACTGATTAAACTGGAAGAGCAAAAAGCAACCATTGCAGCCCTATAAATAGCAGGCTCACTAACCACTAAAACGCAAAAGGTCGGTATAAAAATACCGACCTTTTTTATGGCGCTAATACCAATCACACCACTCGATTCAGTTTCTCTCCACGCTCAAACGCAGCAATGTTATCCATTAAGATATTAGCCAACTGTTGAATAGCTGAATCACTGCCCCACGCAACGTGCGGTGTTAATAATAGATTCGGTAGTTCCAAATTAGCTAGTAGTGGATTGCTTTTATTTGCGGGCTCACGACTGAATACATCCACCCCTGCTCCAGCGATCTGCCCTGTTTTAAGCGCCATAACCAACGCGCTTTCGTCCACTAAGCCACCACGGCCAGCGTTAATCAACAATGCGTTAGGTTTCATCATCGCCAGCTCTTGTTCACCAATCAGGTTAAGGGTTTGATCGGTCAGTGGGCAATGCAAGCTCACAACATCCGCCTCAGCCAGCATTTGCTCGAAGGGCATAAAACCTTGTCGGCATAATTCAGCACCTTTTCGTTCAGCAAATATCACCTGCATACCAATCGCTCGTGCCAACGTCGCTGTCGCCTGTCCAAGCGCACCACTGCCGACCACACCAAGTGTTGAACCTGCGACATCCCCTATCGGGTGAGTAAAAAAGCAAAATTGTTTATTACGCTGCCATTCTCCATTGGCAATATCTTGATGGTAGGCAAACAGGTTGCGTCTTAACGCATAAATCATTGCAATAACATGCTCTGGCACTGAACGGGTCGCATAACCCTGAACATTAGCCAGCGCTATTCCCGCTTCACGGCAATATTCAACATCAACGTTATTCACCCCAGTTGCAGAGACTGCAATGAGGCGCAATTTAGGGCACTGACAAAGTAAGGATTTATCGAGTATCACTTTATTGGTGATCACGATATCGGCTTGTGACAAGCGTTCTAGCACTTGCTCGGTAGAGGTAAAGTCGAACTCAAGCCATTGGTGGGCAAAAGGCAGCGTTGGCAAGTGAATCTGCGCAGGAATTGTCGCTCTATCGAGAAACACAACAGTGGGTAATGACATATCAGCTCCTTGTCGCTACCCACAGCAAATTATGGTCGAGGCAGCGTTTTATAATCAGGTAATTTTCGCTCAGGATCAAAGTGTTGCAAAATTTGCTCTTGTGCATCGGGATAAAAATCACAGCCGACAAAAATGTTGCGTAGCCAATAACTCTTAGGATGATAAAAACTCAGCTCCGCGGCATGCAATTCTAAACGATCAGAAAATGCTTTTGCCTCTTCTGTTGCATAAAATTCATCACCCACGATTGGATGACCTAATGCTTGCATATGAACACGCAATTGATGTGAACGTCCAGTAACAGGAAGAAGGCGTACAATTGTCGTCTTTTCTTCCCTTTTCGCTACTTGATATAAGGTTTTCGATGGTTTTCCATCCTCAAAGCATACTTTCTGTTTAGGACGATTTGGCCAATCGCAAATCAAAGGTAATTCGATCACACCTTCATCAAGTTCGACATTTCCCCACACTCGTGCGTAATAGATCTTATGCGTTAAGCGATACTGAAATTGTTTTTTTAATGCGCCTTCGGCGTACTTATTTTTTGCCAGTAACATCAGACCTGATGTCGACATATCTAAACGATGCACGACTTGTATATCCGGATATTGTTCAGCCAAGCGACTCCACATACTGTCGTGATGTTCTGGCAATCGACCGGGAACCGAAAGTAGCCCAGAAGGCTTATTCACCGCTAGGATATGATCATCTTCATAGACGATATCGATCCAAGGATCGGTCGGTGGTGTGTATTCAAGCATCGCCATAAGAGGTCTCCAAAAAAAATCGGCGCATTATATAACGAAACTGACTCAAGATGCTTGTATCAATCCCCCTCGCTAAAAATCGGTCAAGGTAGAAATGAGCCATAGGGTGTAATTATAAATTGACAGATTAAATCAGTGTGATATTGAATGTGTATCTTGACATTAAACGCAAGACAAAAGTCGAAAATAATAAATCATAATCGACAGATCAATGAAAAACACAACATTACTCAAGGAACAAGAATGGAAAACGCCGTCCCTTATCAAGCAGTTAAAAGTTTGACCTTACCGCAATTGCTCCGCTCTCTCGGCCCCGGAATTATGATGGCAGCGGCCGCTGTTGGCGGTTCACACCTTGTCGCTTCAACCAAAGCTGGCGCAATTTACGGTTGGCAATTAGCCATTATGATCCTGCTTGTTAATCTCTTGAAATATCCTTTTTTCCGAGCAGGTATCCAGTACACAATGGGCACAGGTCAAAGCCTAGTACAAGGATATGCAAAACTAGGGCGCGCTTATCTGTGGGTATTTATGGTACTCAGCGTTGTCTCAGCCATCATCAACACCGCTGCTTTATTGCTGTTTAGTGCCAGTTTACTTGCCTACTTTGTACCGTTTGAGCTGAGTACTGTCATTTTATCTACCGTGGTGCTAGTCACTTGTTTGGTCATTCTCTTTGCTGGCCATTTCCGGGCGCTTGATTCACTGTCAAAAGTTATCATGGCAGTATTGACCATTGCCACCTTACTTGCTGTTGTTATTGCAGCCGTTAACCCAGCGCAAGTTGTGGTCGAAACAACCTCACCTTCTCCTTGGACCTTAGCGGCGATTGGCTTTTTGGTGGTCACTATGGGTTGGATGCCTGCGCCAATTGAAATTTCAAGTATCACGTCAGTTTGGCTCAAACGTCAGTGTCGTGAGCAACAAGTCACGCCGCAATCAGCGCTATTTGATTTCAATGTCGGCTACATCGGTACCGCTATTTTGGCCATTGTTTTTTTAGCATTAGGGGCTTTGGTTCTACACGGTACTGGTGTAGAACTCTCACAGTCAGGCGTCGGTTTCTCTCATCAATTAGTCGGGCTCTATGCCTCAACGATCGGAGAGTGGGCGCGCTATCTGATTGCCGTGATCGCTTTCTTCTGTATTTTTGGCAGTACGATTACGGTAATTGATGGTTATTCGCGTGTGATTGCTGAAGCTCAGCGTTTACTGCAAAACCAGCAAACGGAGAGCCCACGTCACTATCAAGTGTGGGTTATCATTGTCTCTGCATTGGCGTTGGGAATTATTGCATTTTGGGCATCAGCATTAATGCCAATGCTAAATTTTGCGATGATCATGGCCTTCATGACCACACCGATATTTGCGCTATTGAACTACATTCTAGTCACTAAAACACCACTACCCGCCGCGCTCGCCGTTGGTAAAAAGCTCAAATGGTTATCGATTGTAGGTTTGATCTATCTATTTGGTTTTCTGGCCGTCTTTATTTGGTGGAAATGGTTAATGTAACCGGCGAGATAAAATAATACCAATCACAGTAAATAAGTGATCAGAAATAGCGCAGGAAAAAGGCTTGAGAACAAGGCAGGATTTTTCGATGAGTAGTTATTCTACAATCAAAAATTCTAACGCAGTTATCGAGCATTTTAACCAGCTAGGATGAACAGTTATTTACTACGATTGGTATAAACCCCAAGAAAAAACAAAGGCCTTATAAATAAGGCCTTTGTTATATCGAACAAACTCAATCAATTGTGCGCGACCACTATCAAACGTAAGGAATCAAGCTGGAACTGAGCTTTGCTAATATAGCCTGTCAATTCTTTGATTTGCTCTTCAATCGCTTCGATTTCTTCATCACGAATATTCGGGTTCACCGCTTTCAATGCTAACAAACGCTCAAGTTCTGCGTTCAAATTGGCCTGCATCTCTTGCTGAGCTTGCTCACGGATAGTTTCAACACGAGCAACTACTTGGCTTTCACTGGCGGCAATTAAGTTATGGACATCGTTTTGAACTGAAGTCACCAACTTGCTCGCTAAATGACGATTAACTGGACTTAGCTGACGGTTAAAGCTTTCAAATTCAACCTGAGCAGAGAGATCATTACCGCGAGCATCCATCATCAAACGGATTGGCGTTTGTGGAAGGAATTGACTAATACCACTGCGTTTTGGTGCTTGTGCGTCCACAACGTAAACCAATTCCAGCAAAATAGTACCAACTGGTAGCGCCTTGTTTTTCAGAAGCGAAACCGCCGAAGTCCCCACCCCCTCACTCATTAGAAGATCAATTCCTCCTTGAATCATTGGGTGCTCCCAACTGATGAAGTTCATGTCTTCACGAGAAAGTGCAGTATCACGATCAAAAGTAATCGTAGCGCCTTCATACGGCAAACCTGGGTAGCTTGGTACCATCATATGTTCCGATGGCGTCACGACCAGTGCATTTTCACCGCGATCATCTTGGTTTAAACCAATCGCATCAAATAAACTCAATGCAAAGGTCACTAAATTAGTATCACCATCAGTTGAGGCGATATCAACAACGATCTTTTGTGCTTTTTCACCACCGTTGGAATGCATCTCTAGTAAACGGTCACGGCCTTGTTCGAGTTGTGTTTTTAAGGTTTTATTTAACTTAGCTGACTCATCAATGATCTCATCCAATTGTTCAGTATTACCTGATGCAAGCATTTCAATTAGAGTCGTTGCGTATTTATCGTAAACAGCACGCCCGGTCGGACAAGTTTCAGCAAAGGCATTTAAACCCTCATCAAACCAGCGAGCTAAAATTGCTTGTGAAGTCCCTTTTAGGTAAGGCACATGTATATCGATATCGCGCTGTTGACCAATACGATCTAAACGACCAATACGCTGTTCAAGCAGATCAGGGTTAAATGGTAAATCAAACATCACCAATTGGTTAGCAAACTGGAAGTTACGACCTTCAGAGCCAATTTCACTACAGATCAAAACCTGCGCTCCGCCCTCTTCTTGAGCAAAATAGGCTGCGGCTTTATCACGCTCTAGAATCGACATCCCTTCGTGGAAGACAGTGGCACGAATACCTTCACGCTCACGCAATGCTTGCTCCAATTGCAAAGCCGTACTAGCACGTGAGGCAATAACTAAGATTTTTTCGCTGCGTTTTTCTTTAACTTTTTCGATCAGCCAATTCACGCGTGAATCAAACTGCCACCAGCTTGCATCGTCACCTTCAAACTCTTGGAAGATCTCTTCTGGATAGAGCATTTTCATCGCACGAGCTTCCGCGCTGAGTTTGCCGCCGATCATGCCAGCAACACGCATTGATGTCGTATATTGCGTTGGAATTTCCATTGGCATCAAGTGTACATTACGCACCGGAAAACCTTTAATGGCAGCGCGTGTATTTCTAAATAGCACACGACCCGTACCATGACGATCCATCAAGTTATCGATTAGCTCTTGGCGGGCTGCCGCTTTGCTATCTTCGTCTGAATTGCTTTCAATAATGCGGAACAGTGGTTCAACATCCTGCTCTGAAAGTAGCTCTGTAATTTGGTTTTTTGCCTCATTTTGCAGCTTTTCGCCAGAAAACAGTGCGGTCACAGAATCGGCGACTGGAGCATATTGCTCTTCTTCTTTGACAAAAGCCTCGTAGTCATAGAAACGATCAGGATCAAGCAAGCGTAGGCGTGCAAAGTGGCTTTCACGGCCAAGCTGCTCTGGCGTTGCAGTCAACAGCAATACGGCTGGCGTATTTTGTGCAAGCCCTTCCACGATTTGGTAAGCACGACTTGGCTTATCTTGGCTCCACTCTAGGTGATGAGCTTCATCGACCACCAGTAGATCCCACTCCGCATCCATCGCTTGCTCAAAGCGTTGACGACTCTTGCGTAGAAAATCAAGCGAACACAACACATATTGTTGAGTATCAAATGGGTTGTGCGCTTCAGCGAAGGCTTCAACACAACGCTCTTCATCAAAAATGGAGAAATGAAGGTTAAAACGGCGCATCATCTCCACTAACCATTGATGCTGTAATGTTTCAGGTACCACAATCAAAATGCGTTCAGCGCGACCAGACAATACCTGTTGGTGGATGATCATACCCGCTTCAATCGTTTTACCTAAGCCCACTTCATCGGCCAATAAAACACGAGGGGCGTGACGACGACCCACTTCGTGCGCAATGTACAGCTGATGCGGAATCAAACCAGCGCGCATCCCACACAAACCACGCATTGGGCTCTTGTGCTGCTGGTATTGGTTCGTCAAAGCGCGGTAGCGCAATACAAAGTTATCCATGCGGTCTATTTGGCCTGCGAACAACTTGTCTTGTGGTTTATTGAAACGAATTTGATGGCTTAAGAAAATTTCGCGCAGCGCAACACCGCTTTCGCCCGTGTCTTCACGCGTACCAAGGTAAGTCAGCAAGCCTTGATCTTCGACCACTTGCTCAACCTTGAGTGACCAACCTTCCTGGCTTTCAACCACATCACCAGAATTAAACGTCACTCGGGTTACCGGGGCATCACTGCGTGCGTACACGCGGTTTTCCTCTGATGCTGCAAACATCAAAGTGACGGTTCTTGCGTCTAATGCAACAACTGTACCTAAACCAAGATCACTTTCTGTATCGCTTATCCAGCGTTGCCCCAAAGCAAAAGTCATGTATCGACTACCTCATTTATTTAGAATGAATTATATCGGTCTGTCACCAAGTGGAGATAACTCCTAATTATGATTGTTGTTGGAGTATGGTGCAGAAAAAGGTCGCTAATCTTACTTGATGGCGTGATACAGGTCACGTGTTAAGCGAACGAATGCTCAGTTTTTTTTCTGCAACTTTTGGCTGACATCAAACTGTAAGAAATCAATGGCATTTGTAGTTAACAAGGTTGCTATACTCATTATGAAAACGCATGCTTTATGAATCAAAATCATGACTTTGGCATAAAACATGCTGCATCAAACAGACAATGAGTATCAACACGAGTTTGCAGCAGTATCGAGCGATCGAACCACAACCATGCACACATTGCTCGTCACATCTCTGCAAGCATCTTTATGTTAAGCACGCTGCACTGCAGCAAGGAGACGCTTATGGGCGATACCGACCGGAAACTGTTTGTACTGGATACCAATATCCTGCTTCATGAACCTCTAGCCATATACTCCTTTCAAGAACATGACGTCGTCATTCCAATGACTGTCCTAGAAGAACTTGACCGCATCAAAGACAGCAAGCGCGATGTAGCACGTGATGCAAGAGTTGCCATTCGCGCCCTAGAGCACTTATTTCACGATGCAACACCGGATGAAATCACCGAAGGTATTCCTTTCTCAAAAGAAGCGACTTCAACTGGCACCATTTCTATTTTGGCCGATTTTGAGCTGCAAGAAACCGTTAAAGCCTTTGCTGATAAAGCGGGTGATAATCGCATTCTCAATGCTGTACTTTACCTACAAGCCAAACGAGCACCGCGCTCTGTCGTGCTACTCACTAAAGACATCAACATGCGCTTACGCGCGAAAGGTGCAGGTGTGCGCTATGTTGAAGACTATCGTACCGATCAATTAATTGACGACGTACAGTATCTCACTAAAGGCTTTCAAATTCGTGAAGGTAATTTCTGGGATAGCGTCAATGAAGTAGAAAGCAAAACCTTAGGCGGAAAAACTTTCCACACATTAGATAAAGCCCCTTTTGACCCGACGTTTATCAATCAATATGTGATTGATGAAGAGAGTGAATTTGCGGCCCGCGTACACCAAATTGATGGTGACAAAATCACCCTGCTCGATATCAGCCGAGAACGAATGCTGCACCGCAAAGCTTGGGATATTACTCCGAAAAATATTTATCAAGGGATGGCATTAGATGCCCTACTCGACCCAAGCATTGACTTAGTTATCCTCACCGGGGCGGCCGGTAGTGGTAAAACGCTACTCGCCATGGCAGCCGCACTTGAGCAAACCATAGAGAAAAAAATGTTCGATAAGATCATTGTCACCCGTAACACACCTGATATTGGCGAATCGATTGGTTTCTTACCCGGCACAGAGGAAGAGAAAATGATGCCGTGGCTCGCCGCGGTCACCGATACCCTCGAAGCTCTGCACAAAAACGATCACTGTACGGAAGGCTCGCTCAAGTACATCTGCGATAAAGCCAACATCCAGTTTAAATCGATCAACTTTATGCGTGGTCGCTCAATTCAAAATGCCTTCGTTCTGCTCGATGAGTGCCAAAACTTAACCGCGTCGCAAATCAAAACCATCATCACACGCTGTGGTGAAGGCACCAAAATTGTCTGCTCTGGCAACCTAGCGCAGATCGATTCCCACTACTTAACCCCAGTTACTTCGGGTTTAACTTATATGGTTGAACGATTCAAAAACTTTGAAGGAAGCGCCAATATCCACTTAAATGGCGTAGTTCGCAGCCGTTTAGCTGAGTTCGCCGAAGAGAATTTATAATCACATTTGGCGAGATATTATTAATATTTCGCTATTTATTTAAAATAATTATTCACAAATTCAGCATTTATATGTTTTACTAAAGCCATTCTTCACTCACATCTTAGGACTGAGATATGGCTTTTAATTTACGTAACCGCAACTTTCTCAAACTGCTCGACTTTACGCCGAAAGAGATTCAATTCTTACTCGACTTATCAGCCGAACTGAAAAAAGCCAAATATGCAGGCACCGAACAGAAAAAGCTGCTCGGCAAAAATATCGCACTCATTTTTGAAAAAGCTTCGACTCGGACCCGATGTGCCTTTGAAGTGGCTGCTTTTGATCAAGGTGCACAAGTCTCTTATATCGGCCCTTCGGGATCTCAAATTGGCCAGAAAGAGTCAATGAAAGATACCGCTCGCGTACTAGGTAGAATGTACGATGGCATTGAATACCGTGGCTTTGGACAAGAAATAGTCGAAGAGTTAGGTACACATGCAGGTGTTCCCGTTTGGAATGGCTTGACTAATGAATTCCACCCAACTCAAATTTTGGCTGATTTCCTGACCATGCTTGAGCACGGTCGTGGTAAACAATTGCATCAAATGTCATTTGCTTACTTGGGTGATGCGCGTAACAACATGGGCAATTCCTTAATGGTAGGTGCAGCTAAAATGGGCATAGACATTCGCTTAGTGGCTCCAAAACAGTTTTGGCCCGAGGAAGCGTTAGTGGCAACTTGCCAAACCATTGCCAAACAGACTGGTGCTAAAATAACCCTCACTGAAAATGTCGAAGAAGGTGTGAAAGGGTGTGATTACCTTTACACCGATGTTTGGGTTTCGATGGGCGAAGCTGCTGATGCATGGGATCAACGTGTCGCTCTGATGACGCCTTATCAAGTAAACATGGATGTGATCAAACAAACTGGCAATCCACACGTCAAATTTATGCATTGTCTACCGGCTTTTCATAATGATGAAACCGCAATTGGTAAAGAAGTGTCTGAAAAATACGGAATGAAGGGCTTAGAAGTTACCGAAGAGGTCTTTGAGTCAGAATACTCGATCGTATTTGATGAAGCAGAAAACCGCATGCACACCATCAAAGCGGTAATGGTTGCCACGCTCGGCGCTTAAAAAACTAGGCAACAATGGAGCGAAGCCTGATTAACTTACATGAGTAAGTGATTTGGGTGAGTGAAAACAGCTAACGCAGCGACAGTGCTAATGATGAAGAGGATTGTGAGGTAATCGCTTGCGCTCACACAACGAAAGCGTATAATTCCCTACGATTTATCTGAGGGGTAGCTATGAAGCTGAACGTTGTTATTCACATCTACAACGCAATTCGATTCAACATGAGTAAGTTCTTTTGCTTACTGGGCTTACTATTTTCACCCTCTTTTGATTTTTAAAGCCTCCCTTATTGGGGGGCTTTTTTGTGGCTGTTAGAAAATTATAGGGAATAAGATCATGGCGAATTCGCTTTATCAAAAGCACATTATCTCGATTCCAGAACTGTCTCGTAATGAGCTGGAACTGATTGTCAAAACCGCTGGCCAACTGAAAGCAGAACCCAACCCGGAACTTATTAAAAATAAAGTGGTGGCGAGCTGTTTCTTTGAACCGTCGACACGTACTCGCCTCTCTTTTGAAACGGCAATTCAGCGCATTGGTGGCAGTGTGATTGGCTTTGACAATGGCGGCAACACTTCATTGGCTAAGAAAGGTGAAACGCTGGCTGACTCGGTGCAGGTAATTTCATCTTACGTGGATGCGTTTGTGATGCGCCATCCACAAGAAGGTGCAGCTCGTTTAGCTTCTGAGTTTTCTCATGGTGTGCCGGTTATCAATGCTGGTGACGGTGCTAACCAACACCCAACACAAACACTGCTTGATTTGTTCACCATTGCCGAAACTCAAGGCCGTTTGGATAACCTCAACGTTGCTTTCGTTGGTGACCTAAAATATGGCCGTACAGTGCATTCTCTGACTCAAGCCTTAGCCAAGTTTAATAATATTCGCTTTTTCTTTGTCGCTCCTGAAGCGCTAGCTATGCCGGATTATATTTGTGAAGAGCTTGATGAAGCTGGCATCCAGTACAGCTTGCATACTGATATTGAGAGTGTGATCCCTGAGTTAGATATCCTGTATATGACTCGTGTTCAAAAAGAACGCTTTGATGAATCAGAATATGCGCATATTAAGTCGGCATATATCTTGACCGCTTCAATGTTAAAAAATGCTCGTCATAACATGAAGGTGTTGCACCCTCTACCTCGTGTTGATGAAATCACCACCGATGTCGATAAAACCCAACACGCTTACTTCTTCCAACAAGCAGAGAATGGTGTTTACGCCCGCGAAGCTTTGCTTGCTCTTGTGCTTAATGACACCCTGTGATCGAGGAGACCTATCATGACTAAAGAAACTCAGTTACAGGTTGAAGCCATTAAAAATGGTACCGTGATTGACCATATTCCTGCTCAAATTGGCATCAAGGTTCTAAAATTATTTGATATGCATAATTCAAATCAGCGCGTCACTATTGGTTTGAACTTGCCATCTTCTGCACTTGGTGCCAAAGATTTGCTGAAGATTGAAAATATCTTCATCAATGAAGAACAAGCCAGCAAGCTGGCGTTGTATGCTCCACATGCAACCGTCAATCAAATAGAAAACTACCAAGTCGTAAAAAAATTAGCACTTGAACTGCCAGAGCAAATTAATGATGTATTCTCTTGCCCAAATACCAACTGCATTACACACGATGAACCAGTAGAAAGCAGTTTTAAGATTTTTGAGAAAAATAACGATATTCGTTTGAAATGTAAGTACTGTGAAAAAGTGTTCTCACGTGAAATCGTGACTGAACGTGAATAGTAAGCTGGCTTGATTAGCCGCTATCAGTGCCCCATCGTTGTGGGGCATTTTGCACTTTACCTACCGTTTTTTTAGAGGCAAACTGAGGCCTCAAATTCCTATAAAACAGATGGAACATCATAATGACTAAAGTACTTCATACTGAATCAGCACCGGCTGCTATTGGCCCATACGTGCAAGGCGTTGACCTTGGTAATATGGTTCTTACTTCAGGTCAAATTCCTGTTAATCCAGTAACTGGTGAAGTATCCGCAGATATCGCAGTACAAGCGCGTCAATCTTTAGATAACGTGAAAGCGGTTGTTGAAGCTTCTGGCCTAACCGTTGCTGATATCGTGAAAATGACGGTGTTTGTAAAAGACCTTAATGATTTTGGTACCGTCAACGAAATGTATGGCAAGTTCTTCGACGAGCACAATGTTGCTAACTACCCAGCGCGTTCATGTGTTGAAGTGGCTCGTCTTCCAAAAGATGTTGGTATTGAGATTGAAGCTATTGCGGTTCGTAAATAACCTCAGTGACTAAAATTGCTCTCTGAATCATAGAAAAAAGGGCTGAAGAATTAAATTCTTCAGCCCTTTTCATGTTTGTGACGCTTAACAATTAATGAGATGTCGCTTTTTGGCCATTCAGCATTGCAACTTCTTCATCTAACTCGGCCAACTTGGCGATCATTTGCTCTCGGCATATGGTCGACAGTTCACGCGTATTTTCTTTGCTATAACCTTCAACACTAATTGGTGGCAGCATTTCAACAATGACGTGGCCGTTGTTCCAACGGTTCAGTTTAATGTCGTTGGTTGAACTGCATACGATAGGTATGATAGACACGCCCGCGCCAATAGCCGCATGGAAAGCACCGGTTTTAAACGGCAATAAACCTCGTCCACGAGAACGTGTTCCTTCAGGGAACATCCACACTGATACGTCACTTTTCTTGATACTATCAACCACTTGATCGATAGTGCCTTTCGCTTTACTGCGGTTTGCACGATCAATTAGTATGTTTCCGGTGATCCAATAAAGCTGACCAAACAGTGGCATCCACACTAAACTTTTTTTACCAACCGTTACCACTTTCGGTGTCACCGCAGATGATACCGTAAACAAGTCCCAGTTATTTTGGTGGTTAGCAATGTAAATATGCTGACCACGGTTATACGCATTTTCTGGAATACGTAAGTCTAATTTAATGCCCATCACACGGGACATTCGGCCAAATAGACGACCAAAAGTAAATACGTGTTTTGGGTTACGAGGGCTCAGTAGGCAGTAGCCACACCCAAATACAAACATTACGACAGCAAAAATCGCAACGGCAAATAAACGCAAGAGTGCAATCATTCTTGTGCTCCAAAGAAATCGATAAAAAAAGCCGAAACCTTTGTTTCGGCTATAGAAACTGAATCAGTTCGGCTCTCGTATACGTTCAATATTCGCGCCAAGAGCAGAAAGCTTATCTTCAATCTTTTCGTAACCACGATCAATGTGGTAAATACGATCGACCGTCGTTTCGCCTTTGGCAATACAACCGGCAATCACAAGACTTGCAGAAGCTCGTAAGTCCGTTGCCATCACTTGTGCACCACTGAGTGATTCAACATCACCACAAATAACGGTGTTGCCTTCAACTTCAGCTTTGGCGCCCATGCGCATCAGTTCAGGAACGTGCATAAAACGGTTTTCAAAGATCGTTTCGGTGATCTTACCGCCGCCTTTGGCCATCATGTTGAGCAAAGTAAACTGTGCTTGCATGTCGGTTGGGAAACCTGGGTGCGGCGCAGTGCGAATAGAAACCGCCTTCAACTCTCGCCCCGTCATATCAAGACTGATCCAGTCTTCTCCCGTTTCAACCTTGGCTCCGGCTTCTTCTAACTTCGCCAGAACCGCTTCAAGTAAGTGAGCATTGGTATTACGACATATTACTTTACCGCGAGAAACAGCCGCTGCAACAAGAAACGTTCCCGTTTCAATGCGGTCTGCAACCACTGAATGCTGGCCACCACCTAGGCGCTCAACACCTTCAATGGTAATGGTATCAGTACCTGCACCAGAGACTTTCGCCCCCAACCTGTTCAAAAACAGAGCGGTATCGACGATTTCCGGCTCACGAGCCGCATTATCTAAAATCGTTTTGCCTTCAGCTAACGTTGCAGCACACATGATAGTGATAGTCGCACCTACGCTAACTTTATCCATGACAATATGAGCACCTTGCAAACGACCATCAACACTGGCTTTTACATAACCGTCTTCCAGTGTAATAGTGGCACCCAACTGTTCTAAACCGTGGATATGTAAATCAACAGGGCGAGCACCAATAGCGCAACCACCAGGCAATGATACTTGGCCATAACCAAAACGAGCCACTAATGGACCTAGTGCCCAGATTGACGCGCGCATGGTTTTCACCAAGTCGTATGGTGCGCAATATTCATTGATTTCACTTGGGTCAACATGCACTGAACCATTACGCTCTACTTTTGCGCCCAAACGCTTAAGCAGTTCCATGGTAGTATCAATATCACGCAGGTGAGGGACGTTCGCCACATCAACGGGCTCAGAGGCCAGGATAGACGCAAATAAAATAGGTAGTGCAGCGTTTTTTGCACCTGAAATGGTCACTTCACCTTGTAATGGCTGGTCTGACCCAATAACTCGAAACTTTTCCATCAATAAACCTTACAGCGACATCAACTTTTTATCACGAGCCCACTCATCTGGTGTGAACGCTTTAATAGAAACTGCGTGAATGTCATTTCTTTGAATGTACTCCATCAGTGGAGCATAAATAAGTTGTTGTTTCTTAACTCGGCTCATGCCATCAAAACAAGCATCAACAGCGATCACTTCGTAGTGACTACCTTCACCTTTGACATGAATTTCTTGAAGGTTAAGAGCCTCATCTAACAACTGTTGTACTTTTGCGCTATCCACAATGTTCCCCTGCTTAATTCTTTATGTGTTGAGCTATCAGACTTTCGACGTTACTCAATTGGAATAGTGTGCGCAGTTGCTCTGGCACGAAACTGAACATTATATGACAGTTTCGTTTTTTTGCATGCTCTATTAGGTGGATTAACATCACCATTCCGGCAGAGTCTATACGTTCAACCTGCTTTAACTCAACATCAAACGTCGATCCAGTTGGTGTCCACTGTTTGATAAATATCCATAAATCAGGCACATGCTCTCTATCTAAAGCACCAGATAGTGCGACAGATTGAGAACTCAACGGCTGCCATTGGCTATGATTCATTGTTGTTTACTCTCGAAACGAATCGGTTGTTCTGCAAGTTGTTGTAATTCCTTTGCAACAGATAAAATGCCTTCTTGGCGAATTTTCCCACTCCATTCCGACTGTTTGCTCGATAATAAGCTGATCCCTTCCGCCGACATATCAAAAGCTAACCAATCACCATTCTTTTCTTTACGTAAAGTAAATTCGAGTTTGATGTTAGGACGCGGTGTATCAATGATATCCACTTTGACATTCGTAATTCGCTTATCATTGGCAATGGGTTGCTCTGGTTCAAACTCAATGGTTTGATCACTATACTGCGTCAACACTTGAGCGTAAGAGCTCACCAAATAAGAACGGAACGCGGTAATAAATACAGCAACATCATCACGCTTTGCCCCTTTGAGGTTCGGACCTAATAATTTGAGCGCTGCATATTGCTCATTGATATAGGGCATAAACTCTTGTTCAACAATCTCTTTTAGATAATCTGGATTATTGTGAATAGCTCCTTGTTCCGCTTTTAAGCGCGCAAAAGCAGTTTCAGATACCTGTTTCATCATCGTATATGGTTGCGTTTTATCAATACTAGCCGCTTGAATACACATAGAGCTCATCAGAGTGAATAACAAAATTAAAGTTCGCTTTAGCATTTATATTACTCCTTGCTCTTGTTGTCAGAGCTACCACCAACGCTATACAGCACTTGACCTATTAAATCTTCCAACACTAAGGCTGATTTTGTATCTTCAATCAAATCACCCTCTTTTAGCATTTGTTCGTCTTCAAACACAAAGCCGGGAACCAGCCCAATGTATTGCTCACCAATCAAGCCTGAGGTGAGAATTTTGACGCTCGATGTTTCAGAGAACTGATCGTACTGGCTATTGATCGCCATAGTCACAACTGGTAATAAACTCTCTTTATCTAGAGATATGTTTGAGACTCGCCCCACAACAACACCACCAACTTTGACGGGTGAGCGGACTTTCAAACTACCGATATTGTCAAATTCAGCTTTTAAAGAATAAGTATCGTTTGAGCCCAATCCTTTTACGTCAGCAACCTGAAAAATCATTACCAGAATTGCGCAAATTCCTGCCAGTACAAAGCTGCCGACCCAAAGTTCTATTTTTCGTGTTTGCTGCATGATTAATTCCCAAACATCAATGCGGTAAGTACAAAGTCTAGCCCTAATACAGCTAAAGACGAATGTACCACGGTTCGTGTTGTGGCACGGCTGATCCCTTCAGAAGTCGGAATCGCGTCGTAACCATTAAATAATGCAATCCAAGTGACAGTAATCGCAAACACTGCGCACTTGATCATGCTGTTACCAATATCTTGTCCTAGCTCCACCGATGACTGCATCGCCGACCAAAAACTGCCGTGATCAATGCCTTTCCAATCAACGCCAACAATCTGACCGCCCCATATGCCAACAGCCATAAAAATCATCGCCAGTAAAGGCATCGAGATCAACCCTGCCCATAGGCGTGGTGCAATCACTCGTTTTAGTGGGTCAACAGCCATCATTTCTAAGCTAGAGAGCTGCTCTGTTGCTTTCATTAAGCCAATTTCAGCGGTCAACGCTGAACCCGCCCGTCCAGCAAACAAAAGCGCTGTCACGACAGGCCCCAATTCACGCAGTAACGAAAGCGCAACCATTTGGCCTAAACTGCCTTCCGCACCATAGTCGACTAAAATGACATACCCTTGCAGGCTGAGTACCATACCGATGAACAACCCCGAAACCACAATGATTGCAAGTGATTGAACGCCAACACTGTAGAGCTGTTTCATTAATAGAGGGAAATTTTGAATTGGCCTAGGGCGACCAGAAAGTGCGCCAAATAACATCAAGCTCGCTTTACCAAACGCCTGGCAAAACTGAAGCGTACTACGTCCAAGCCCTTCAACCCACTGAACAAAACTTGTCATCATTAAAATAAGTCCTTTTCTAGGCTCTGAGCCGGAAAGCGAAATGGAACAGGACCATCCGCCTCACCTTGTAGAAATTGTTGTACGCGTGGATCACTATTTTCTAGCAGTTGTTGCGGAGTTCCTTTGGCGATCACTTTTCCATCAGCTAATAGATACACCCAATCAGCGATACTCATCACCTCAGGTACATCATGCGATACGACGACAGAGGTAACTCCCAAGGCTTGATTAAGATTACGGATAAGCTCAACAAGCACTCCCATGGTAATAGGATCCTGACCGACAAAAGGCTCATCGTACATGATCAGTTCAGGGTCAAGCGCAATCGCTCGGGCTAATGCCGCCCTTCTTGCCATCCCACCAGACAATTCACTTGGCATTAAGAATGCCGCGCCGCGCAGACCAACGGCCTCAAGTTTGAGCAACACTAACGTTTTAATCAGTGGCTCATCTAATTGTGTGTGTTCACGTAATGGAAATGCGACATTATCAAAAACATTTAAATCGGTGAACAGCGCCCCAGACTGAAATAGCATGCTCATTTTTTTACGAGCTTGATAAAGCTTCTTACGGCTCAGCGTTGGTATATTTTCACCATCAAACCAAATTTCACCTTGTTCAGGGAATAGCTGCCCACCGATTAAACGCAATAAAGTGGTTTTACCAATACCGGATGGCCCCATAATGGCGGTAATTTTTCCTTGTGGAACATTGAGGCTCACATCATCAAAAATTACCCTCCCCGAACGAGAGAAGGTCAAATGATTTATCGTGACAAGGTCGGTCATTGACATAATTCGTGTTTCACTATTTTATTCGCCTCAAAAATGATGGGCAATCATAAGCATAAGACAGCAGAATTAAAAGCACTGTTCAATTACATCCTAAAGGAAAGGTTAACCTTTCGCCAAAATAATCTTTTACATAATTTAATGATGGATACACAAGTAAACACCTCATTGAACGTAATTAATTAGATCTTCGACTTCCCTTTTAGTAGCCAACACGTCAAAATTAGCGGTTAATTGTCTCGTTTTTTCATTCATTTCATTAGTTAGGTATCATCATGATCGAAGCCATTGTGTTTCTCAGTGTAGGTTTGGTTTTCTTAGTTTGGAGCGCAGACAAGTTGGTATTTGGTGCAGCAGCCTTGGCGCGCAACGTGGGAATATCACCTTTAGTTATCGGTATGACGATTCTTGCGATGGGCTCTTCTGCACCTGAAATGATGGTATCAGCCACTGCGGCATTAGAAGGCAAAACAGATACCGCCGTCGGCAATGTACTAGGCTCCAACATTGCCAATATTGCTCTTATTCTTGGTATTACCGCATTAATTAAACCGCTGTCAGTAAGTTCGCCCGTTATTCGTCGTGAACTACCACTGATGATTGGAGTCACATTACTGTCTGGCGCTCTGCTTTGGGATAATCATTTAGGCTTTTACGAAGGCGCACTACTGTTCGTTCTTTTTGCTGCGTTTATTCTTGCGATGCTGCGCATTAGCCGTAACGAACAAAAAAATGGCGACACGTTATTAGATGATCAAGAGTCAGAGATTCCACAAGGTGTCAGTAATTTAAAAGCGGCAATGTGGGTCGTCGTTGGCCTTATTATTCTCCCGATTGCCGCAAGCGTCCTGGTCGATAACGCGGTGATCATTGCGAAATACTTCGGTATGAGTGATCTAGTTATTGGTTTAACGATCATTGCTGTCGGAACGAGCTTACCTGAGCTCGCCGCTTCGCTAGCTAGTGTGCTGAAGGGCGAAGATGATATGGCGGTAGGCAACATTATTGGCTCCAACGTTTTCAATATTCTAGCGGTGATGGGCATACCAGGTCTTATTAATCCTTCCATGCTCAGTGAATATGCTATGGGGCGTGATTTTTGGGTCATGCTTGGCGTATCCTTGCTACTTGTTATTATGGCTTTAGGTAAATCTCGTAGTATCAACCGCTTAGAAGGTGGCGTTTTGCTACTGACCTTTATCGGGTACCAAGCTTACCTACTTATGAATATGACCGCTTAACCAATTCTGGAGTTTAGGATGTCGAATCAGTTTGATTATCGCAGTGTTGCCAAGCAAGTACTTGCCACTGAAGTTGCCGCCTTACAACAGTTAGAGCAGTACTTTAATGATGAATTCTGCCATGCCTGTGAGATGATTTTGGACAACAGTCACGGTAAAGTTGTCGTCATGGGTATGGGGAAATCAGGTCACATCGGTAAGAAAATAGCCGCTACGCTCGCCAGTACGGGCACATCTGCTTTTTTTGTGCACCCAGGAGAAGCTTCACACGGTGACCTTGGCATGATCGAGCGTGGCGATATCGTTATCGCGATTTCCAACTCTGGAGAATCTTCAGAAATTTTATCGCTCATCCCGGTCTTAAAGCGCCTCAATATTCGTATTATCAGCATGACAGGTAACCCACAGTCAAACATGGCAAAACTGGCTGACCTGCACCTACAAATTACCGTACCAGAAGAAGCATGCCCGCTCGGCTTAGCACCGACCTCGAGTACTACCGCGACACTTGTAATGGGTGATGCACTCGCCGTTGCACTATTACAGGCACGCGGTTTTACCGCTGAAGATTTTGCGCTGTCTCACCCGGGCGGAGCATTGGGACGTAAACTATTACTAAAACTGTCCGATATCATGCATACAGGTGCAGCCCTTCCCATCGTTCAGCCACAGGCATTGATTCGAGATGCACTGCTAGAGATCAGCCAAAAGGGCTTAGGTATGACCGCAATTGTCGATGCAAAGATGCAGCTTATCGGGATTTTTACCGATGGCGATTTGCGCCGTATTTTGGATAAACGCATTGACATTCATAGCGCGACTATCAGTGAAGTCATGACGCAAAAACCGACAGTTGCCGAACCCAATATGCTTGCAGTTGAAGGATTAAACTTGATGCAAGATAAGCGAATTAATGGTTTGATGCTGTGTGAAAACGGTAAACTGGTGGGGGCATTAAACATGCATGATTTACTAAAAGCAGGAGTCATGTAATGACAACGATGGTTAATACTCCCTATGGTACGGTATCTCAAGACATCTTGAATATCGCCAAGCAAATCAAACTGCTGATTTGTGATGTGGATGGCGTATTCTCTGATGGTTTAGTGTATATGGGTAATCAAGGTGAAGAACTAAAAACCTTCCATACTCGTGATGGCTACGGTGTGAAATCGTTGATGAATGCGGGGATCGAAATCGCAATAATCACTGGTCGGCAGTCGCAGATTGTCGAAAACCGCATGACTGCTTTAGGCATCAAACTGATCTATCAGGGCCAAGATGATAAAGTAAAAGCCTATCAAGATATTTGTCAGAAGTTGAATATATCACCAGAATATACTGGCTATATTGGTGATGATCTGATTGATTGGCCTGTAATGGAAAAAGTCGCACTTAAGGTTTGTGTGGCTGATGGACACCCATTACTGCTCCAAAAAGCAAACTACATCACTACAATTAAAGGTGGTCATGGTGCGGTACGTGAAGTGTGCGATTTGATTTTGCAAGCACGTAACGAGTTAGAAGTACACAAAGGCTTAAGCATATGAGTTTGTCTCGAGTCCTCTATGTGATATTGATTTTTATCACATCTTGGTCTGCATATTATTTACTCGATAAAGAGCAAAAACCTGATATTCAAGTTGCACCCAACTTGGAACTGCCTTTGTTTAGCGGAAAAAACCTCGACAATGTCTCGTACAACGAGCAAGGTATTCGCAGCTACGTAATCCTATCTACGCATTTAGATCATTACTCAAAAAGTGGCGATACTATTTTTCAATATCCGATCTTAAAAGTGTTCCGTGAAGGCACTACTCAAGAATGGGAAATTACCGCTAAACGTGGTGTGTTAGATGAAGAGCATGTACTAACACTTTATGACGATGTGCTTGCAAAAAACCTATTACCTGATTCTGGTTTTGATACGCTCTCTACCATTAAGATGAGTATTCAACTGGATAATCGAGATTTTTGGGCTGATAACCAAGTCGACTTGGTTGGACCGCAATTTGAAACAACAGGACAGGCGATGAAAGGCAATTTTGCTGAAAACGACGCTGTTCTTTATAACCATGTACAAGGTAGATATGAAACTCTCACACCTTAGTCTTATTGCTTGTTTCGCTATTTCTGGCAACGCCTTGGCACTGGCAACAGACAGCCAACAACCAGTTTATATTGATTCTGACAGCCAACAACTCGACATGAAAAGTAATCGCGTTACTTTTCTTGGTGATGTGAAGCTTAAACAAGGCAGCATCAATATGAATGCGGACAAAGTGATTGTGATCCGTGATCCAAAAGATGGCACCATTCAAGAAATTGAAGGATACGGTGATCTCGCTACATTTTCACAGTTAACCGATGACGGTAAAACCTTGTACGGTGAAGCGAAAGAGCTGTATTACAAAATGGTTGATGACCAACTAACCATGATAGATCAAGCAATGCTTTCACAAGATGATAGCATCATCCGTGGCACCAAGATTCGTTACAAAATTTCATCACAAAAACTGATGGCTGACGGTAACTCTAACGAAAGAGTTTCGACGGTACTTCAACCACAAGCGACGAAAACTCAAGAATAATTATGGCCATACTCAAAGCAGAACATTTAGCGAAAAGCTATAAAAAACGCAAAGTGGTTTCCGATGTAAGTTTACAAGTGGAATCAGGGCAAATCGTGGGGCTGCTTGGTCCTAACGGTGCAGGGAAAACGACATCGTTCTACATGATCGTCGGCCTTGTCGCGCGCGATGAAGGCAAAATTAGCATTGATGATCAAGACATTAGTATTCTACCAATGCATAGCCGTTCACGCTTAGGGATAGGCTACTTACCACAAGAGGCCTCTATTTTCCGCAAATTGTCGGTGGAAGATAACATCATGGCTGTATTAGAAACTCGTGAAGAAATGACCCGCGAGCAGCGTCAGGACAAACTAGAAGACTTACTTGAAGAGTTCCACATTCAACATATTCGTCACAGCGCAGGTATGGCGTTGTCCGGTGGTGAACGTCGTCGTGTTGAAATTGCGCGCGCTCTCGCTGCAAACCCACAATTTATTTTGCTTGATGAGCCTTTTGCTGGTGTTGACCCTATCTCGGTTATCGATATTAAAAAGATCATCGAACATCTGCGTGATCGTGGTTTAGGCGTTCTAATTACCGACCATAACGTTCGAGAAACATTGGATGTATGTGAAAAAGCCTATATTGTAAGCCAAGGACGTTTAATCGCAGAAGGCACGCCGCATGACGTGCTTAATAATGATGAAGTAAAACAGGTTTATCTCGGCGAACAATTCCGTCTCTGATTCAAATTCCGTCTATGATTAAGTAGAGAGTGACATCAATTCTAAAAATAACAAGGTAACCAACGCTGAATGAAACCCTCATTACAACTAAAGCTAGGCCAACAATTAGCAATGACACCTCAGTTACAACAAGCGATTCGTTTGTTGCAGCTGTCAACGTTAGATCTGCAACAAGAGATCCAAGAAGCCCTTGAATCAAACCCATTATTGGATGTTGAAGAGGCTTATGACGAAGGTGCAACGGCTGAAGCTCAACGTGGTGAGGAGACAGAAGTCAGTGCTGAACCTGTTGAAGTAGAGACTCAAGACAGCTCAGATTTGATTGAAAAATCAGAAATTAGTAATGAACTGGAAATCGACACAACTTGGGATGATGTATACAGTGCCAATACCGGTAGCACAGGGATTGCTCTTGACGACGACATGCCTGTTTATCAAGGTGAAACCACTCAAACTCTACAAGACTATCTACTTTGGCAACTCGACCTAACCCCGTTTAGTGACACCGACAGAAGCATCGCCTTAGCACTCATTGATGCTATTGATGACTATGGTTACCTTACCGTTTCTCTTGACGACATTTTAGAAAGCTTTGCCGATGAAGAGATTGAATTAGATGAAATTGAAGCGGTTCGTAAACGCATCCAACAATTCGACCCATTAGGGGTTGGTTCTATCAATCTACAAGACTGTTTGCTTTTACAACTCGCCACTTATCCAACCGACACACCTTGGTTAGAAGAAGCCAAACAGCTACTCACTCAACATATTGATTTACTTGGTAACCGTGACTATAAGCTGATCTTAAAAGAGACCAAACTAAAAGAAGATGAACTACGCGACATCTTACAACTGATTCAGCAACTCGACCCAAGACCAGGTAACAACATTTCGACTGAACATGCAGAATACGTCGTACCCGATGTCTCTGTGTATAAAGACCATGGGAAATGGGTAGTCACCATCAACCCTGACAGCGTACCAAAACTGAAAATCAATCAACAATATGCTGCTTTAGGTAAGGGAAATAGTGCTGACAGCAACTATATTCGCAGCAATTTACAAGAAGCAAAATGGCTCATCAAGAGTTTAGAGAGTAGAAATGAAACACTACTCAAAGTGGCCAAATGTATTGTTGAACATCAACGTGATTTCTTTGAGTATGGCGAAGAAGCCATGAAACCGATGGTACTCAATGACGTTGCTTTAGCGGTAGAAATGCATGAGTCCACCATTTCTCGGGTGACAACACAGAAGTACATGCATACTCCGCGCGGTATTTTCGAATTGAAATACTTCTTCTCCAGTCACGTCAGTACCGACAATGGAGGAGAGTGTTCATCAACTGCAATAAGAGCGCTCATTAAGAAATTGGTGGCAGCTGAAAATACAGTAAAACCATTAAGCGACAGTAAAATTGCAGATCTACTCGCTGACCAAGGAATTCAGGTAGCTCGAAGGACGATAGCTAAATACCGTGAATCATTGGGGATTGCTCCATCGAGTCAGCGCAAACGCCTACTATAAGGCACAAAAAAGAGAAGGAAAGTCTATGCAAATCAATATTAATGCCCATCACATTGATCTAACCGATTCAATGCAAGACTATGTTAACTCGAAGTTTCAAAAACTTGAGCGATTTTTTGATCACATAAACACCATTCAGGTCGTTTTACGTGTTGAAAAAGTAAACCAGATCGCTGAAGCTACGCTCCACATAAATCAAGGTGATATCCACGCCACGGCTGATAACGAAAGTATGTATGCCGCCATCGATAGCCTCGTGGATAAACTTGTCAGACAACTCAACAAGCATAAAGAAAAGCTAAGTAGTCATTAATCATGCAATTACGCGAAGTACTTTCATTGGACTGCACAAAAAGTGCAGTCCAATGTACCAGTAAAAAAAGAGCCTTAGAAATCATCAGCGAAATCGCTGCCGAACATTCAGGCCAAAGCTCCACCGAACTCTTTGAATGTATGCTCAGCCGAGAAAAAATGGGCAGTACAGGTATTGGTAATGGCATCGCTATTCCTCATGCTCGAATGACGGCCAGTGACAACGCTATCGCTGTACTTTTACAATGCGATACGCCTATTGAGTTTGATGCTATTGATAATCGTCCTGTCGACCTACTTTTTGCTCTACTTGTTCCTGAAGATCAATGTAAAGAGCATCTAAAAACCCTTTCGTGCATGGCAGAACGTTTGAATGACAAACAAGTTTTAAAGCAGCTACGAAGCGCTCAAAGCGACCAAGAGCTGTACGACATTATGACTAACCATTAATCATCGAGTCCAAAACTATGCGTTTAATCGTTGTCAGTGGTCAATCTGGCGCAGGTAAAAGTGTTGCATTACGAGTCCTGGAAGATCTCGGCTACTACTGTGTCGACAACCTACCAGTAAACTTGTTAGACCCCTTTATTCAAGCCGTCCAAGATAGCAAACAAAATGTGGCAGTGAGTATTGATATCCGCAACCTTCCACAAGAACCGACTCTAGTCAGCGATGTGTTAGAGAAGCTTAAACAAAATAATGATGTCAGTGTTCTATTTCTCGATGCGAGTAAAGAAACCTTATTAAAACGCTACAGTGAAACACGTCGTATTCACCCGCTGTCACTCAACTCAAATAAACCATCTTTAGCTCAGGCCATTGAGCTAGAGAAAGAGTTACTTGCACCACTAAAAGAACAAGCAGATTTAGTTCTTGATAGCAGTAATCAATCTTTACACGAGTTAAGCGAAACCGTTCGCATGCGCATTGAAGGGCGTGAGCGAAAAGATTTAGTCATGGTGTTTCAATCTTTTGGCTTTAAATATGGTTTACCGAGTGATGCTGATTATGTGTTTGATGTGCGATTCTTACCAAACCCACATTGGGAACCCGCACTCAGGCCACTCACAGGTTTAGATGCCCCTATCAAGTCTTTTCTTGAAGGTCACAGTGAAGTGATGGAGCTTAAACAGCAAATCCAGAAATTCGTTGAATACTGGCTGCCTATGCTAGAAAAAAATAACCGCAGCTATTTGACCATTGCCATAGGTTGTACTGGTGGTAAACATCGTTCTGTGTATCTGACACAACAGCTTGGGGAATATTTCTCTCAATTAGGCCATCAGGTACAGATCCGCCACACTTCCTTAGAAAAACAGCAGGACTGATCGCATGCCGCTACTGAGTAAAACTGTTTTAATCCAAAATCGTTTAGGTCTCCATGCTCGTGCGGCAGTAAAGCTGGTCGAACTGTCTCAATCTTTTGATGCTGTTGTAACACTCAAAAATCAAGAAGGCAAAGAAGCCACTGCCGACAGCGTTATGGGGTTATTGATGCTAGAATCGGCTCAAGGACAACCGATAACCGTCAGCGCAGAAGGCTCACAAGCGGAGCAAGCACTGGAAGCCGTCAGTTCTTTAATTGAGCATAAATTTGATGAAGATGAATAAGTAACTCGGACTCACTATTTTGTATCCCTCACCATGATTCACCCTTTCCAAACAAAAATAAATTCAGCGCTTAATAAGAACTTATTAAATAAGGCCTAGAATTAAGTTACTATTCAACACATTGTAAGAATACCAAGTAGGGGGAAACCATGGCCGAGCAAATTGAATTTGATCAAGCTCACCTTACCCTCCAAGAAGTCAGCGAAGCGCTAGAAAATGGTCGTTTTGTCCATGTCCGTCGTCAACTCCAGGACATGGAGCCAGAAGATATTGCTCACCTGTTAGAAGCCTCACCGCGTAAAAGTCGTGAAGTGCTGTGGCAACTGACCGATCCCGAAGATTATGGTGAAATTCTCGACGAGCTAAACGAAGACGTCAAAGATGCTTTAGTATCGAAAATGGCTCCGGAAAAACTCGCTGAAGCCACCGAAGGTATGGATACCGATGACGTTGCGTACGTCTTACGTAGCTTACCTGATAACCTATCTCGTGAAGTTCTTTCACAAATGGATAGCGCCGATCGTGAACGTGTCGAAACGGCGCTCTCATATTCTGAAGATACTGCCGGTGGCTTAATGAATACCGACGTAATTACCATTCGTGGTGACGTCGATATTGATGTAGTACTGCGCTATTTGCGTATGCACACAGAATTACCAGAAAGTACTGATGCACTTTATGTTATCGATGAAGATCGCAAACTGATTGGCCACTTATCTCTTATTACCTTATTAACCTCGCAGCCAGACGTTAAGGTTAGTGAGGTGATGGACGATGCCGATGAAGCCATCTCGGTGAATACTAGTGATTCTGACGTGGCGAGCCTGTTTGAACGTCGCAACTGGGTATCAGCGCCAGTTGTTGATGAAAACCAACACCTTGTCGGTCGTATTACCATCGATGACGTGGTCGACGTCATCCGTGAGGATGCCGAACACTCGATGATGAGTATGGCCGGTATGAATGATGATGAAGATACCTTCGCTCCTGTGGTTAAGTCAGCACGTAAGCGCAGTATTTGGCTCGGAGCCAATGTATTGGCAGCACTGGCAGCCGCTTCTGTTTCTAATATGTTTGAAGCAACTCTTGAACAAATGGCCGCAATTGCTGTGTTAATGACGATTGTCCCTTCGATGGGTGGCGTTGCGGGTAATCAGACCGTTGCCTTGGTGATTCGTGGTTTAGCACTCGGTCATATCGGTGACAGTAATAAACGAGAATTGCTGTTTAAGGAAGCCGCGATCGGTTTCTTAAACGGGGTGCTTTGGGCTTCAATCATTGGTGGCATTGTCATCGTTTGGAAAGGTAATTGGCTGCTTGGCGGAATAATTTCGGCGGCGATGATGACCAACTTATTGATTGCAGGTATTGCTGGCGTGACCATTCCAATCTTACTGAAGAAGATGAAAATTGATCCTGCTCTTGCTGGTGGCATGGCATTAACGACTGTAACGGATGTGATTGGTTTATCGGTATTTCTAGGGTTAGCCACCATTTTGATGTAATCATCAAATTCATCCACAAAAAAAGCTTGGTCGAAATACCAAGCTTTTTGTTTTTTATCCGCGATTACTCACCGGCAATCTTCATCGATTCAAGCAAAATCGAACCCGTTTGGATCTGCGAGCGGCTTTCAACATCACTACCCACTGCCACGATTTGGTTGAACATATCTTTGAGATTACCTGCAATCGTGATTTCAGAAACTGGGTACTTAATTTCACCATTTTCAACCCAAAAACCAGCTGCACCACGTGAATAATCACCAGTAACGGTATTAACACCTTGACCCATTACTTCAGTAACCAATAAACCTGTACCTAGCTCTTTGAGCATCTGTTCAAAGCTCTGGCCTGTCGATTTCACAAACCAATTATGAATGCCACCAGCATGACCAGTTGGCGTCATGTTCATTTTACGAGCCGCGTAGCTACTTAGTAAATAGGTCGATAACACACCGTCAGTAATGATTTGGCGATCTTGAGTAAAGACCCCTTCACTATCAAATGGGCTTGATGCCAAGCCGCGCAGCACATGCGGTTTTTCGGCAATGTTAAACCAATCTGGCAGGATTTTTTCGCCCAGTTTATCGAGTAAGAATGAAGATTTACGGTACAAATTGCCACCACTGATCGCCATCACTAAATGCCCAACCAAACCGGTGGCAACATCAGCAGCGAACATCACTGGCACTTTGCCTGTTTTCAGCTTTTGCGCATCCAAACGACTAATGGTTTTCTCTGCAGCTTGTTGACCGACAAGTTCTGGTGCCCATAAGTCATCACGGTGACGAGCAACGGTGTAGCTGTAATCACGTTCCATCTCACCATTTTTACCTTCACCAATCACACAACAACTGATGCTGTGACGGCTTGAAGCGTAACTGGCCAATAGACCATGGCTGTTACCGTATACTTTGACACCATAATGGCTGTCGTAGCTTGCACCATCACTTTGCTTAATTTTACTGCTGTAAGCTAATGCTTTTTCTTCCGCTGCAATGGCAATTTTTGCCGCCATGTCAGGGTTTGGCTCATCAGGGTGAAACAGATCCAAATCTGGAATATTCTGCACCATTAATTCTTTGGGTGCCGGCCCAGCAAACGGGTCTTCTGATGTGAATAGCGCAATATCAAGCGCAGCGGCAACCGTTTGTTGAATTGCTTTTTCACTTAAATCAGATGTTGATGCACTGCCCTTGCGTTGACCACGATAAACGGTGATACCCAAAGCACCATCACTATTAAATTCAACGTTCTCGACTTCGCACATGCGAGTAGAGACACTTAAGCCTGTGCTTTTGGTAATCGCCACTTCGGCGGCATCAGAACTCACGGCAGCTAGCTCTAAAGCTTTGGCAACCGCAGCTTCAAGCTCAACACGTTGCTGAGCGACTTGCTGTTTTACGTCCATATTTCATCTTTATTTAGCAATCAATGTCATTAGGATAACAAGAATTTCGCTTTCTCCCCACGATTCTTGCTAAAATAGCAGACATACATAACTCAATAGATGAAGAATATGGCGCGTAAGAATCAAAAAGCTCCTTGGGAAGAAGAAGAGGAGATCATTTGGGTTAGCAAAACCGAAATGAAAAATGACATGATTGAGCTGCAAAAGCTTGGTGAAGAGTTAGTTGAGCTGAAACCATCTCAACTGAAAAAGATCCCAATGTCTGAAGATCTAATGGATGCAGTTAAAGATGCACAACGCTTCAATATGGAAGCACGTCGTCGTCAGTTGCAATTCATTGGTAAGATGATGCGTACGATCGATCCAGAGCCAATTCAAGCCGCACTGGATAAATTACGCAATAAGCACTCACAAAATACCGCTGTATTGCATAAGCTAGAACAACTGCGTGACCGTATTGTTGAGCAAGGTGATAGTGCCATCGAAGATGCTCTAGAGCTTTACCCTGAGATGGATCGTCAACGCTTACGTCAATTAACACGTCAAGCTAACAAAGAAAAAGCAAACAATAAGCCACCAAAAGCGTCGCGTGAAATCTTCCAAATACTGAAAGAGCACAACGACGAATCTTTTTAAGTTCTAGTCTGCTTTACGTTAAAAAAACCTCGCGACAATGCGAGGTTTTTTATTTCGGTCAATCACTTAGGCTATTGCCCTGCCCGCACAAAATCGCTCAGTAAGGGATGCGAATGTTGCGCAGAAAGCTCAGTAATCTCACCACAGACTAATACCTTTCCTTGCGCCATAAACGCAAAATGACTGGCTATCGCTTTTGCATCGCTGACATGGTGCGTTACCATTACGACAGTAATCTTCCGCTCAGTGGCTAGTAGCTTAACTAGCGCGAGCATCTCCTCTCTCAGTAGGGGATCCAGCGCTGAAAACGGCTCATCCAGCAACCATATAGGGTGTGATTGAACAAAACAACGTGCTAGTGCTACGCGCTGACGTTGACCACCAGAAAGCTGCTCTGGCAAACGCTCCAACAGACTCGCAATCCCCACCTGTTGCGCCGCTTGTTCTACCAAAAGCTGTTGCTCAGCAGATAACTTCAAACCGGGGTGTAAACCAAGACCAATATTTTCGCGCACAGTAAGATGCATAAATAAATTATGTTCTTGAAATAGCATCGAAAATGGCCGTAAGTAAGGCGCTTTACCTAACACCGATTGAGCGCTTACTTCAATCTCGCCACTACTCGGCTCAATAAACCCCGCCACCAAACTCAATAAAGTCGATTTACCTGCACCACTAGGCCCCATTAAGGATATTATCGCTCCTCGCGGCACTGTCAGTGAAAACTCAAACCATTCCTGTTGATACTCATATTGCACATCTTTTAGTACTAACATTAACGACCTCTTGAGTTGATGCTAAATAAGCGTTCGATAAGGGCAAAGCAACCGACACTCAACACCAATAGAGCGAGAGAAACCACTGCTGCCGCCTGCATTTGATAACTGCCTAGCAATTGGAATAGATAAAGCGGTAGAGTTCTAAATTCTTGGCTACCAAAAAGTGCAATGGCACTTAAATCCCCCATTGAGACCAAAAAGCTGATCGAAAAAGCATGAGCCAGAGGCTTTCTTAATGCTCTGAGTTCAATCACTTTAAAACGCTGCCAACCTTTCATACCAAGGCTGGCACACAGCAGTTGGTATTGCTGCGCGCTATGCAGCATTGGCTGGGCTAATGTTTTCAACACATAAGGCAATGCCATTAAGCCGTTCACCAGCAGCACCACCCAATACGCCATACTAAAAGCATCGGTGAACATTCGTAGTAACAAAAACAGCCCAGTGCTAATCACCAGCCCAGGAGTGACCAAAATAATAGTACCCACTAATTCAAGATGATCGGCACGGCGATTACGCAGCTTTAAACGCCAAACGCGGGTGGTAATTAAAATGGCCACCCCAGCGCAAACTGCTACCATACTCGCCAATGACGCCACTTGTAACGAAGCCAATAGCGCCTGCCAAAACTTTTCGTCACTCAGCACACTAAAAAGCTGGGCATTCAAACCGCTCAGCACAACCATCACCAATGGCGGAAGCACTAAAAGTAACGATAGGAGGATCCACGCAGCATCCCAATATTTCGCTTTTCGGCTATCTCGGCTCACTACATAGTCGACAGGCTTGCGGCCTGCACTTATCGCCAAAGGCTTTGCCAGCCGAGAAATAGAAAGATATAGCACACTGCATAACAGCATTTGCCATAAAGCTAATAACGCACCAGCTTGCAGATCAAAATCAAACTTAATCGCTTGGTAGATAGCCAGCTCTATAGTGGTTGATTTTGGTCCACCACCTAACGCCATTACCGTAGCAAAACTGGTAAAGCAAAGCATAAACACCAGGCCACACACATGCGGAAGCTGTTGTCTTAAACGTGGCCATTCAACCCATTTAAACTGATGCCAGTGGCTCATACCGAGATGCGCGCACAGCTTATGTTGTTCTGCTGGAATTGTTTCTAACGCTTGCAGCAACAAACGGCTGGCATAAGGAAGGTTAAAGAACAGGTGAGCCAGTAAAATCCCGTTTAAACCGTAGATGGAAAACGGCAATTTTGTATCAAACCATGCCAGCAACGAAGCTAATACGCCGCTATTGCCATAGATAGCCAACAAACCAAAGACCCCTACCAGTACCGGAAGCACTAAGGTTGTGGCAAACAGTTTGAGGATCAAATCGCGCCCCCAAAAGCGGCGGCGGTAAAAGGCATGTGCCACTGGAATCGCCAATCCCACACTGAGCAGCATTGAGAGTGAAGCTTGGTAAAAACTGAATAGGGTAACATGACGATAATAAGGGTCATGCCATACTTGCAACACATTGAGACTCGGCGCGTGTAGCAGCAGTGCAGCAAGCGCACAAATAACAAAGGTCGCGACCACGATCGCGACCCCAATGCCGATTTTAGGAATCGAATTCAAACCTTATGTGACCTTAATTTAAGCTTATATAGCCTTAAAATGTTAATGCGTTTTGCCATTCTCGTATCCACGGCTTACGCATTTCAGACACCTCTTGCGCGCTAAATGTAAGTGCTTTTTGTGGTACGTTGAGAGTTTCAAACCCTTTAGGCAACTCAACCGATGTGACTGGATACATCCAGTTTCCGGTTGGGATTACCGATTGGAATTGAGCACTTAAAATAAACTGCATGAACTCATCAGCCAATTTCTCGTTTGCAGTACCTTTCATTTTTGCAGCGACTTCCACTTGCATGTAATGACCTTCGGTAAAATCGGCTGTCGCGTATTTGTTATCATTTTCAGCAATTAAATGGTAAGCCGGAGATGTGGTATAAGACAGTACCAGATCAGACTCACCTTCTAAAAACATCGAATACGCTTCCGACCAACCTTTAGTTACCGTCACGGTTTTCTTCGCTAACTTTTGCCAAGCTTCACTTACATCATCACCGTATACGGTTTTCATCCACAGCAATAAGCCTTGTCCTGGTGTTGAAGTTCGTGGATCTTGATAAATGACTTTTAAATCATCACGTTGTTCAACCAGTTCTTTTAAGCTTTTCGGTGGGTTAGTCGTCTTCTCTTTGTTGTAAACAAAAGCAAAATAACCATAATCGTATGGCACGAACATATCATCGCTCCAACCATTCGGTAAGGTTACGTTACTGGTATCAACACTGTGTGTGGTGAGTAGCCCCGTCTGCTTGGCTTCTGCCATCAGGTTGTTATCCAAACCGAGTACGATATCAGCTTTAGTATTGTTACCTTCAAGACGTAAGCGGTTAAGAATAGATACGCCATCATCAAGCGCGACAAAGTTAATATCGCAGCCACATTGTGCTTCAAATGCTTTTTCAATCGCAGGACCTGGGCCCCAATCGGCAGCAAAAGAATCGTAGGTATATACGGTTAACTTGTTTTCAGCAGCATGCACTGAGAAAGTGGTGATGGTAGCAAGTGCAATAGCACTTAAAGTGGTTTTCACTGGTCGCTCTCCTTGGTTGAGCGGCACAGGCTTGAGGAGGATGAGAATATTCCGTTATTCCTATTCTGAAATCCTAACCCAATTCCTACGCCAGCATTATCTGGTTCAGGTTTACGGGTCCCAAGCTCGCGCTTGATCTCAGCTGCATTCACTAGACGAATGGTTCGCTCCCCGATGAGTAAGCAAGATTGTAATTGCAATTGCTCGAATAAGCTACTCTCTACATCACTAACAACCTTCTACACTTCAGCAAACTATGCACCGCGTTGATCGTATCCCCAACGCGGAACTAAACCTTGTTCAACCCCCAGATGATCCAAAATACGGGCAACCATAAAGTCGACTAAATCCTCGATGGATTGGGGTTGATGATAGAACCCCGGCGCAGCGGGCATAATCGTTACCCCCATTTGCGACAATTTGAGCATATTTTCAAGATGCAAAGTTGAGAATGGGGTTTCGCGTACCACCAGCAACAGTTGTCCACGCTCTTTCATGACCACATCGGCAGCGCGTTCGATCAAATTATCCGACATACCATGAGCAATCGCGGCCACACTGCCTGCAGAGCAAGGACACACCACCATCTGTTTTGGCGCAGCAGAACCAGAAGCTACGGGAGAAAACCAGTCTTCTTTACCGCAAACAATCAACTTATCAGCGTCACAATGGAGGTGTTCAACCAATGCCGCTTTCGCAGCTTCAGGCCCACTAGGTAACTTCAAACCATGTTCTGTCGCCAGCACAACCCGCGCCGCGGATGAGATCAGCAAATAAACTTGGTAATCTGCGGCAAGCAAACACTCAAGCAAACGCAGTCCGTAAGGAGCACCTGAAGCGCCAGTAAAAGCCAATGTGATAGTTTTCTGTTTTGTTGTCATAGCTCTATTTCACTTGTGCGACTGGTATTAGATGACTTGCTTCAAAGCAAGCAGTAACTTGTTATGAATACCTTCAAAACCACCATTACTCATCACCAATATTTGGTCACCCGGCTTAGCTTCATGAGCGATTTGCGCCACGAAAGCATCAATATCATCATTGACATACGCAGGTTGTGAACATTGGTCTGCAACATCCTGCACCGACCAAGGAATATTATTAGGCTGATAGAGATAAACGGAGTCCGCTTGTTGCAACGATGCAGCCAAGGTTTGTTTATGCACGCCCAACTTCATTGTCGCCGAACGTGGCTCTAAAACCGCGATAATTTTCTTATCGCCAACCTTGTTACGTAAACCGCCCAAGGTAAGTTCAATCGCCGTTGGGTGATGAGCAAAATCATCAAAAACGCTAATCTCATTCACTTCGCCTTTGAGCTCTAAACGACGTTTGGTATTAATGAACTTAGATAACGCTTCACAAGCAAGATCAGGGGTGACACCAACGTGACGCGCAGCGCCAATCGCCATTAAGGCATTATCGACATTGTGATCACCAACAAGATCCCATTTGACTGTGCCCACTAATTCATTGCGCAAGAAAACGTTAAATTGAGAACCATCACGGATAATTTTCTCTGCCTTCCATTCACCTTGTTCACCCGTGAACTCGGTTTCGCTCCAACAGCCACGAGCTAAAACATCCGATAATGCGCTATCTTGTTGAGGTGCAAAGATACGACCATTTCCAGGAACCGTACGCACTAAGTGATGAAATTGACGCTTGATCGCTTCAAGATCATCAAAAATATCAGCATGATCAAACTCAAGATTATTCATAACCAAGGTTCTAGGGTGGTAGTGAACAAACTTAGAACGCTTATCGAAAAAAGCACTGTCATATTCGTCGGCTTCCACTACAAAAAACATGCTATCACCTAAACGGGCAGAAATACCAAAGTTACCTAGCACCCCGCCGACCAAGAATCCCGGTTGGTAACCGCACGCTTCTAAAATCCACGCGAGCATACTAGAAGTCGTGGTTTTACCATGTGTTCCAGATACCGCCAGAACCCAGCGATCATGCAATAGGAACTCTTGTAACCATTGGGGGCCAGAGGTATAGCGCAGGTTGTTATTCAGCACATATTCAACACAAGGGTTACCACGGCTCATCGCATTGCCGATCACCACCAGATCTGGCTTTGGCTCTAATTGGACAGGATCAAATCCTTCGATAATCTCAATGCCTTGAGACTCTAATAAAGTGCTCATTGGGGGGTATACATTGGCATCACTACCCGTGACTTTATGGCCTAATTGACGAGCCAAAACCGCAGCACCTCCCATAAATGTACCGCAGATCCCAAGAATATGAATATGCATAAAACCTAGCCTCGCACATTGCGTTGTGAGTTATTGCCCCATTATCACCATCCAACCAAGAAAAGCGAGCTCGTTTGCAACTTCAAAAAAGTCGACAAACAAATTGAGATCTCAATCTGTTAGTTCATTACCATTAAAAAGATCTAACCTTTAAAATCGCATTGTTACCCGAACGTTATGAAACGGGTCACCCGTTTCGAGCAACATTCCAATAAGAGGATGGGCGACGAAACAAAATACCCCCAAAAATATCTATGTTAAGGAAATAACATGCCTGAGATTCGCACCCTTGGCGAGTTTATTGTTGAGAAACAACATGACTTCCCCCACGCAAGCGGTGATCTTTCATCCCTTTTGTCATCTATTCGTTTGGCAGCAAAAATAGTCAACCGAGAAATCAATAAAGCGGGTCTTGTCGATATTACTGGTGCCGTTGGTACCGATAATATCCAAGGTGAAGAGCAACAAAAACTGGATGTTTATGCCAACGAAAAATTTAAAGCGGCTTTAGAGGCTCGTGACCAAGTGTGTGGTGTCGCGAGTGAAGAAGAAGATGAAGCGGTTGCATTCAATAAAGAGCTCAACAAAAACGCCAAATACGTAGTGTTGATGGACCCTCTCGATGGCTCATCAAATATCGATGTTAACGTATCGGTGGGCACTATTTTCTCTATCTACCGCCGCGTTTCACCGGTCGGCACTCCACCAACACAAGAAGACTTCTTGCAACCGGGCCATAAACAGGTAGCGGCAGGCTATGTAGTATACGGCTCATCGACCATGTTGGTTTACACCACGGGTAATGGAGTCAATGGCTTTACTTATGACCCTTCACTGGGCACCTTCTATTTGTCTCATCCAAATATGATGACTTCTGAAGATGGTAAAATCTATTCCATCAATGAAGGGAATTACATTCGTTTTCCAACCGGTGTGAAGAAGTACATCAAGTACTGTCAAGAGAATGTACCTGAGGAAAATCGTCCTTATACATCACGTTACATTGGTTCGCTAGTCTCTGATTTCCACCGCAACCTATTGAAAGGCGGTGTTTATCTCTATCCTAGTACCCAAAGCCACCCTGACGGTAAGCTACGTTTATTGTATGAATGTAATCCAATGGCTTTCTTGATTGAACAAGCTGGCGGTATCGCCTCTGACGGTGTGAATCGTATTTTGGATATCAAACCAACAGAATTGCATCAGCGCGTTCCTTTTTTCTGCGGCTCAAAAAACATGGTCAGAAAAGTAGAAGAGTTTATAGAACGCTACCGCGATTAATCATCAAGACGAACAAGCGCCTAGTATCAGGCGCTTTTTTTCTACCCAAAATCATCGAGACCCAAACTATTTGGAGTTGCAGGTAGGCGAGCGTAACACTACTACAGCCTCATCGAAAAATGGCACAAAGCTCTTGTTTATGGGTTTACACTATTTCGTGTTTACCGCTACAGTTTCTATACCCAAACCACTTGAAGTTGCAGGTAGGCGGCAAGTAAGTGAATCCCCATGAGCATAGATAAACTATGTGATTGGGGTGAGGGAACGTAGCCAACACCGCTGCAACTTCAAGTAGGAAGGGTATACGTTATTTCTATTAACATTTAGCGATTCAAGTCCAGTAATACCAATCACAGTAAATAAGTGATCAGAAATAGCGCAGGAAAAAGGCTTGAGAACAAGGCAGGATTTTTCGATAAGTAGTTATTCTACAATCAAAAATTCTAACGCAGTTATCAAGCATTTTAACCAGCTAGGATGAACAGTTATTTACTACGATTGGTATAATTGAAAAGGAAATATCAAATGAGCTTAAACAACGTACCTGCGGGTAAATCATTACCTGATGATCTTTACGTAGTGATTGAGATCCCAGCCAATGCTGACCCAATCAAATATGAAGTAGATAAAGAATCTGGCGCTGTGTTTGTTGACCGCTTTATGTCAGCCCCGATGTTCTACCCATGTAACTACGGTTATGTGAACCACACATTGTCATTAGATGGTGACCCAGTCGATGTCTTGGTGCCAACTCCTTACCCGCTAATGCCTGGTTCAGTAATTCGTTGTCGCCCAGTGGGTGTGTTGAAAATGACCGATGAATCTGGAGAGGACGCAAAAGTTGTCGCGGTGCCTCATTCAAAATTATCCAAAGAGTACGATCATATTCAAGATGTAGACGACTTACCTGCTTTACTGAAAGCACAAATCACCCAATTCTTTGAACGCTACAAAGAATTAGAAGCCGGAAAATGGGTCAAAGTGGATGGCTGGGAAGATGCCGCCGCTGCTCGCGCTGAAATTCTATCGTCTTACGAGCGCGCACAACAATAATTTGTGAGTGAAGCGCTGCGTATCAGGAAGGCAAGAGCCAGCAGTGACTGGCTCTTGAAGATACTAGAATCGACCAGCGGTTGATTGGCGACCCGATATGTAGTCTTGTTGGAAAAATACATTGTCTTTATCACACACACCCAAGTACGGTTTACCGATAACCCCAAGTATATAAGCATTTTGTTGGCAATACATCGCTCTTCCTTGCTCGTATCCGTCGCTATAAGCGAGATAAAGCTCATCCGATGTAGCTAATTTTTCAACTGAGAGTTTCAATAGTCCTTTCTCTCCCTGTTCCTTACCAAATTGCAACCAATCGCTATTCACTGATGTTGTCGGAGTTGGTTGAACTGCACAACCAAATAACACAAATGTAAGTAGTAACAAAATAGGCTTCATAAAACACCTCCTTGACACAGACACCATAATAATACGGATTCACTTACCAATTAGTTCACACTCTTTGACACCAATCCCCAGAATCAATCTGCGAATTTAAGTCACCGACTTGTTGATAGATATACACCCAAGCACGGCCAAAAGGGGTATCAATCATTTCTCGTCGATATTCCACAGGAACATCTTCTAAAATATCGAGCTGCTTGAGCGTTGCTTCATCGATCATATACACTTCACCAGTAATCGATTGATGGCCTTTTATAAGACCAGGATACGCGCCTAAATCATACAATGCATATTCAGATGCTGTTATAAAGGATCCTAGCATTTGACCAGACTGCAAAAAATGATGATTGCTTTCACCTTGGCGCAACGTGCCATATACAAAGACCAAATGCTGCATTTTACTTTCCCTAGTAAGTTAAGATTTATCTAACAGGCTAAAACTCGCGGCACTTCCATACCGAAGAACTCGGAACTCAGCAGGCTTAGTCAAACTCAAACTGATATAAAATATCAACCGCACTATCTAGGCCAGAGACCGCTTCTAAGTAAAGATCCTGCATCAAGCGGTAACGCACCGTAAATTCACCAACCGAGCTGAAAATGCCCACTCCATATTTTACTTGCAAGCCGGGTAAAATATAACCACTGACCGTCACTTGTGAATCATCGCCTGTTCCTGCGGTATCTAATTGCAGATCTTGTACACCAAATGCTTGACCAATTTCGCCAACGACTCGACCGCTTTTAGCTAAACTCAAGCCAATCAAAGCAGTCGTCATTGCGTTGCCACCAGCTTCACCGTCGATGTCTTGTCCACGTAGTAAATAAGACAAAGCATTTGCTTGTGGCATAGCAGGTTCAGAGAAAATGGATACTTCTGGCTCATCAGCAGGACCTGTTACTTTAACACCAGCAATCACATCATCGGCGGTATTGTCAGGGTTACGGATCGCTTTGATAGACACATAAGGTTGGTCAGCAGGGCCGTTCATTAAGATCTTACCCTCTTCAATAACCAGATCCTGTCCAAATGAACGATATGAACCATCTTTGATATTTATCTCGCCAGTGATGAATGGACCTTTGTCTTTTTGCGCCACATTCAGACGACCGATTAAGCCACCTTGTAAACCAAAAGCGTTGAGTTTGAAATCATCACCAATCGAGATATTAATATCAGTTTCGATGTTAAACGGAATAGCGTTAAAATCATCAATGGGCTGTAAGGAGGCATCAAGAATGACTTGATCTTTCGAGACACTGACGGCACTTGACGGCAACTCTTCAACCAAAATTCGCCCCCACGGTAAATTGATATTACCCGTAATCTTCGCAAGACTTGGCTTAACGTTAATCGTCATATCGGGCACCACTTTAATTTTGACCATCGGCGGTAAGTCGACCATCAACTCCTCTGCAAATACTCGTAAATTGGCGTGCCAATCTTCTAAACGTTGCCAGTCTGCATCACCCACTAAATCAAGTTCACCATCGGGGGTTTGAATTGCTGCGTTTAGTGCAGCTTGATAACCACTGAAATCAACCGCTAAACGCCCCGAATTGACATCTACAGGAGAAATATCTCCCTTGATGAGCATCTCATCGACAACTAAGCTACCGATCACTTTAGGATGTAACATTGGCCCATTAAATGTCAGATCGGTGGTAATGTTTGATTTAACTTGGCTGTACTCACCGATAATTGGCTTAAGAAAATCAAGATTGAATGTGGAGAGTTTTAAAGTTCCATCAATTGTTTTGTCTTTCGCTATGACATTAGGAACGGTCAACTGCCCAGAAATATCGCCATTGTCCGTAACATCTAGTAGCCATTGAGCCAACAGTTTGTTTTGCTCTAAATTCGTTTCCAGCGACACACTTTCCCAGCCAAGCGTCACCGGATGTTCGAGATGCTGTGTGACATGCCCTTTAGATAAATTCAGTGTGATCAGTGCTTGAGGAGCGCTATTTTCCTCCCACTTAGCCGTGATATTGGCATCCGCTTGCCCTTGGATTTCAGTTTCAGCAGGTACAAACATGGCAATTTGCTTGAAATCGAACTGGTTAATCGAAAGCTGCGCTGCGCCATTTTGCCCAACTGTCGCCTCTTTATCCAAACAGAGAGAAGAATCATTTTGTAACCAACAGTGCGCCGCAATCGTCGCTTGCTGTTCATCTACATTAACTACGATTGGAGTAACTTGATTCAGTTCCCAAGGCCCTTGCTGAGTAGAAAACTGCACGCTATCTAGCGCACCTTTCCATATCATGGCAGGTTTATCTTCAAAAGCACCACTGATAGCTAAGCTAGTTGAGAGTAAATCTGACACCATATCTAAGCTCAGTGTATGTTGCTGCTGAGTCCCAGCAAAATTTAGATCCAGACTTTCAACACTATGTTGTTGGTATTCCAGTTGACGAACTTGTAACCGTAGTGTGCCTTGTGGCATTGGTAGCGGTATGACATCCCCATGTAAAGTCACATGCTGCAAGGTGGCTTCTTTTTGCCACGCTAAAGAATCAGCATCTAATCTCAATTTGATTTTTGGCTGTTTGAGATCGCCACCTAACTGAATATCACCGATTAATTTACCAGCAAGATCGGGAACACTTTTGGCTAAATCAGGGAAATCGACAGACAACCCCATGCGCCAATTTTTATCCAGTACACCTTTCGCCGTTATTTGGTTTGGACCGTGAGCGAGCGTTAAACCACTTGTCGATACTTGAAATTCACCGTTACCAGTAGGATCTGATGCATCGATCTGACCTTCAACATTGAGCGGATAATCGCGTAATGTCCCATCAATATCTAAAAGCGGTAACGCGACTTTCCACCCACCTTGCGAAGTTAACTCTCCACTGGTTTCCAGTTTGCCGCTGATCACCCCTTCAGCTTCTGACCACTGTAAACCGGGCTGAATATCTTGCATGGTTAATGCGGCTTGCCAATTGATTGGAGCTTGCCAATTGGCCATCGCTTGACCACGTACGCGGCCACCTAACGTTTCAACCAGCAAAGATTCAAGAGCAATCTGTTCCAACGTCCCTTTTCCTGCCACATCCAACGACACATCGGGTAGATCTTTACCTTTAAGCTGTGTCTGCAAGGTTAGGTTATACCCCTGCAATGAGCCTTGTGTTTTCAGTGTTGGAACAGAAATAAAATAGTCACCTTGCCCGATGAGTGGCCATTGGGCCTGTACATCATCCAACACGATATCAAATGGGAGTTCAGGATCTAGAGGCGATAATTGTGCATGCAGCGTCGCTTGCACCAATCCACCAAACTTAGCATCAAGGGTTAAATCATTAACGCTGCCAAAAGCGTCGAGCGCAACAGTCTGCCCATTAGCTTCAGCCTGTTTAATGGTGCTTTTTAACGATAAATTTAATGGGTACTCGCCTTGTAATCTCACATCTGCTTTTAGGTTTGCCACCAACAGTGGAAGATCCAACTCTAGCGCTTTTAATGAAACGTTATGTTGATAGGCATTCGCCACTAAACCTAAATGATTGACCACAATAGGCTCTGCTTGTTGCAGAGTGAAATTATTGATGTCAAAACGCATAAGCTCGACTTGCAGGGGGATTGTCACATCCGGTAGCACTATCGGTTGTCTCTCTGACTCAGCCGCGGTAGGCATTGCTGATTCAGCTTCATTTGGGGCTAATGATAGTTGGATATCATTCCAACTGGTTTTACCTATTTTTAAACGATTACCGAACATAGAAGCGTTGGTCGAGAAGCTCTGCCACGCTATTTTATTGCCCAATATATCCAGTTTAATATCGTTTAACACTACTCGCCCAATGGTAATAGGCACAGGAGTAGAGATGGCGGTTACCGGCTCAGATTCGGCCACTTGCGTCTCATCGCTCTCTGGCGGTAACTCTGGCATAGCAAAGTCTAGTCCTATGACCGCAAGTTCTTGCACGCACAATGCAGGCTCGAATAAGCAATTAGCATTGACGGCTAACGTCACTCTTTTGGCTTTCAAATCAAGATGTAAGTCATCATCGATAAATGCCACTTGATTAAGAGTAAAGCGTGGAAATAAGGCACCTTGCGTAGTAGCGACTTGCAGTTGAGGTACGGCTTGTTGCGCACCCCACAACAGTACATTCAATCCTGCATTAGTGAACAACAAGCCAATAATAGCAATGAGAAATACCATCAGCAGGACAGATAAAATAGTGGCTATCCACTTGGTTATCTTCAACATAGCCTTGGTCATAATTCAGGCCCCAACGTAAAGTGCAATTTAAATTCATCACCAGGCTCTGAATCCAGCCCCCAAGCGAAATCTAGACGAACAGGACCAACAGGTGATGCCCAACGAATGCCTACACCAACACCAGTTTTCCACTCAGGGGAATCATTAAAAGCATCGCCGTAATCCACAAATGCTGCTCCCCACCAATCTCCTACTACACGATATTGATATTCCAATGACGTCGTCGCAATATATTGGGCCCCAGTTAAAGCACCACTTTCATCTTTAGGTGAAATAGATTCATAGCCATAACCACGCAAATTATTGTCACCACCAGCAAAGAAACGCAGTGAAGGAGAGAGCTTATCGAACTCATCGGTAATATTAGCTCCTCCATCGATACGAAATAGACCACGATGGTTCCGACCAATACCCCGCAGCCAAGCTGTACTAGCTAAAACACGAGCCACTCGAGTTTCCGATGCAAGACTAGGGTCTGCGTATTCTAAGGTGATACTCTGCTTATCTCCCCACATGGGCATCGAACCTCCCCTCACTCGGGTACGGGTATAAGTGACACCTGGCAATACAAAATGACCAACATCGCTTTGCAAACCTTGTTCATAATTTTCAATCAAATAACGGACAAATAGTGTGCGGTGCCAACCATTATCTAGCTCCCAATGACGTTCAACAGATAAATTGGATTCTAAACTTTGAGTATCACGACTATCGACATTCTTCATTCCATACTGAATGCGATAATACTGACGCAACACATCTTCTAACGGAATTTTATAACCGGCAGTAATAGTTTGCTCAGGCGCAGAAATCGAGACACTGCTATCAAAACTATGACCTCTACTATTCACCCAAGGTTTATTCCATTTCAATGAACCTCGCACACCAACGTCGGTTGAATAACCCAGACCAGTTTCAATTTTATTGCGAGCTTGTGGAGCAAGCGACACCTTCATTGGCACCTCTCGCCCATTATCTAATTGGCTTAAGTCAGGCTCAACGAATACAGAGGAGAACCAGTCGGTATTGGAGAGGTTTTGGTTGTATGCGCCAACCTTAGACACCAAATAGGGTTTACCGGTCTCGTAAGGTTGCAGTGAGCGGACTCGCTCTTCTTTAATCTGACTGCCCGTGATAGTTGATGCACCGAAATGATAACGTATCCCACTATCGAAATGCAGGCGAATAAATGCTTGGTTCAGCTCTGGCACCACTTCCAATCGGCTAAGCGTAAAATCACCGTTAAAATAGCCTTTCTGCAACGCCAAATTGCGAATGCCTGATTTCAGAGTATCGTATTGACCATGGTTGAGTGGTGCGCCAACTTGCAAAGCATTTAGGGAAATTAACTCACGAAAATCACGATCAGATTCGGCCTCACCACTGATGACAACATCAAACTCTTGCACTGTCATTACTTCACCAGGGGTAACATTAACCACTAACTTCTGGCCATTAGCCTCAACGAGAAAGTCAAATTTAGGGTGGTAGTAGCCTATAGCACTCAACGCCTCAGAGATGCTTTTTTCTAAACGGGATTGAAAGCGTAGGCCTGTCGAATAGTCGCTTTGTGGAATTGACGATAGATAACCATCAACGTTTGTTTTTTGCTCTCCTTGCAAGCCATTAATGGCCAAATCCACTTTCGCATCAACCGAAGTAGAGAGTAGTAACATCGTCAATAGCACTGGTAATGATTTTCGTCTCATGCTTAATTAGGGCGCAGTTGAGTTAACAGATCTTGAATAGATTGAAATCATACCGCCAATAACGACTTTCGTCTGTATGAAATCAGTCAATTATCCAGTCTTAATCTTAGTGAATAACTCAATAATAAAAAATAAAGTATCAATCAGTTTATAAAAGGAAAGGTTATGTTTGACAAGCAAGCCATGGTCAACGCTGACACTGCTCTACCTGGACGTAGTACCACAATGGAAATTGATGCTGCTCATTATGTGAATAACAGCAACTTAAATGCACAGCCCACTGATGATGAACAACAAATCCTCATTGGCATGGGCTGCTTCTGGGGTGCAGAACGCCTATATTGGCAACTCGATGGCGTTGTATCGACTTCTGTTGGTTATGCAGGGGGATTTACGCCCAACCCAACCTACGAAGAGGTCTGTACCGGTAAAACAGGGCACACAGAAGTGGTACGCGTTATCTTTGATCCAAAACGCTTGCCATTAGCAACACTACTCAGTCATTTTTGGGAAAAACACGATCCAACTCAGGGGATGCGACAAGGTAATGACAGGGGCACTCAATATCGCTCTGCTATTTACACCTTTAACGACGAGCAACAACGAATCGCTGAACAGTCAAAATTAAACTATCAGCAAGCTTTATCTGAACATGATAAAGCTGCCATCACGACCGAAATTCGACCAGCGGGTCACTACTATTTTGCTGAAACATATCATCAACAATATTTAGCTAAAAACCCGAACGGCTACTGTGGATTAGGCGGAACAGGCATCTGCTTCCCACCACAATCCAATCAATAACTTGTACTAAAATGAGGCTCTCTTGGCATTTTACCTAATGCCGTGAGTGCCTATTTTCGTTGTTTCTATCATTCTGTGCTATACCTTTGTTGCTCAATCAAAGGGAATAATACAATGAAAAATAAAACACTTATCGCCATTCTATTGGCGTGCTCTCCAACACTCGCTTTAGCGCACAATATCACTTTGGGTCAATCAGTACCTAAAGTTGAGGTTGCGAAACATGGCGAAATCATCCTGCAAGGCGATAAAGCCAAATACCAAGTTTGGAGCAGTGATCAGCTCTTAGGTAAAGTTCGCGTAATTCAAGCTATTGCAGGGCGCAGCAGTGCAAAAAAAATGAACGCGCCGCTCATGGCTGCGATTACTGCAGCCGGATACCCACAGGAAAATTACCAAACGACCTCGATCATCAACCAAGATGATGCTATCTGGGGGACGAGCTCTTTTGTGAAATCGTCAGCTCAAGACAGCAAAAAAGAGTTCCCATGGTCTTCAATGGTTCTGGATGAAGCAGGAAATGTTGCTAATACTTGGGATTTACAAGCCGAATCTTCAGCCATTATCGTTCAAGATAAACAAGGCAAGGTGCTGTTTGTTAAAGAAGGTGTCCTTACAGAAGATGAAATTCAAACAGTATTAGGCATAATCAAGCAGAGCTTATAGCGCTCGCAAACTCACCATGATTGGGTGATGCCTATCGATAGATATTCTCACCCAATATAAAAAAGAGTATTCTTTGCTCTCTTTATATTGTTATATTATAACAATTGTTATTTTCACGACTGTCTTCATTTAATGCTCAATCGTCCGTGTTTTTCCTATTCCAGCATAAAGTTCACTGCACTATGTGCCGTGTTACTCACCTTATGGCTGAATGCGGCTTATGTTGAGCATTACCTCGACATCACGCCATCCCATCATACACAGCACCATTGTCAGCATTTTGCAGGTCTACAAAATGGCCTAAGCTGTGCGATGCCGACGCTGCCGGTTATGATTGGAAGTGAGATTCCTTTTACTGTCGAAAGAATACAGCGTCGTCCTTCTGTACATTACGCTTATCTTGCGCGCTCTCCGCCGATCTTTTAAACATTTTCATAGCCATGATTATTACCCTAGGCGCATGCGCTAAGGGATATTTTAATGTTTAAAAGGAACCAACCAATGATAATGCAACACAAACTAGCTTTATGTATCGGCGTTGCGATGAGCGCATCTAGCCTAATGATCAGCACGGCAGCACTCGCCAATGAAGAGTTTCGTCAACATGAAGCACACGTACACGGCCATGTTGAATTTAATATTGCTCAAGATGGACAAGATTTATTAATCGAGATTACAGCGCCAGGCGCTGATGTGGTGGGTTTTGAGCATGCCCCAGAAAATGATCAACAACAGCAAACACTGAATAAAGTGCTTGAACAGTTCAACCAACCCAAGGCAATTTTCCAGTTATCTAGCGCAGCGAACTGCCACCTAGAACAAAGTGATATTACGCACACTTTAGGTGTTGATGAGCACCACGACCACGACCACGACCACGACCACGACCACGACCACGACCACGACCACGACCACGACCATCATGATAAACATGATGAAAAACATCAAGATAAAGATATCCATCATGATCATGATGAGCATCACCACAGTGTTCAACACTCAGCCCATGGTTCATTCAGTGTGCAATACCAATATCACTGTGATGACATTGCTCAATTACAACAAATTGATACTCAATGGTTTAAGTTGTTCCCAAATACCAAATCGATCAGTGCTAATCTGCTTACAGACAAAGCACAATCTGCATTGGAATTGAAAGAGAACAATACGCGTATTTCACTTTAAGCCATCACAATGTTGGGTAAGGACTTACTTACCCAACACATTTGTTGTTACAGGAATCAACCATGAGTGATCTGCATATTCTATCGCTGGCCTCTGTCATTGAATTGAATGACGTTGAATTTTGTTGGCCCAACAGCCCTCAATCAGCGTTAAACATCAAACAGCTGTCGGTTAAACGTGGTGAGCATCTATTTATAAAAGGACCCAGTGGCTGTGGAAAATCAACCTTACTCAGCCTGTTAACGGGCATCAACCAAGCCCAACATGGCCGAGTTTCGATTTTAGGTACCGATCTTTCAGCACTAACATCCCGTCAACGAGATAAATTTAGAGCCGACCATATCGGTTATATCTTCCAACAATTTAATTTACTGCCTTACTTATCGGTTATTGAAAACGTGATATTACCTTGTCAGTTTTCAGCCATACGTAAACAGCAGGTCGAGGGGGATATGGCCGAAAAAGCCAAACAACTGCTCACTAGGCTGCACTTAGCTGAATCGCTGTTTACTAAATCAGTTATTGAATTAAGTATTGGCCAACAACAGCGCGTTGCTGCCGCTCGAGCACTCATCGGCGAGCCACAATTGATCATTGCCGACGAGCCAACCTCAGCGCTCGATCACGATAATCGCTTAGCCTTTATTGAACTGCTACTCGAAGAAGCGGACCACGCAGGGGCCACTTTGGTTTTTGTCAGCCATGACCCAACACTAGAAAATCTATTTGACCGAAGTATTCACTTACCACAATTAAACCAAGCAGGAGAAGTCGCATGAATGTGATTGCTAACCTTGCTTGGAAAAGTGTCCTAAACCGTAAAACAACAGCCATACTATCGATACTGACGGTAGCTATTTCCGTCATTTTGCTGATGGGTGTAGAACGGATCCGCACTCAAGCCAAAAATAGCTTTGCCAACACCATTTCAGGAACTGATTTAATCGTCGGTGGCCGTTCAGGACAAGTTAACTTACTGCTTTATTCTGTATTTCGCATTGGTAATGCCACCAATAATATCGACTGGAAAAGCTACCAAGATTTTAGCCAGCACCGCGCGGTGAAATGGGCAATCCCTATTTCACTAGGAGACTCGCACAAAGGTTTTCGAGTGATGGGCACAAACCACAGCTATTTTGAGAATTTTAAATATGGAAGTAAGCAACCACTTACTTTTTCTCAAGGAACTGAGTTTAATGGATTATTTGAAACAGTATTAGGTTCAGATGTCGCCAAAACGCTTGGATATCACATCGGTAGCGATATCATTATCGCTCATGGCATCAGCGATGTTGGGTTTAGTCGCCATGACAACTTACCATTCAAAGTTGTAGGCATTTTAGCTCCTACTGGCACACCGGTTGATAAAACCGTACACGTATCACTTGAAGCGATTGAAGCGATTCACGTTGGCTGGGAATCTGGTGCACATTTAGGCAATACACCGTCGCAAGAACAATTAGCCCAGTACGATTTTCAACCAAAGCAGATCACCGCCATGTTGGTCGGGCTGAAATCAAGAATTCAGACGTTTGCCCTACAGCGTGAAATTAATAATTATCGCCAAGAACCCCTCAGCGCGATTATGCCGGGCGTTACCTTGCAAGAATTGTGGAGCATGATGTCCGTCGCTGAACAAGCATTAATGGCGGTTTCCATTTTTGTAGTGGCCGCAGGTTTACTGGGCATGCTCAGTAGCTTATTAACCAGCTTGCAAGAAAGGCGTCGTGAAATGGCCATACTACGAGCAATGGGTGCTCAACCTAAACATATTTTTGCCCTGCTCATCAGTGAGGCCACGACGCTCACTTTTATGGGAATCGTCGTTGGGCTTATTGGGCTATATGCTTTACTCGCTATTGCTCAACCATTTATTGCTCAACAATATGGCATCCAAATTACCTTAAGTGCTATTAGTCGCTATGAGTGGCAACTATTAGCTTATGTACAACTCGCCGGTGTGATCATTGGTTTCATTCCTGCATTGCGCGCATATCGACAATCACTCAGTGATGGTATGACCATCCGAATTTAGGATTTATTAATGAAGAAACTACTACTTATCAGCACCTTATTGCTGTCCGGCTTGTTGCCCTTTTACGTCCAAAGTAACGAAGATGTGTTAAAGCTCGATTGGATTGATCTCATTCCACAAAACGAGCGAAACCAATTCACCCCCGAAGGCATGCCTGCCTTAAGCCATAATGGTGATATGACAGCGGAACAGTCTAAGGTTGGAGGTGTGAGAAGTGAGCTAAACGGTAGTAAAGTCAAAATTCCGGGGTTTGTGATTCCATTAGAAGGCGATGCCAACATGGTGACCGAATTTCTACTGGTTCCGTATTTTGGCGCTTGCATACACGTGCCACCACCACCACCAAACCAAATCATTTATGTTAAATTTCCAAAAGGTGCGCCCATTCAACAGTTATGGGATGTGATTTATGTCGTCGGCACATTGAAAACAGAAAATATCAGCCACGAATTGGCTGAGACCGCTTATGTGATCGAAGGGACGGCCATCGAAGAATACGATGATATGTAATTAACAAAGCAGCAACCTATCGATTCGTCTAAGCTAAACTATATATTTGGAGAGATACGCTAACAAAGCGACATATACCAAAAAGAGTAAGGCGAACGATAGGGGCTTTTTTAGTTTATTCTCTTTCCAACACTTCATAAGCACCTCGTAAATACCGATAACAATTTTAACAACTTATTATCATTGGCGGTAGCTCAAATTTATGATCTAGAATGACTGTTTTTTCTAGATGCGAAATGAGTTACACGTTACATTTTGATTTATAGATAAAATGAGCGATTGAATCGGAAATGTGAATGGTAGATACCAGTAAACCTGTCGTGATTGAGCATCAAACAAACTCAAACCAAAGCCACGAAAAAAAATCGAGTTATATAAAAGACAGCGCCAGCCGCATTTTGAATATTGCGCAGTGCCATGGTCTTGATGCATTGCTGCAAAACGAACCACCACAGAAAACACCACTCGATCGCGCCCTATTTAGAGAGCGTCAGCGCAAAGAGCAGAGACAAAAAAACCTCGAACAGATCCTCAAACTCGCTCATGTTTCATGCAAAGATGAAACGGCTGGCGATCCAGACCAAGACTGGTTGCATCGTTTTTTTGATATGGCGCAAGACATCCATAATTCCTCGATGCAGCGACTTTGGGCGCAAGTGCTTAAGCGTGAAGTGACCAACCCAGGTTCGACGTCATTGAAGGCATTACAAGTTCTACAAGATATGACTCCCAAAGAGGCGCAAATCCTCCAAAGAGCATCATCATTGGCATGCAGTTTCGGCAGTGATAATAGCCGTAAACTGTTGGTTGGAGTTCGAGCATCAAATGGGATTTTTAGTTTAGGTAAGCGCAATATCACCTTGACCATCAATATGGGGAGCTTTCAGCTTCCCTACTCAAGCCTATTAGTGTTAATTGAGTTAGGTCTGTTACATGCAACGGAGTTAGAGTCAGGCGAAATTGAACTAGAACCTGCGCTATTATTGATCTATCAAGGCAAGAACTTGTCTTTACAAGCGATGGGCAAAGGGGTTCGCTTACTCTATTACCGCTTTAGTCCGACGGGTAACGAGCTGTGCAAGCTACTCGGTAATAAACCCAATATGCAGTACTACGATCAAATGGTTGCCGTATTAAGCCAAAAATTCACCGTGCAAACCGAAGCGGCCAGTAATTCATTTCATCACGCAGTGTAAGCACTCGACGTCGTTAATATAGTTAATACAATAGCAAAAGGGCTCATCTGAGCCCTTTGGACGATTTAGTATCGTAATTTTACGCGATGATCGCACGCTGTTTCAGTGCTTGCAGACAAAGATCGACCAGTTCATCAATAGGCTTTTCACCAGCCGGAAGGTCTATTTCCGGGTTTAACGGTTGTTCATATTCAGAATCGATTCCCGTGAAATTGGCAATTTCTCCAGCACGAGCTTTTTTATATAGCCCTTTAGGGTCACGCTGCTCGCAGATATCTAAATCAGTATTGACGAACACTTCAATAAACTCGCCCTGTGGCAATAAATCACGCACTAACTGGCGCTCTGCTCGGTGCGGTGAAATAAAAGCAGACAGCACAATCAACCCTGCATCAGCCATTAATTTTGCCAACTCACCAATGCGACGGATATTCTCACGGCGATCTTGCTCGGAAAAACCCAGATCACTACACAAACCATGACGAACGTTGTCACCATCCAATAAATAGGTATGAAAACCCAATTGTGCTAAACGCTGCTCTAGTGCTCCTGCAATCGTCGATTTACCAGCACCAGAAAGTCCGGTAAACCACAGCACTGCTGGTTGTTGCTGTTTTAATTTGGCACGAAATTGTTTATCAATACTGTGTTGATGCCAGACGATATTTTCATCTTTATTGGCAGAAGCGGTACTCATAACGAAGTCCTTTTTATACATCAAAATGGAAAAAATTGAGGAATAAGTGTCAACACCAAAGCTGAATACACCAACGAAATTGGCACTCCGATTCGTACGTAATCGCTCAATTTATAATTTCCTACGCTGTAAACCAGTAAATTGGTTTGATAACCATAAGGGGAAATAAAGCTGGCACTGGCACCAAATAGCACTGCCATAATAAATGGCATCGGGTCAACGCCATAGCCAATCGCCATGCTGTAACCAATAGGAAAGGCCAGTGCGGCGGCTGCGTTGTTGGTCACTAGTTCAGTGAGCACTAAGGTGACAAAATAGGTCGCCACTAAAGCACCAAATACCCCCCATCCATTAAACGCTTCGATGAACATTTGCCCCATCCGAGCAGAAAGACCGGATGAGATCATCAGTTGTGCAATGGATAAAGCTGAACCAACGATCACCACAATATCAATCGGGAAACGGCGACGTAGTTCGTTGATTTGTACAATGCCACAAATCAACATCACCAATAGATAGCCCAATAAGCCTTTGATGATAGGAATGATCCCCAATAGCGAAGCGGCAATCACAGCAACAAACCCTATCAACACTAAACTGGATTTATGGCTATCAAGCTTGGCGCTAGAATCCAAATCATTGATCAATACAAACTCGCGGCGATGTGCTCGACGTTCAGCATCAAAACGCTTACCAGGAACCAATACTAAGGTATCACCAGCGGTTAAAATTATATTGCCGAGCCCACCTTCTAAACGTTCATGACCACGACGAATCGCGACCACAACCGCATCAAATCGCTCACGAAATTGGCTTGATTTAAGTGTTTTATTACAAAAACTGGCTGATGAGCTCACCACCACTTCAACAAAACTTTGGCCGTTTAAATGATGTTGTCCAAACAACGTTAAACCTTGGATCTCTTGCAGAGTTGAAACACTTTCAATATCACCACAAAACAGTAGGCGATCTTTGGCTTGCAGTATAAAGTCAGGATCAACCGATGCGACGGTTTCACCATTGCGGATCACTTCAGCTAAAAACAGTTTACGCAGTGCTCGTAAATTATTTTCACTGATACTCCGCCCCACCAGCGGTGATCCAGCTTCGACTCTAGCTTCTAAGAAATAAGGTAAATCCTCTTGGCTTTGATCATCGTAATTCGGCAAAAAATAACTGAGCGGAATTAAGATCAAAACACCACCGAATAAGACCGCAAGTCCAATCATCGTCGGCGCGAAAAATCCCAAACTCGGCAAGCCGGCATCTTCCACAAAGCTGTTAATAATGAGGTTGGTTGACGTTCCTATCAGAGTTAATGTGCCACCAAAAATGGCCGCATAAGAAAGTGGGATCAATAACTTAGAAGGCGCATGTTGTTGATTACGCTTAACTGCGCCAATCAATGACACCACGACGGCAGTATTGTTGGTAAATGATGAAAGCAGCGCTGTTGATAAGCCTAATTTAGCTACCACGGACCCAAGCGTGCCTTCGGAAATACTACGGCTCACCCAACTGATCAAACGTGTTTTCTCTAAAGCAGCCGAAGCCAGCACCAGAAGAATTAACGTTAATAGTGATGAGTTAGTGAAGTTTGCCGCAACACTTTTTAGCTCGATCATTCCTGCCATAAACGCCACAAAAGCGGCACCCGCAAAAATGAAACTAGGCTTAATACGAGTTGCAAGCAAGCAAGTAATAATGCCGAGCAAAATTGCTAACACCAATCCTTGTTCCCACATAACTCATCCCTCAATAAGAGAGTGATCACTCACTCTCACAACAATGACTACTTTAATAATTGACTGAGATCTTTTGCGTCCCAATGTGGGAAATGCTTGCGGATCAGAGCATTTAATTCAATTTCGAAAGCAGAATGATGGTTTTCATCGCGCGCTAAGTTTTGCAGGCTATCACGCACTAAACCAGCTCCAACTGTTACGTTAGTAAGACGATCAATAATGATAAAACCACCGGTATTGGCGCTGTCTAAGTACTTGTCGAGAGCAATCGACTCATTCAATGACCATTCGCACAATCCAATACCATTGAGCGGCAGCTCATCACTTTGATAGGTCGAAAGGTTATTGATGTCATATTGATGACGAATAGCCTTTACTTGACCAACCGTTTTCTTACCTGCAATTTTGATGTTGTACTCGCGACCCGCCTGAAGTGGTTGCTCAGTCATCCACACCACATCCGCCAATAGGTGGTTGGTTGACTCAACACTCGCCCCTTCAAGGACAATTAAGTCACCACGACTAATGTCGATTTCATCTGTCAGTGTCAAGGTAACCGCCTGACCTGCCTGCGCTTGTTCTAGATCACCATCGAAAGTGACAATGCGGGCAATGGTCGATTGTTTGCCCGATGGCAATGCTTTGATTGAATCACCGACGTTGATGCGACCTGATGCTATCGTGCCCGCAAAGCCTCGAAAGTCGAGATTCGGGCGGTTGACGTACTGCACTGGAAAACGAAATTCGCCCGCGCCTTTCTCTTGATCAACATCGACATCTTCAAGTAACTCAAGTAGAGATGGTCCTTGATACCAGTCCATAAACTGACTCGCCTCGACCACGTTATCGCCTTCTAATGCTGAAATCGGGATGATCTGAATATCAATCTCACCTTGTAGGTGCTTGGAAAACTCCAAATAATCTTGGCGAATTTGCTCAAAACGCTCTTGTGCATAATCAACCAAGTCCATTTTATTGACCGCGACTACAAAATGCTTCAAGCCCAATAAGTTGGAGATAAATGAATGGCGACGTGTTTGATCTAAAATCCCTTTACGGGCATCAATCAGAATCACCGCAAGATCACACGTTGAAGCTCCAGTGGCCATATTTCGCGTGTATTGCTCATGCCCAGGAGTATCGGCAATGATGAATTTTCGTTTTTGAGTTGAGAAATAACGGTACGCGACATCAATCGTGATGCCTTGTTCACGTTCGGCTTGCAAACCATCCACCAGCAGCGCCAAATCAGGACGTTCGCCAGTCGTACCAACACGCTGACTATCGGAATGCACTGCGGCTAATTGATCTTCATAAATCTGCTTTGAATCATGAAGCAGACGACCAATTAAGGTACTTTTTCCATCATCTACCGAACCACATGTGAGAAATCTAAGTAGCGATTTGTGTTGGTGTTGAGTGAGGTAACCTTCAATACCTAGCTCAGAAAGTTGAGCTTGAACTGCACTATTCATAATCTTTCCTTAGATCCTTAGAAATAACCTTGGCGTTTTTTCAATTCCATCGATCCCGACTGATCGTGGTCGATCGCACGGCCTTGTCGTTCACTCGATGTGGCAACGAGCATCTCTTCAATAATACCGGTCAAGGTATTCGCTTTGGATTCAACAGCGCCAGTCAGCGGGTAACAACCGAGAGTGCGGAAGCGAACACTTTTGTATTCAACCTTTTCACCCGGCTCAAGTTTCATACGGTTATCATCAACCATGATCAACATGCCATCACGCTCGACCACAGGACGAATTTCAGACAGATATAGCGGTACGATCTCAATATTTTCTAGATAGATGTACTGCCAAATATCAAGCTCAGTCCAGTTCGACAAAGGAAATACGCGAATGCTTTCGCCCTTGTTTACTTGACCGTTATAGGTCTTCCATAATTCTGGGCGTTGGTTTTTAGGATCCCACGTGTGGTTTTTATCTCTAAATGAATAGACCCGTTCTTTGGCGCGAGATTTCTCTTCATCACGACGAGCACCACCAAAAGCAGCATCAAAGCCGTACTTATTCAGTGCCTGCTTCAGCCCTTGAGTTTTCATGATATCGGTGTGTTTTGAAGATCCATGAACAAAGGGACTGCACCCCATTGCCAGACCTTCTGGGTTTTTGTGAACCAGTAGCTCAAAACCATATTTTTGTGCTGCACGATCACGAAATTCGATCATCTCGCGAAACTTCCAGTCAGTATCGACATGCAGCAAAGGAAACGGAATTTTTCCTGGGTAAAAGGCTTTACGTGCTAGATGCAACATGACGGATGAATCTTTACCGATCGAGTACATCATTACTGGATTATCAAACTCAGCCGCCACTTCACGAATAATGTGAATACTTTCCGCTTCGAGCTGCTGTAAATGGGTTAAGCGTTGTTGGTCCATCTTCATGCTTCCTTTTGGCTCGCAGTGCGAGCGTGTTGCAATGAGAGTCATTGATACAATCGTATTTTCAGAGCGTTACTGCGCCCTTATGATTAGAATTAGGCGTAATTGATGTGAGTGGTCTCAATCGCTTGGCCGTGCTGAAATGCCGGCTCACCAAACCAATGCAGCTTGTCAGACAACGCAACGACTTCACCAACCACAATTAAGGAAGGCGCTTGTGCTTTTGCTGCCAATTGCGATAAATCGCTAAGCTGACCTTTGAAAACTTGCTGTGTTCGCTGAGTACCGCGTTCAATAATGGCGATCGGTGTGGTGGCTTGGCGGCCATGCTCAATCAACTGTTCTTGGATATAACTCGACTTCATCAACCCCATATAAATCACCAAGGTTTGATTACCACGGGCTAGCGTTGACCAATCCATATCATCGTTTTCAGCTTTTAAATGACCAGTCACGAATAAGGCTGATTGAGCATAATCTCGATGAGTTAATGGGATGCCAGCATAAGCCGTCGCGCCTGCGGCTGCGGTAATACCAGGGATCACCTGAAACTTAACTCCGGCATCGAACAAGACTTCCAGCTCTTCACCACCGCGCCCAAAGATAAAAGGATCACCACCTTTAATGCGCACTACTTTATGACCTTGCTTGGCAAAATCGACCAATAACTGATTGGTTTTGTGTTGCGGAACACTGTGATGACCGGCTCTTTTACCAACACAAACTAAAATGGTTTCACTGGATACCAAAGACATGATTTCATCTGAAACCAAGTAATCATAAAGCACCACATCGGCCTGCTGCAGAAAGCTCAACGCTTTTAAAGTTAATAATTCAGGATCACCAGGACCTGCGCCAATTAGTGCTACTTCGCCTGAAGCAAGTTGGCTTTTTACGTACGATGGCGTGCTAGGAACTAGGGTTTGAGCATTCACAGCAACGAGGCGTGGCCCTTTTACCGGAAGCTGAGAAATTGTGTCCTTACCTGTCATTATCGTCATCCATAACTGAATTTATAGATGCATTATGGCGAGGTCTTTATATTACCTGAAATTCTAAAATTTCATTTTTTATATCAAAAGCTGATAAGGGATTAATTAGCTATCACAATAAAATCACTTATTTTTGATGAAAAAGTCATGATTGTTGGGATCTTGGCTACAGAATGCCACCAAGTTAACGCTTAACATCACAAATTAATCCTCATTGAAATCATTGTTTCATGAGCTTTTGATACATTACACCAGTTATTTATTTCCCCTATATAATGGAGTACACAATGAAAGTGGCAGTGAAACCTCTATCAATAGCCGTTCTTGGCGGTATGTTGGCCATGGCTGGCCCCGCAATGGCTGACACAATTAAGCTTCGTATTGTCGAAACAACCGACATCCATACCAATGTGATGGATTACGACTATTACAAAGATAAGCCATCCAACCAAATCGGATTATCTCGCGCTGCCACCCTGGTCAAACAAGCTCGTAATGAAGTTCAAAACAGCGTATTAGTGGACAATGGTGACTTAATCCAAGGTAGCCCAATGGGTGATTACATGGCAGCCAAAGGAATCAAAGCTGGCGAAGTCCATCCTGTCTATAAAGCCATGAATCAGCTCGGTTATGATGTAGGTAACATTGGTAACCATGAATTTAACTACGGTTTATCTTTCTTAGCAGAAACCATCAATGACGCTGATTTCCCTTATGTAAACGCGAACGTTTACGATCAAAAAACCGGTAAGCACTACTTCAAACCCTACCTAATTAAGACACACACTTTTAAAGATACCGACGGTAACGCTCATCAAATTAAAGTTGGTTATATCGGTTTTGTACCACCACAAATTATGGTGTGGGATAAGAAAAACCTTGAAGGGCAAGTGGTAGCCAAAGATATCAAAGAAACCGCTGAGCAGTTGATCCCACAAATGAAACAAGAAGGCGCAGATGTGATTGTGGCTATTCCACACTCAGGGGTGTCATCTGACCCGCACAAAACAGGGGCGGAAAACTCGGTTTATTACCTCACACAAGTAAAAGGTATTGATGCCATCGCTTTTGGTCACTCACATGCGGTTTTCCCAAGCAAAGATTTTGCGAAATTACCGGGAGCTGACGTTGAAAAAGGCACTATTAATGGCGTAACTGCGGTAATGCCAGGACGCTGGGGCAGCCATGTTGGCGTCATGGACCTCACTTTAGAAAATAAAGATGGTAAGTGGAGTGTGGTAGACGGCCAATCACAAGCTCGTCCTATTTTCGACAAAGCTAACAAAACATCACTGGCTGAAGCCGATGCTGGCATCGTAAAAGCATTGCAAGATGATCACAAAGGTACTCGCGAATTTGTTAACCAACCGATTGGTAAAGCGAATGACGTGATGTACAGCTTCTTAGCATTAGTACAAGACGACCCAACGGTGCAAATCGTTAACCTCGCTCAGAAAGATTATGTAGAACGCTTTATTCAAGGTGATCCTAGCCTTGATGGCTTACCAGTTCTTTCTGCTGCGGCTCCATTTAAAGCAGGTGGTCGCAAAAATGACCCTTCTAACTTTACCGAAGTCGAAGCAGGTCAACTGACGTTCCGTAATGCTGCTGACTTATATCTCTATCCAAACACGCTAGTTGCACTCAAAATGACAGGTCACGAAGTGAAAGAGTGGTTAGAGTGCAGCGCAGGCCAATTTAGGCAAATTGATATCAACAGCACAGCACCTCAGCAGTTAATTGACTGGGATGGCTTCCGCACTTACAACTTCGATGTGATGGATGGTGTGAACTATCAGATCGACGTGACTCAACCAGCAAAATACGATGGTGATTGTAAAGTTCAACATGAAGGCGCAGAACGTATTGTCGGTTTGACTTACCAAGGTAAGCCTATCGATATGAAGCAGACCTTCATTGTGGCCACCAATAACTACCGCGCTTACAGCAATAAGTTTGCAGGAACTGGTACAGAGTTCATCGCTTTTGATTCACCTGATGAAAACCGCACTGTTGTTGCAGACTATATTTCTCGCGTGAGCCAAGAAAAAGGGCTGGTAAACCCAAGCGCTGACAATAACTGGTCATTTGCACCGATAAAAACCGATACAGCGTTGGATATTCGTTTTGAAACATCACCAAGTGACAAAGCGGCACAATTTATCAAGGACAAAGGTCAGTATCCAATGACCAAAGTTGCCACTGACGATGTTGGCTTCGCGGTTTATAAAATTGACCTAACGAAATAACTGATTCAATATCCAGATTATTTATCTTCAAACGCAGCCATTGGCTGCGTTTTTTATTACTCACTAAAATCAAGGTAAGATAGAAGCTCTATCAACAAGAAGGCTCATCATGAAATGGATGTCGATTTTTACCAGCAGTTATTCCGCCACGGTTTTGCGCAAGATGATATCGAACACTTACTCACTATTGCCAAACCATTAGAGCTACCAACAAGACATATACTAGTCAATCAAGGCGAATACGCTGACGAATTCTACTTTGTACTACAAGGTGTTTGTCATGCCTGCTATCTCACCGAGCAAGGCAAACAATTCAGCAAAGAATTTTATTGGGAAAAAGACTGGGTGATAGGATTCGAGAGTTTGATCAATCATCAACCCTCCCCTTATTTATTAGAGACACTCACTCCGGTACAACTGTTATGTATTCCGATGCAGACATTGCAGAAATGGCGTGACAATGCTCATCCCATTTATCTTAAGCTGTTGGAAACACAATTGAGGTATAAAGAAAACAAAGAACGGTTCATGCTGCTGCATTCGCCACAACAGCGTTATCAACTGTTGTGCCAACACTTTCCTGAGCTATGTGAGCGTATTAATGAACAACATATTGCGGCTTATCTTGGTATTACCCCCATCAGCCTTAGCAGAATCAAAGCACGCATAAACGCAAAAGCCAGCGCAAATTAGCGCTGGCTCAATTAAACCTAACCTGACTACTTAAGTAGACGCGCTCGGAATTGACGACCTTTCATTTTGCCAGACTCCATCTTTTTCAGTGCTTTTTTAGCAACTGACTTATGTACGGCCACATAAGCACGCATCGCAAATAGGTTAATCTTGCCGACATATTGGCCATCAATACCACCATCACTGGTTAAAGCTCCCAGAATATCGCCTGGACGTACTTTCTGCTTTTTGCCGCCATCAATCTGAATCGTCACCATATTAGCTTGATATGGCTGTCGATTCATCGCACTTGAATCTGGTAGTTTCGCCGGCTCGATAGGCATATCCATGTATTCATCAATCATGGCTACACGATGCATTTCATTATCACTAAAGAAGCTGAACGCTAAACCTTTGCTACCAGCTCGGCCAGTACGACCAATACGGTGTACGTGCACTTCAGGATCACGTGAAAGCTCAAAGTTGAATACTGCATCTAAGTTATCCACGTCTAAACCACGCGCGGCCACATCCGTCGCAACCAGAATAGAGATACTCTTGTTAGCGAATTGAACTAACGCTTGATCGCGGTCGCGCTGCTCTAAATCACCATGCAGTTCAATCACGCTAAAACCTTTATGATGTAGTTCATCAGCAACGTTTTGCACTTCTTTCTTTGTATTACAGAACACAACTGCAGATTCTGGCTGATGATGTAAAAGCAGTAACTCGAGTGCTTGGTCGCGAGCTTCTGTCCCTTCGACTTTATAAAAATATTGTTGAATGCTGGACGTATCGTGCGTCGATTCAACTTTAACCATTTCAGGTTCACGCATAATACGCTGAGCAATCTGCTTAATTTGAGCAGGGAATGTTGCACTAAATAGCAACGTTTGGCGTGAAACAGGAGTTTCACTAATGATCGCATCTAGCGCGTCTTGGAAACCCATTTCGAGCATTCTATCCGCTTCATCCAGCACCAGGGTATTGAGCTCAGATAGGTCGATACGCCCTTTTTCAAGGTGATCCAAAATACGACCAGGTGTACCAACTAAAATATGTGCACCATGCTCTAGGGAGCCAATTTGTGGTCCCATCGGCATACCACCACATAAAGTGAGTACCTTGATGTTATGAATCGCTCGGCCTAAAGTACGGATTTCAGTCGCCACCTGATCAGCCAGCTCACGAGTTGGGCATAGTACGAGCGACTGCACGCGAAAGCGTTTTACATTCAAATTAGACAAGACGCCCAAACCAAAAGCCGCGGTTTTACCTGAGCCGGTTTTTCCTTGGCCAATCACGTCCTTACCCGCCAAAATGGTTGGCAAGCTTAGCGCCTGAATCGGCGTCATCTTGGTATAACCCAATGTGTCGAGGTTTGAAAGAAGTTCTGGCTTTAAACTAACAGCCGAAAAAGTGGTATTGCTCAAGGGGACGTCCTTTGGTTAGACGAAAATTAAACGCCTATTATCGTTATTTAACCCCTTGTGGCTAGCGAATCTTTGCCGAACATCACACAAGTTACTCAACTTAACTTAACCTTTGTTAATGAATCATGCACTTAAGCTTGCTACATTGCAGATATTAATAAACCGAGGAGTCTACAAATGATCACCTGGCAATGTCTTTCCTTTTCACAACTAACCATCCAACAACTCTACGACTTGCTCAAACTAAGAGTAAATGTTTTTGTGGTTGAGCAAAATTGCCCATATCCAGAGCTGGACGATAAAGATACTCAAGCGGGTGTCTTCCATTTAATCGGTTATCAACAACAACAGATCGTTGCATGTGCAAGATTATTGCCCGCGGGTATTAGCTACCCCAGTGTCAGTATTGGGCGCGTGGCGACAAAAGCAGAAGCAAGAGGAACAGGACTCGGCCACCAACTGCTCCAACAAGCGTTAGATAATTGCCAAGCATTATGGCCAAACCAAGATATTGAAATTGGTGCCCAGCAGTATTTAGCTAAGTTTTACCAATCCTATGGATTTGATCAAACATCTGATATGTATCTAGAAGATGATATCCCGCATATTGATATGAAGCTGTCTCGATAACGAGTATGAACATCACCACTACGCCATCATTTATTTACTGCGGCCAAACCCACCATCAGAGAGCCTAAAAAACATCACTGACTGGTTATTCTTTTCAAGCTGAAGGATATCAAGTTGGCCATTGGCGGCTAGTTTAAAACGAACAAGCTGTCCTTGCGTTATCTGACTAAGTGGTTTATCACCACCTTCAATCTTGACCAACGCATTGAGATCGGACATCGGTAAATCATTGGCACGGAAAACTTGCGATAAAGTATCACCACTTTTAACAGTGTATTCTTGCCAATTTTCTGATTTCAAAGAAGATTGTTGAGCACTTTTTTGTTGGCTCAAACCTGTGGTATCAATATTAATATTTACCCGTTCATTGCTCTTCTTTGGTGCTTTTAATGATTCACTACTTGGCATAGGAATGATCAACAGCAGCACAACAACAGGCGTTAATACAGCTAAAGCTCGTCGATGCAATTTAGGTAAAGCTTGCCAATAGGTACGTACACGCTCTCCCCATATCCGCCATTCAAACGAGTGCCACTTTTGTTGGATAAGAGCTAAATAATCTGTTTGCGGTTTCTTTTTATAACGACGATTCATCTCTACCCGTCTCCTTTAATTTCAACCTACAGTATAAAAACTCAAGAACGAACAGTATAGAGCTATACGCGTGATATCGTAAACGTTGACACAAACTTAAACATTTTTCTGGGTGATCTGCGATTTGTCACAACCTGAACGATTGAATTCAGATATCACGTGTTACCGTTTCATCCGTTGGCTGAAACTGCTATTCTTTGGCCTTTGTTTATTTAGATAAAAGAGTGACAGTTTATGTCTGAAGTAAAATTTGAAACTGTAGAGCAAAAAGCAAGTTACGGTATTGGTCTACAAATGGGTCAACAGCTTGCTGGTAGCGGCCTAGACGGTCTAAATGTTGACGCTATCGCAGCTGGCATTGCAACGGCACTAGTAGGCGAAATGCCATCAATTGAGATTGATGAAATCAATAACGCACTGCAAGAATTACACACACGTGCTGAATCTGCACGTCAAGAAGCAGCAAAAGCTGCAGCTGCTGATGGTGAAGTATTCTTAGCAGATAATGCATTACGCTCTGAAGTGACTGTTCTTGAGTCTGGTCTACAGTACGAAATCATCACTGAAGGTACTGGTGAGATCCCAACATCTGACAAACAAGTACGCGTACATTACCACGGTGAATTAACAGATGGTACTGTATTTGACAGCTCAGTATCTCGTGGACAACCAGCTGAATTCCCTGTTACAGGTGTAATTAAAGGTTGGGTAGAAGCCCTTCAACTAATGCCTGTTGGTTCTAAATGGAAATTATACATTCCACAAGATCTTGCCTACGGCGAGCGCGGTGCAGGTGCAGCAATTCCTCCATTCGCAGCACTAGTATTTGAAGTAGAGCTACTTGATATCCTATAAGATAGTCTTATAACGGATGACCAAAGGTTGGCAATTGCCAGCCTTTTTTATATCGCCAATATAATACCAATCGTAGTAAATAACTGGTCACCCTAACTTATTTAAATACCCAATAACTGCGTTAGAACTTTTGATTGTAGAATAACTACTTATCGAAAAATTCCACCGTATTATCAAACATCTTTCCTACGCTATTTCTGAACATTTACTTACTGGGCTTGGTATAAGCTGTAATTTGCTTTATTTCAGATACAAAAAAGCCGAGCATTGCTGCTCGGCTTTTTTATTATATACGAACTGATTACTCAGCAGCAGCTTCTACAGCTACTTCTGGGCGATCTACAAGCTCAATGTAAGCCATTGGAGCTTTATCACCAGTACGGAAACCGGCTTTAAGGATACGTGTGTAACCGCCTTGACGGGCAGCGAAACGTGGACCTAGTTCGTTAAATAGTTTTGCTACAACTTCGTTATCACGAGTGCGAGCAAATGCTAGACGACGGTTTGCAACGCTGTCAGTCTTAGCTAGTGTAATCAAAGGCTCAACGACGCGACGTAGCTCTTTTGCTTTTGGCAAAGTAGTCTTGATAACTTCATGACGTACTAGAGAGCTAGCCATGTTGCTGAACATCGCTTTGCGATGACTGCTGTTGCGGTTGAGTTGACGACCACTCTTACGATGGCGCATGACCTAATCCTTCTAACTAGTATCGATTAATCTTCAGCGATAGACGCTGGCGGCCAGTTCTCTAGGCGCATACCTAAAGATAGACCACGTGATGCAAGCACGTCTTTAATCTCTGTAAGAGATTTCTTACCAAGGTTTGGCGTTTTAAGTAGCTCAACCTCAGTGCGCTGTACTAGATCACCGATGTAGTGAATCGCTTCTGCTTTCAGACAGTTAGCAGAGCGAACTGTTAGTTCAAGATCGTCTACAGGACGCAGTAGGATTGGATCGAATTCTGGCTTCTCTTCCTTCTCCTCAGGTACACGTACATCACGAAGATCTACGAACGCATCCAATTGCTCAGCAAGAATAGTTGCTGCGCGACGGATAGCTTCCTCAGGTTCTAGAGTACCGTTCGTTTCCATATCGATAACAAGCTTGTCTAAATCAGTGCGCTGTTCTACACGAGCTGCATCTACAGAGTAGGCAATTTTGTCTACTGGGCTGTAAGTTGCATCTACAAGTAGACGACCGATTGGACGCTCATCTTCTTCAGTATGGATACGAGCTGAAGCTGGAACATAACCACGACCACGCTCTACTTTGATACGCATAGCGATCTCAGCATTGTCATCCGTTAGGTGACAAATCACGTGCTCAGGGTTAGTGATCTCTACATCACCATCATGGGTGATGTCACCTGCAACAACAGGGCCCGAGCCTGATTTGTTCAGCGTAATGAACACTTCATCTTTGCCTTCGGCAACGCGTACAGCTAAACCCTTAAGGTTTAAAAGGATCTCAAGGATATCTTCTTGAACGCCTTCTTTAGTGCTGTACTCGTGTAGTACGCCTTCAATCTCTACTTCAGTGACAGCACAACCTGGCATTGAAGATAATAGAATACGGCGAAGTGCATTACCCAGAGTATGGCCGAAACCACGCTCTAACGGCTCAAGAGTTACTTTTGCGTGTGTCGTGCTGATCTGTTCGATATCAACAAGACGTGGCTTAAGAAATTCTGTTACAGAACCCTGCATTGTGTCCTCTCTTTAGTTTAACCTTACTTAGAGTAAAGCTCGACGATCAATTGTTCGTTGATATCAGCTGATAGATCAGAACGCTCAGGCATACGCTTGAATGTACCTTCCATCTGGCCAGCATCTACTTCAATCCAAGTTGGTTTTTCGCGTTGTTCAGCAACTTCTAGAGCCGCTTTGATGCGAGATTGCTTTTTAGCTTTCTCACGGATTGCAACAACGTCGTTAGCCGTAACATTGAAAGAAGGAACGTTTACAACTTTACCGTTTACTACGATAGCTTTATGGCTAACTAGCTGACGTGCTTCTGCGCGAGTTGCGCCAAAGCCCATGCGGTAAACTACGTTATCAAGACGACCTTCAAGAAGCTGAAGCAGGTTTTCACCTGTGTTGCCTTTAAGGCGTGCAGCTTCTTTGTAGTAGTTACGGAATTGTTTTTCTAGAACGCCGTAGATACGACGAACTTTTTGCTTCTCACGAAGCTGAACACCGTACTCAGATAGACGACCGCGACGAGCGCCGTGTACACCTGGTGCGTTGTCAATTTTACACTTGGTATCAATCGCACGAATGCCAGACTTAAGGAACAAGTCAGTACCTTCGCGGCGGCTAAGCTTTAGCTTAGGACCCAAATATCTTGCCATGATCTTTCTCCAATCTTCCTAGAAACGTTATACGCGACGTTTCTTAGGTGGACGACAACCGTTATGAGGGATTGGTGTCGCATCAACAATGTTAGTGATACGGAAACCAGCAGCGTTCAGTGCGCGAACAGTAGATTCACGACCTGGACCTGGACCCTTAACCATAACCTCTAGGTTCTTTAGGCCGTATTCTTTAGCCATTTCAGCACAACGTTCTGCAGCAACCTGTGCAGCGAACGGAGTAGACTTACGAGAACCGCGGAAACCAGAACCACCAGCAGTAGCCCATGCTAGAGCATTACCTTGACGGTCTGTGATAGTTACGATTGTGTTATTGAAAGATGCATGGATGTGCGCTACGCCATCAGCAACTTGCTTGCGTACACGCTTACGTGCGCGAGTTGGTTGTTTTGCCATTGTACTCTACCCTTCCGACTATTTCTTGATCGGCTTACGCGGACCCTTACGGGTGCGAGCGTTGGTTTTAGTACGCTGTCCACGTAGTGGTAGACTGCGACGATGACGAAGACCACGGTAACAACCAAGGTCCATAAGACGCTTGATGTTCATGGAAACTTCACGACGAAGATCACCCTCTACAGTGTATTTAGCTACACCATCACGCAGTTGATCGATCTGCTCTTCAGTTAGTTCACTGATCTTAACACTTTCAGCAATACCCAAATCAGCTAGGATAGCTTGAGAACGGGTTTTACCGATACCGTAGATTGCAGTTAATGCAATCACAGCATGCTTTTGATCAGGAATGTTAATGCCTGCTATACGGGCCACTATTCACTCCTAGTACTTATATAAGAAATTATCCGCAGCAGAGCCCGTCGAGGATACGCTGCGGCATACTACTTCTTTTGCACGCAAAAGGTAGGCCGAGGAATATACTCGACCAACCTTTAGATTTCAAGTAAAAATTTCTGCTAATTAGCCTTGGCGCTGTTTATGCTTTGGCTCACTGCAAATCACACGAACGACACCGTTACGCTTGATTACTTTACAGTTACGACAGATTTTTTTAACGGAAGCACGAACTTTCATTGCTAAACTCCGTAATTGAACCTGATATTAACGACCGTAGCCTTTCAGGTTCGCTTTTTTCAACACAGAATCATACTGTTGGGACATCATATGAGTCTGTACCTGTGCCATAAAGTCCATAATAACCACTACTACAATCAGTAGTGATGTGCCGCCAAAGTAGAAACGTACGTTCCAAGCGACCATCATGAACTCGGGAATCAGACAGATAAAGGTAATGTATAGTGCACCCGCTAGGGTTAATCTAGTCATTACTTTATCAATGTATCTCGCTGTCTGCTCACCTGGGCGGATGCCGGGTACGAATGCACCGGACTTCTTCAGATTATCTGCTGTTTCACGAGGATTAAACACCAACGCTGTATAAAAGAAACAGAAGAAAATTATTGCTGCTGCATAAAGCATAACATACAAAGGCTGACCTGGGCTAAGAGCCAAAGACACATCAGTTAGCCAACCGAATGTGCTGCTCTCACCATTTTGACCAAACCATTGTGCTAATGTTCCTGGGAACAAAATAATGCTTGATGCAAAAATCGCTGGTATTACACCCGCCATATTAATTTTCAATGGTAGGTGTGTACTTTGCGCTGCAAAAACCTTACGACCTTGTTGACGCTTCGCATAGTTAACGACGATTCGACGCTGACCACGCTCCATGAAAACTACGAAGTAGATAACAGCAAAAGCAATTACCGCGATTAACAATAGAAGAAGTACATGCAATTCACCTTGACGCGCTTGCTCGATTGTTTGTCCGACTGCCTGTGGCAATCCAGCAACAATACCTGCAAAAATTAGCAATGAAATGCCATTACCAATTCCTCGCTCTGTAATTTGTTCACCTAACCACATTAGGAACATGGTACCAGTTACTAAACTTACGGTAGCAATAAGCGTAAACATGGTTTGGTTGATAACAACCAGATTGTCGACCATGTTTGGTAAGCCTGTTGCAATACCAATAGCTTGGAATGTTGCAAGTACAAGCGTGCCGTAGCGTGTATATTGGCTTATCTTACGACGGCCTGCTTCACCCTCTTTCTTGAGTTCCGCTAACGCTGGATGAACTACAGTTAGCAATTGGACAACAATTGACGCCGAAATATACGGCATGATGCCCAATGCTAAGATAGATGCACGCGAAAGAGCACCACCGGAGAACATGTTAAACATTTCAACGATGGTACCTTTTTGCTGTTCGAACAAATCGGCAAGTACAGCTGCGTCAATACCAGGAATCGGCACAAAAGAGCCGGCTCGGAATACTAAAAGTGCACCAATTACGAATAATAAGCGCGACTTTAGTTCACTTAAGCCGCTCTGAGCACTACGAAAATCTTGTCCTGGTTTCTTAGCCATCTGTACCTCGTTCCTCGAGATTATTCCTCGATTTTACCGCCTGCAGCTTCGATTGCAGCTTTAGCGCCTTTTGTCACGCGCAGACCTTTAACAGTCACAGCTTTGCTAATTTCACCAGAAAGAACAACTTTAACGTTCTCGATGTTCTTAGTGATTAGGTTAGCAGCTTTAAGGCTGTTTAGATCTACTACGTCACCAGTTACTTTCGCTAGCTCAGCTAGACGAATTTCAGCAGACACTAGGCTCTTACGAGAAGTGAAACCGAATTTTGGTAGACGTTGTTTTAGAGGCATCTGACCGCCTTCAAAACCTGGACGAACTTTACCGCCAGAACGTGACTTTTGACCTTTATGGCCACGGCCACCAGTTTTACCTAGGCCTGAACCGATACCACGGCCTAAACGCTTCTTAGAAGGCTTAGAACCCGCAGCCGGTGATAGAGTATTCAAACGCATTCTGATTACTCCTCAACTTTAACCATGTAGTAAACCTTGTTGATCATACCGCGTACACACGGAGTATCTTCAAGTTCTACTGTATGGTTGATACGACGAAGACCTAAACCACGCAAAGTTGCTTTATGCTTTGGTAGACGGCCAATTGAGCTTTTAGTTTGAGTTACTTTAATAGTTGCCATCGTGTGCTTACTCCGAAATAGATTCAACAGTTAGACCACGTTTAGCAGCAACCATTTCTGGCGACTTCACATCTACTAGACCAGCAACTGTTGCGCGAACAACGTTGATTGGGTTTGTAGAACCGTACGCTTTCGCAAGTACGTTATGTACACCGGCAACTTCAAGTACAGCACGCATCGCACCACCGGCGATAACACCTGTACCTTCTGCAGCTGGCTGCATGTAAACTTTAGAGCCCGAGTGACGACCTTTCACCGCGTGGTGAAGAGTGCCTTCGTTAAGAGCGATAGTAACCATGTTACGACGCGCTTTTTCCATTGCTTTTTGAATCGCAGCAGGTACTTCACGGGCTTTACCGTAACCGAAACCTACGCGACCATTACCGTCACCAACTACAGTTAGCGCAGTAAAGCTCATGATTCGACCACCTTTAACCGTCTTAGATACACGGTTAACAGCGATTAGCTTTTCTTGCAAATCACTAGCTTGTTGTTGTTCTTTAGCCATCTTCCAACCCTACCTTAGAATTTCAGACCAGCTTCGCGAGCAGATTCTGCTAGCGCCGCTACTCGACCGTGGTATTGGAAACCAGAACGATCAAACGCAACTGCTGACACGCCTTTTTCAAGAGCACGTTCTGCAATAGCTTTACCTACTGCTTTAGCTGCGTCTACGTTACCGGTGTTCTTAACTTGCTCACGGATCGCTTTTTCTACAGTAGAAGCTGCTGCGATAACCTCAGAGCCGTTTGATGCGATAACCTGAGCGTACACGTGACGAGGAGTACGGTGTACTACTAGGCGAGTTGCACCCAGTTCAGCAATCTTACGACGTGCGCGTGTAGCACGACGGATGCGAGATGCTTTCTTATCCATAGTGTTACCTTACTTCTTCTTAGCTTCTTTAGTACGCACATTTTCATCTGCGTAACGAACACCTTTACCTTTATAAGGCTCAGGCTCACGGTAAGAACGAATGTCAGCCGCAACTTGACCAACTAATTGCTTATCACAACCAGTTAGAACAATTTCAGTTTGGCTAGGACATTCAGCTTTAATACCCGCTGGGAGTTCATGCTCAACAGGGTGTGAGAAACCTAAAGTTAGGCCAACTGCGTTGCCTTTGATAGCAGCACGGTAACCAACACCTTTAAGAACAAGCTTTTTAGTAAAGCCTGCAGTAACACCCACAACCATGTTGTTTACTAGTGCACGAGCAGTACCTGCTTGTGCCCAAGCGTTAGCAACACCTTCACGAGGACCGAAAGTAAGGTTGTTTTCTTCTTGTGCAATAACTACGCCGTTGTGTAGAACGCGAGTCAGCTCACCTTGAACACCTTTTACAGTGATTTCTTGGCCGTTTAGTTTCACCTCTACGCCAGCTGGAATAGCGACAGGTGCTTTAGCAACACGAGACATATCCTACTCCTTAAGCTACGTAGCAGATGATTTCACCACCAAGACCTGCTTTGCGAGCAGCACGGTCAGACATCAGACCCTTGGAAGTGGACACTACAGCAACACCCATACCGCCCATCACTGATGGTAACGCGTTATTTTTCTTATAAACGCGTAGACCAGGACGTGAAACACGTTGGATTTGCTCGATTACTGGTTTAGCTTGGAAGTACTTAAGAGTAACTTCTAGCTCAGGTTTTGCTTCGCCTTCAACAGCGAAATCAGCGATATAACCTTCAGCTTTAAGCAGTGCAGCAATTGCAACTTTAAGCTTTGAAGAAGGCATTTTTACAGCAACTTTGTTTGCTGCCTGACCGTTACGAATGCGGGTCAGCATATCCGAAATCGGATCTTGCATGCTCATAAGATTTACTCCAAATGATTAAGTGGCAATTACCAGCTAGCCTTACGAAGTCCAGGAATCTCGCCTTTCATGCAAGCTTCGCGAACTTTGATGCGGCTTAGACCGAACTTACGTAGGTAACCGTGTGGACGACCAGTTTGGTTGCAACGGTTGCGCTGACGTGAAGCACTTGAATCACGTGGAAGAGCTTGCAGCTTAAGAACTGCATTCCAACGATCTTCTTCAGATGCGTTTACATCGCTGATGATAGCTTTTAACGCAGAACGCTTTTCAGCGAACTTAGCTACTAGCTTTGCACGTTTAACTTCACGTGCTTTCATTGATTGTTTAGCCATAACAGTAACCCTTCACCTTACTTACGGAATGGGAAGTTAAAGGCAGCCAGCAGAGCACGGCCTTCCTCATCAGTACCAGCAGAAGTCGTGATAGTAATATCAAGACCACGTACACGATCTACTTTATCGTAGTCGATTTCTGGGAAGATGATTTGCTCACGAACGCCCATGCTGTAGTTACCACGACCGTCAAAAGACTTCGCGCTAACGCCACGGAAATCACGTACACGTGGAAGTGCAATAGAGATTAAACGCTCTAAGAAATCCCACATACGTTCGCCACGCAAGGTTACTTTACAACCAATTGGGTAGCCTTCACGAATTTTGAAACCTGCAACAGATTTACGAGCTTTAGTGATCAGTGGTTTTTGACCAGAGATCGTAGCCATATCAGATGCTGCATTTTCTAATAGTTTCTTATCGTTGATTGCTTCACCAACGCCCATGTTTAGGGTGATTTTCTCAATCCTAGGGACTTGCATGACGCTTGTGTAGCTGAACTCTTTGGTAAGCTCAGCGACTACAGACGACTTGTAGTAATCATGCAGTTTCGCCATAGTAGAACTCCAAATTACTTAATTGTTTCACCGTTAGACTTGAAGAAACGCACTTTTTTGCCTTCTTCAAAACGGAAACCGATACGGTCCGCTTTACCAGTTGCTTCATTGAAGATTGCAACGTTAGAAGCATCAATAGCCGCTTCTTGTTCAACGATGCCACCTTGTTGACCTAGAGCCGGAACCGGCTTTTGGTGTTTCTTAACAAGGTTGATACCTTCTACGATAACTTTACCAGTTACGAGAACCTTAGTTACTTTACCTTTCTTGCCTTTATCTTTACCAGCAAGAACGATTACTTCGTCGTTACGACGGATTTTAGCTGCCATGTGTGCCGCTCCTTACAGAACTTCAGGTGCTAGTGACACGATTTTCATGAATTTCGCATTACGAAGTTCACGAGTCACTGGACCAAAGATACGTGTACCGATAGGTTGCTCTGACGTGTTGTTCAACAATACGCAAGCATTACGGTCGAAGCGAATGACAGAACCGTCTGGACGACGTACGCCTTTACGGGTGCGAACTACCACCGCCTTCAGTACATCACCTTTTTTAACTTTACCGCGAGGAATTGCTTCCTTCACTGTAACTTTGATGATGTCACCGATATGTGCGTAACGGCGGTGAGAGCCACCCAGAACCTTAATACACATTACCTTGCGCGCGCCTGAGTTATCAGCTGCATCAAGTGTACTTTGCATTTGGATCATTGTTAGTGCTCCGCTAAATATTAAAACTAGACCCTCTCGGGTCGGGCTGCCTCTTTAAAAGGGACGCGAATTGTACCACCCTTTTTTTCAATTGGGTAGACAAAAAATAAACGGCTCCAAAAAAACTTTGGAGCCGTTTAAAATCATAGTATTACGATGATTACATCTTCGCTTTTTCTACGACTTTAACCAAAGTCCAAGATTTAGTCTTAGACAATGGACGACACTCACGAATTTCAACAGTATCGCCTAGGCCACACTCGTTGTTTTCGTCATGTGCGTGTACTTTAGTCGTGCGCTTTACGAATTTACCGTAAATTGGGTGTTTCACCATGCGCTCGATAGCAACAACGATAGACTTATCCATCTTGTCGCTAACAACACGACCTAGTTGAGTACGAGATTTGTCGCTCATTATTCGCCTGCCTTCTCAGTCAAAACAGTTTTCACACGTGCGATATCACGGCGTACAGCTTTCAAAGTATGAGTTTGCTGTAGTTGACCAGTTGCAGCTTGCATGCGCAAGTTGAACTGTTCACGTAGCAAATTCAATAGCTCAGCGTTAAGCTCTTCAGCGCTTTTTGCGCGTAGATCTAGTGCTTTCATCACATCACCTGTTTAATTACGAATGTAGTTTTGAATGGCAGTTTGCGAGCCGCTAGGCGGAACGCTTCACGTGCCAATTCTTCAGGTACACCGTCCATTTCGTACATAACCTTACCAGGTTGGATTTGGGCTACCCAGTACTCAACGTTACCTTTACCCTTACCTTGACGAACTTCTAGTGGTTTTTCTGTGATTGGCTTATCTGGGAACACACGGATCCAGATTTTACCTTGACGCTTAACGTGACGTGTCATTGCACGACGTGCCGCTTCGATCTGACGAGCAGTTAGACGACCACGTCCAACGGCTTTAAGACCAAATGTACCGAAGCTTACGTCAGTACCTTTAGCTAGACCGCGGTTGCGACCAGTATGAACCTTACGGAACTTAGTGCGTTTAGGTTGTAGCATCAGTCGACTCCTTACTTACGGCCTTTACGCTGCTTCTTAGGCTTGTCAGCCTTTGGCTCAACAGCGTTTGCAGCTGGCATACCACCAAGGATTTCGCCCTTGAAGATCCAAACTTTAACGCCGATCACACCGTATTGAGTGTGAGCCGAAGAAGTTGCGTAATCAATGTCAGCACGTAGAGTGTGTAGAGGCACACGGCCTTCACGGTACCACTCTGAACGTGCAATTTCAGCGCCGCCTAGACGACCGCTTACTTCCACTTTGATACCTTTAGCGCCTAGACGCATAGCGTTTTGTACTGCGCGCTTCATAGCACGACGGAACATAACGCGACGCTCTAGTTGAGACGCGATGCTATCAGCCACTAATTGACCGTCTAGCTCAGGCTTACGTACTTCAGCGATATTAATTTGCGCTGGTACACCTGCGATTTTAGCTACAGCAGTGCGTAGCTTCTCAACGTCTTCACCTTTCTTACCGATAACAACGCCTGGACGAGCTGTGTGAATAGTCACACGAATGCTCTTAGCAGGACGCTCGATAACGATGCGTGATAGAGACGCTTTTGAAAGTTCCTTCGTTAGGAACTGACGTACCTTGAAGTCGCCGTCTAGGTTGTCAGCGAAATCTTTGGTGTTAGCAAACCATGTAGCATTCCAAGGCTTAACGATGCCAAGACGAATACCATTAGGATGTACTTTCTGACCCATTGCTTACTCTCCTAGTCTCAAGCGTCTGCTACAACAACAGTGATGTGGCTTGAACGCTTCAAGATACGATCCGCACGACCTTTAGCACGAGGCATAATACGCTTCATGGTAGGGCCCTCATCTACGAAGATTTTAGCGACATTAAGATCGTCGATATCTGCACCTTCGTTGTGTTCTGCGTTAGCGATAGCTGACTCTAGAACTTTCTTCACTAGTACAGCAGCTTTTTTGTTGCTGAACGTTAGAATTTCTAGAGCTTGATCCACAGACTTACCACGGATTAGATCTGCAACTAAGCGAGCTTTCTGAGGCGAAATGCGAGCAAAGTTATGTTTAGCAATAGCTTCCATTATTTACTCCTTAGCGCTTCTTAGCTTTCTTATCCGCAGCGTGACCACGGTAAGTACGAGTTGGTGCGAATTCGCCCAGTTTGTGACCGATCATTTCATCAGTTACAAATACTGGTACGTGCTGACGACCATTATGGACAGCGATGGTCAAACCAATCATTGATGGAATGATCATTGAACGACGGGACCAAGTCTTAATAGGCTTTTTGTCTCCGCTTTCCACCGCTTTCTCTACCTTCTTCAGCAAGTGTAGGTCAATAAATGGACCTTTCTTGAGAGAACGTGGCATGGCTTATCCTCTTATATAGATTACTTATTACGACGACGTACGATGTACTTGTCGGTGCGTTTGTTCTTACGAGTCTTGAAGCCCTTAGTAGGCATGCCCCAAGGAGAAACTGGGTGACGACCACCAGATGTGCGGCCTTCACCACCACCGTGTGGGTGATCCACCGGGTTCATTACTACACCACGTACGGTTGGACGTACGCCGCGCCAGCGTGAAGCACCAGCTTTACCAAGTTCACGTAGCATATGCTCAGAGTTACCAACTTCACCGATTGTTGCACGGCCTTCAGAAAGTACTTTGCGCATTTCGCCAGAACGTAGACGGATAGTTACGTATGCACCGTCGCGAGCGACAAGTTGAGCATAAGCACCAGCCGAACGAGCTAGCTGTGCACCTTTACCAGGTTTAAGTTCAACACAGTGAATAGTAGAACCTACTGGGATGTTGCGCATTGGCAGAGTGTTACCTGCTTTAATTGGCGCATCAACACCAGATTGGATCTGGTCACCGGCTTGAACACCTTTAGGTGCAATGATGTAACGACGCTCACCGTCTGCGTACAGAACTAGAGCGATATTTGCGCTACGGTTTGGATCGTATTCTAGGCGCTCAACTTTCGCTGGGATGCCATCTTTAGTACGTTTGAAATCGATCAAACGGTAGTGTTGCTTGTGACCACCACCGATGTGACGTACTGTGATACGACCGTTGTTGTTACGACCACCATTTTTAGAGTTTTTCTCTAAAAGAGGTGCGTACGGCTTGCCCTTGTGTAGGTCAGCGTTAACAACTTTAACAACGTGACGACGACCAGGGGAAGTCGGCTTACATTTAACAATAGCCATTATTCAACTACTCCTGTTATTCCGCGCCGCCAACAAAGTCAAGATCTTGACCTTCTTTCAAAGTCACATACGCTTTCTTAACGTCGCTGCGGCGACCTTGGCGTAGACCTTGACGTTTGGTCTTACCCTTAGTGATAAGAGTATTTACAGACTTAACTTCAACTTCAAATAGCTTTTCTACAGCTGCTTTGATCTCTTTTTTAGTAGCATCTTTTGATACTTTGAAAACGATAGTGTTCGCTTTCTCAGCAGTCATCGTTGCTTTTTCAGAGATGTGCGGTGCACGTAGAACTTTTAGTAGACGCTCTTCACTGATCATGCCAGCATCTCCTCAACTTGCTTAACTGCTTCTGCAGTCATTAGAACCTTGTCAAACGCGATTAGGCTTACTGGGTCAAGACCCGCTACGTCACGTGCGTCAACTTTGTATAGGTTACGAGCAGCTAAGAATAGATTCTCGTCTACTTCGCCAGTAACGATAAGTACATCGTTAAGCTCAAGCTCTTGAAGCTTAGCTACTAGCTCTTTAGTTTTTGGTGCTTCTACTGAGAAGTTATCAACAACGATTAGACGCTCTTGACGAACTAACTCAGAAAGAATGCTCTTCATAGCACCACGGTACATTTTTTTGTTTACTTTTTGGCTGTGATCTTGTGGTTTCGCAGCAAAAGTAACACCACCTGTACGCCAGATTGGGCTACGAATAGTACCAGCACGTGCACGGCCAGTACCTTTTTGACGCCATGGCTTAGCGCCACCGCCAGAAACTTCTGAACGTGTCTTTTGAGCACGAGTACCTTGACGAGCACCTGCTGCATACGCAACAACTACTTGGTGTACAAGGGCTTCGTTGAACTCACGTCCGAAAGTAGTTTCGGAAACAGTTAGTGCGTTAGCACCTTTAACCATCAATTCCATTACTTACTCCTAGACGTTATGCTTTAACAGCTGGTTTGACGATCACGTTAGCGCCTGTTGAGCCTGGTACTGCACCTTTAATAAGAAGCAGATTACGCTCAGCGTCAACACGTACGATCTCTAGGTTTTGAGTCGTTACACGCTCAGCACCCATGTGACCCGCCATTTTCTTGCCTTTAAACACGCGACCTGGAGTTTGACATTGGCCAATTGAACCCGGTGCACGGTGAGACAAAGAGTTACCGTGAGTCATATCTTGAGTACGGAAGTTCCAGCGCTTAACAGCACCTTGGAAGCCTTTACCCTTAGATGTACCAGTAACGTCTACTTTTTTAACTTCATTGAAAAGTTCTACAGTTAGCTCAGCGCCAACTTCAAACTCTTCACCGTTTTCTAAACGGAATTCCCAAAGACCGCGACCTGCTTCAACACCAGCTTTCGCAAAGTGACCAGCTTCAGGTTTAGTTACACGGTTAGCTTTCTTAGCACCAGTAGTGATCTGGATTGCTGCGTAGCCGTCTGTCTCAAGAGTTTTAACTTGAGAAATACGGTTCGCTTCAACCTCAACAACAGTTACTGGGATAGAAACGCCTTCTTCAGTAAATACGCGGGTCATACCCACTTTACGTCCGACTAGACCAATCATTATTCTAATCTCCCTTAACCTAGGCTGATTTGTACATCAACGCCAGCAGCTAGATCTAGACGCATCAATGCGTCAACAGTTTTATCTGTTGGCTCAACGATGTCGATTAGACGTTTGTGAGTACGGATTTCGTACTGGTCACGAGCATCTTTGTTGACGTGTGGAGAGATAAGAACAGTGAAACGCTCTTTACGAGTAGGTAGTGGAATAGGACCACGAACCTGTGCGCCGGTACGTTTTGCTGTTTCAACGATTTCCGCTGTAGAAGCATCGATTAGTTTGTAATCGAAAGCTTTTAGGCGGATACGGATACGTTGGTTCTGCATGAGACAGAGCTCCAATAATTAAAAATTACACAAACAATATCGCCACTCAAACTCGTTAAAACGAGAGAATGCCGATTGATTTATGTGAAACCGTAGTGCCAAAATTAGGCACATTGTCAGCTAATTTTCTATTAACTTTATTCCATTACGATAACGCAACAGGAGCTAATTGTATTAACTGCGAACATAAGCTGAGTATACGTTACTAAACTAACAGCTAGGTCAGTTTACTCCTCACTGCTCATTGGTTCACAACCGGATTTAACCAGTGCGGTGCATTATACAGATCACAGTTTCACATGCAAGTACTGTGTGAAAATTATCCGTGATTATTTTTTGACCAATAAAAAGGCACCACAGTCGATGCCTTCTTACCGATACTATGGGTAAGGTTATGCGGTTTGTCTCTGTCTGACAGCTTCAAATAGACAAATACCTGAAGCCACCGAAACATTTAAGCTTGAAACACTGCCCGACATTGGGATTTTAATCAAATCATCACAGGTTTCACGGGTTAAACGGCGCATGCCATCCCCTTCAGCACCCATAACGATAGCTAGCGGGCCAGTAAGCTTTGCTTGATAAATATCATGCGTGGCTTCACCTGCGGTCCCCACAAACCAAACTCCTTGTTCTTGCAAGGCTCGCATGGTTCTCGCTAAGTTTGTCACACGTACTAGCGGCACTGTCTCAGCAGCCCCACACGCAACTTTACTCACTGTTGCTGTCATAGGTGCGGATCTATCTTTTGGGACAATAACTGCCGCAACCCCTGCAGCGTCAGCATTACGCAAGCAGGCACCAAGGTTATGTGGATCAGTCACGCCATCTAGCACTAAGATCAATGGCTGTTCATGCTTAGAAAGAATCTCATCCAGATCATGCTCATTTAGCTGTTTCGCCGGTTTTACTCGAGCGATCAATCCTTGATGGTTTGCTCCATGTGCTTTGTCATCTAAAGCTTTGCGTCCCATTTGCTGGATAGAAACACCACAATGCTGCAGTTCATTTAGCAAAGGGAGGAGGCGCTCATCTTGACGCCCTTTCAGCACAAACGCTTCAATTAGACGTGCTGGATCATTTTCTAGCACTGCACTTACGGCGTGAATCCCGTAAATAAATTCGTTACTCATGGTCTACCTATCAATCATTATTTTTTGGCGCGAGTCTTGGTCGTTTTGGCTCGTGGTTTATCTTTACGCGCTTTATCTGTTTTTGCCTTCTTGCGCTTTGGCTTGTTGCTTGGGCTTACTTTGTCATCAGGGCGCTTGGTTGGCTCGACTAATGGAACCGCTTTTGCGCCTTTGGTTGAGGCTGCTTTTTTGCCTCTAGCCTTTTCACGTGCTTCTGTTGCCCGTTTCTTCGCCGTTTTACCTTCACCGCGTAGCTTACGGCTAGTTCCAACTAATTCAAAGTCGATTTGACGATCATCAAGGTTCACCGACAACACTTTCACTTTCACAGCATCGCCTAAACGGTAGATATTACCGAAGCTTTCACCGATTAATCGTTGTCCCATCGGGTCAAATTGATAGTAGTCATTCGCTAAACTTGAAATATGAACCAAACCATCAATATGCAGTTCAGTCAAACGCACAAAGAAACCAAAGCCAGTTACATTAGCAATTACCCCATCAAGTTCTTCACCCACATGGTCTTGCATGTATTCGCATTTTAGCCAATCAGAGACTTCGCGGGTCGCATCATCGGCACGACGTTCGGTCGTAGAACATTGTTCACCATAATAATCCATATCATCAAATGAATAATGGAAACCACCAGTTGGTGTCCAGCGATCGGTATGAGTGCCCGATTCTTTCGCAATTAGATATTTAATCGCTCGGTGCAGCAATAGATCAGGGTAACGGCGAATTGGTGACGTAAAGTGTGCATAACGTTTTAACGCTAAACCAAAGTGACCACAGTTATCAGCATTATAGACCGCTTGCTTCATTGAGCGAAGAAGCATGGTTTGGATAAGTTCTTTATCTTGCCGCTCACCAATCTGTTTCATTAAATTGGCATAATCGGTTGGAGATGGAGTCAACCCACCCTCAAGGCTAAGGCCCAACTCACCTAAGAAATCACGGAACCCCATCAAACGCTCTTCTCCTGGGGATTCATGAATACGGTACAACGCAGGCTCTTTGGCTTTTTCAACCAAAGTCGCAGAAGCAATATTGGCTAAGATCATACATTCTTCAATGATCTTGTGAGCATCGTTACGGATAACCGGTTCGATGCTTTCAATTTTACGCTCCGCGTTGAAGATGAATTTCGTTTCAACCGTTTCAAATTCAATACCACCTCGTTCATCGCGAGCCTGCTTCAACACTTTATACATAGTGTGTAGCTCTTCAAGATGCGGAATGAGAGGTTGGTAGCGTTCACGAAGTTCTTCATCCCCCTCTAAAATCGCACTCACTTTGTTGTAAGTCAGGCGAGCATGAGAGTTCATCACCGCTTCATAATGTTTATAGCCGGAAATTTTACCACTTGCAGAGATGGTCATTTCACACACCATACATAAGCGGTCTACTTGTGGATTCAATGAACACAGACCATTAGATAGCACTTCAGGCAACATTGGGACGACTTGTGATGGGAAATAAACTGAGTTACCACGGTTGATTGCTTCTTTATCTAACGCTGTATCTGGGCGTACATAATAACTGACATCTGCAATGGCCACCCATAAACGCCATCCACCGCCTTTTTTCGCTTCACAATATACGGCGTCATCAAAGTCACGCGCATCTTCGCCATCAATTGTCACTAGCGGTAATTGACGGACATCAACCCGACCTTGTTTGGCTTTTTCTGGTACATCTTCACCAAGGTGCTCTACTTGCTTCAATACTTCGGTAGGCCATTCGTGTGGAATTTGGTGGGTGCGGATCGCAATTTGCGTTTCCATACCAGGTGCCATATTTTCGCCTAACACTTCAACCACTTTACCTGTCATTCCACGTGTACGTGCGCCGCGGTCTGTAATCTCCATCACAACAACATTCCCCATACGAGCTCCGCCTCTGTGCTCATTGGGAATAAGAATATCTTGTGTGATGCGAGAATCATCAGGAACTACATAGGCATAACCGTGCTCTAGGAAAAAACGTCCTACAAGCTGAGATTTACGTTCTTCCAACACGCGAACCAAACGCCCTTCTTTTCTACCACGCTTGTCAGTACCCGTTGGCTGAACCAATACATAATCGCCGTGGATGATGGTGCGCATCTGGTGGTGGGGCAACAGAATGTCGTTATCTTTGCCAGTGCTGCCATCCGGACGAATCCAGCCATGTCCATCTTTATGCCCGATCACATAACCTTTTATCATTTCTAGTTTGTCAGGTAAGGCGTAGCATTGGCGACGAGTAAATACCAACTGACCATCACGCTCCATAGCACGCAAACGGCGGCGTAATCCTTCGTACTGCTCTTCTCCAGACAAACCTAACGCTTCAAAAAGATCGTTACGGTTCATCGGTACATTAGCTTTCGTCAGGAACTCGAGAATAAATTCTCGGCTGGGGATTGGATTTTCGTAATTGCTAGATTCTCGATCAGCAAAGGGATCGTTATTGATAATTTCAGACATAGGCAGACCTGCTAAAGCAAGGAAGAGATAACAAGAGTATAACTGACTCAGGAAAGAAGGCACAGCAGCGTATTGATTATTAAACAATATCGCCCAAGCATTACGTTGGGCGATATTAGAGAAGAATGAGCGCTACCAGAATGTATCGCGCCGCTTAGCGCGTGCAATAATATTATCAGGCATACGTAGCTCAAGCCCTTGGCGAAGCATTGAAATGCGGGTATGAGTTCTTTGATCGGCCGTGACAGAGTTATATAGCCAGCGATACGCATCTTCATAATCTAATGGGCTGCCATAATCACGCAGCAGTAATTCTGCCAAATGAATTCGCGCATTGATATTGCCCATGGCTGCTGCTTCGCGCAGGTACGGGATCGCCCGTTCTTTATCTTGTTGAACAAGTGTTCCACGAGAATAGTAGCGCCCTAGCTGCTCTAGTGCTACGGGTAAGCCTTGGTGGGCAGCATTTTCCATATAGTACAAGCCAAGCTCAACATCTTGGTCAACACACACTCCCCACGCCAACATATCACCATACAAAAATTCGTAAGATGGCAGGTTAATGCGAGTGGCACGTGCCACGATATCTTCCACTAACTGGCAGTTATCAGCTTTAACTTGTTCTAAATGTTTATTTTGCTCAATTAACTTGATTAACTCAGCTTCGGTGTAAATAGGGACTGGCTCACCCACTTCCGCCACATTTGCATGACTCAAGGATGAGTTCAGCGCCAAAAACAATGAAGCTGCTACCATTCGTAGCTTCATACCTGCACTCTTTATTTATGTCGATAGCCTTAAAATTATAGCCACTAATCGTTATAGGGCGGGGCTTGATAACTTTATCGGCGATAACGGCAAACTCTTTAGACAAAATTTGCCGTTAGTCGGCAATTTTCTGCCATATCGAGTTCAAAATATCATCATTACCGACATAAAAAAACCGACTTTAAAAGTCGGTTTTAAAAACGTTTATCTATCAACCATTAAACTGAAAATGGGTGAACTTTGATAATGGTTTCGTTACGATCAGGACCCGTTGAAATGATATCAATTGGCACACCAGTCAGTTCTTCAATACGTTTGATGTAATCAAGAGCCGCTTGAGGAAGGGCATCGATTGATTTAGCACCGAAAGTATTTTCAGACCAACCAGGCATTGTTTCGTAAATTGGCGTTACTTTTTCGTATGCATCAGCAGCCATTGGCGAAACTTCTAGTACAGAGCCATCTTCCATCTGGTAACCAGTACAGATTTTTAGCTCTTCTAGTCCATCTAGCACATCTAGCTTAGTTAGACAGAAACCAGTTACAGAGTTGATTTGAATTGCACGACGCATAGCGACAGCATCAAACCAACCAGTACGACGTAGACGACCAGTAGTTGCACCAAACTCGTGACCAACCGTACCTAGATGCTTACCAACTGGGTCTTGCTTATCTAGACCATCGTATAGTTCTGTTGGGAATGGACCTGCGCCAACACGTGTGCAGTATGCTTTTGCAATACCTAGAATATAACCTAGGTGACGAGGACCAAAACCAGAACCTGCAGCAACACCACCAGCCGTCGTGTTCGAAGACGTTACGTACGGGTAAGTACCATGGTCGATATCAAGAAGTGTACCTTGCGCACCTTCAAACATGATCTTGTCACCGCGCTTACGAGCTGCGTCTAGTTCGTCAGTAACGTCGATAACCATCGAAGTCAGTAGATCAGCATAGCCTTTAGCTTGCTCAAGTACTTCTTCGTAGCTTACTGCTTCTGCCTTGTAGTAATTAACTAGTGCGAAGTTGTGGTATTCCATAACTTCTTTTAGTTTTTCAGCGAATGTAGCCATGTCGAATAGGTCACCAACGCGTAGACCGCGACGAGCAACTTTATCTTCATAAGCAGGGCCGATACCACGACCAGTCGTACCAATTGCTTTTTTACCACGAGCGGTTTCACGCGCTTGGTCAAGTGCGATGTGGTAAGGAAGAATTAGAGGACAAGCTTCAGAAATGAAAAGACGTTCGCGGACTGGAATACCACGCTCTTCTAAAGGCTTCATTTCTTTGATTAGTGCATCTGGAGAAAGAACAACACCGTTACCGATGATGCATTTCACTTTATTGCGAAGGATGCCGGATGGAATTAAATGAAGAACGGTTTTTTCACCGTCGATTACAAGAGTGTGACCCGCATTATGGCCGCCTTGATAGCGAACAACATATTTTGCATCTTCAGTTAAAAGGTCTACGATTTTACCTTTACCTTCGTCACCCCATTGGGTGCCTAGAACGACTACGTTATTTCCCATCTTTCCAAGTCTGATTGCTAGTTAAAAAAGGATTCTAGCACCGAATCACTTTCCTTGCAGTCATTTTTTAAGCATAAAAATGTCATAAAAAATGACTTTATAAATCATTCAGTTATTTAGGCATCTAACTTATTCATCTGAATAGATTTTTACGGTTAATTCACCATTGACATCAATACAAGCTCGGTACATTCCTGAGCTGTTCATTGCAAAATGGATATCACCTTGCCCATCGATAGCGATCAAACCACCCTCGCCTCCCATCGTTTTTAACTCGCCTTGGATGATGGTTTCACACGCGGTATGAACGTCTTCTTTTAAATAACGCATCCTCGCTGCCACATCACCGGCAACCATTTTACGGATAAAGTATTCTCCCATGCCAGTGGTTGAAACTGCCACATTGCCATTTTCAGCCATTGTTCCGGCACCGATGATAGGGGAATCACCAACGCGACCAAATTTCTTATTAGTAATACCCCCCGTACTTGTCGCTGCAGCGAGGTTACCTTGCTTATCTAAAGCGACGGCTCCTACTGTGCCAAATTTTTTGTCGTCAGGGTATTTAGATTCCGACAGTGCAAATTGATCATTTTCTTTCATCGCGACCAATTGTTCATAGCGACGCTCGGTAAAAAAGTAGTCTTGTTCGATATATTGATAACCATTGGCAAAGGCAAACTCTTCCGCCCCATCACCAATCAAAAATACGTGTTCACTTGCTTTCATCACATCACGAGCCAACTCTATGGGGTTTTTGATATGACGAATACCAGCAACCGCCCCCGCATCCATATGTTGACCGTGCATCACTGAGGCATCCATTTCAACCATCTCTTTATTGGTTAAAACGGCACCTTTACCCGCATTAAATAGCGGTGAGTCTTCAAGCACTTTCACTGCTTCAACCGTCGCATCCAGTGCATCACCACCTTCAGCTAACACTCGATACCCAGCACGAACAGAAGCTTCAAGCGTTGCTAAAATCTCGCATTTTAATGATTCACTCATTTGTTCACGAAGTATTGTTCCAGCGCCACCGTGGATAGCGATAGCAAAAGGTTGTGACATGATAATTCCTTTTCTGATGGTAAGCGTTCTAACACGAAACTGAGTATCAATATAGACAAGCTATAGATGAAAAAAAAGCGCTAATCGCTAACACGATTAACGCCTTACATTCAAAAAATATTAACTAGAGCATATTTACGCTTTCTCAACGAAAGTAGTGCGATGTAAACCGATCAAATATTAGTGTGAACCGCAACCACCGCCACCACAGCAGCCTTCTTTTTTCTCACCGTGGTTGTGACCATGGCCTTCGCCGCCACAACAACCACCTTCATGGTCATGATCGTGGTCATGGTCGTGTCCACCACAACAACCACCTTCTTCTTGATGAAGGTGACCATGCTCAATTTCTTCTTCTGTTGCTGCACGCATCGCTACCACTTCAACATCAAAAGTCAGTGTTTGGCCTGCAAGCATGTGGTTACCATCAACCACGACTTCATCACCATCAACTTCTGTTACTTCAACAGGGATCGGACCTTGGTCTGTATCAGCAAGGAAACGCATGCCAACTTCAATTTGCTCAACGCCTTGGAACACTTCAGCAGGCACACGTTGAACTAGGTCATCGTTGTGCTCACCGTATGCATCTTCAGGAGCGATAGTTGCCGTGAATTTATCGCCGACTACTTTACCTTCCAATTGGTTTTCAAGACCTGTGATCAGGTTGTTGTGACCATGAAGGTAGTCAAGCGGTGCCTCAACAGTAGATTGGTCAACAACAATACCGTCTTCAAGTTTGACTTGGTAGGCAAGGCTTACAACTACGTTCTTTTCAATTTTCATAACAGCTCCAAGGAGTTTGGTTCCTAGGTTGTATGACTTAACCTAAGAATACGTTCAGTATGACGGTATTATGGGGATCTATTACAGAAACTCAATTATTCTGGTTTAAAAATACCAATCATCTCTTGCTTGGCATGTTCACTTTTTTCTACAGACTTGGGTTTGCGCTGCTCGTGATAGTCACATTCAACACATTCCACCAACTCTATATTGTTATCTACCCACCAGCGAAGTGTGTCTTGCGACTGGCATTTTGGGCAACTAGCCCCAGCGATGAAGCGTTTTTTCTGTTTCACGTTAAATCCTACGACTTATAATACTTTGAGTTATTGTTCCCAATAATGGCGAGACTGCCGGTCATTATCCATTTCTCGACCGAAAATTTCTTCCAATTCTTTACGCGCTTCTTTGGCCCGTAATGCAAGTTGTTTATCTTCATTATGTTGCGGTAATAGCTCTTTGAGCATAGCGCTATCAAGTTTTCGAAAATGCGCTTCCGCACGCTTGGCTTGATAAGGATGCATACCTAAATCAATCAAAGCTTGTCGCCCTAAATCCAGTGCGCCCAAGAAGGTTTCGCGAGAATATTTGTCCACACCATGGCTGAGCAGTTGATAGGCTTCCACTCGGCTGCGAGCCCTCGCCAATATTTTTAACTTGGGAAAATGTTGTTGGCACAGCTCGACGATTTTCACCACTTCATCAGGCGCATCAGTACAAATAACTATCGCTTCGGCTTCATCTGCACCAGCTGCACGTAACAGCTCGAGCTGAGTTGCATCACCGTAAAACACCTTATAACCGTATTTTCGCAGCAACTTTATTTGGCTCGCATCACTTTCTAACACGGTAATTTTGATTTTGTTGGCATACATTAAACGCCCAACTATTTGCCCAAAACGTCCAAAACCAGCGATGATGACACGAGGCTCTTTATTCACCACATCAGATGTCATCTCCACCTCACTGGTCGTATTGAGTTTTCTTGCAAACCAACGTTTTTGTGCGTTCAGTAATAAAGGCGTCGTCACCATAGACAAACTCACTACGACCAATAAAAATGCAGACTGATCTGACTGCAACAAGCCTTCAGCACTTGCCGCCGTAAAAATAACAAAAGCAAACTCACCACCTTGGCTAAGAATCGCCGCCATTTTACTGCGCGCTTTAGCTCGAGTTCCCGACAAACGCGCCAACAGATACAAAATCAATCCTTTAGCTGTAACCAACCCCACTACCGCAAGTAGAATTTTAACGGGTTCAAGCGCCAACAACCCTAGATTGACCGCCATACCAACGGCAATAAAGAACAACCCAAGCAGCAAGCCTTTAAATGGCTCAATCGCAATTTCCAGTTCATGACGAAACTCGCTTTCAGCGAGCAGCACGCCCGCAAGGAAAGTACCTAACGCCATTGAAAGCCCTAATTGCTGCATCAACAGCGCAATGCCAATTACCAGCAATAGCGCAGCAACAGTGAATAGCTCTCGTACACCACTGGCAACAATGTATCGAAACAAAGGACTGAGCAGAAAATGGCCGCCAACCAGCAAACCAGCAATACCGCCAAACATCCACGCCACATCGAGCCAACTTCCAGCACCATTACCGGCAAGTACAGGTAACAGCGCTAACATCGGGATGACGGCAATATCTTGGAATAACAGCACCGCAAAGCCAGATTGCCCAGTCTCACTGCGCGCCAGACCTTGCTCATCAATTACCCGTAGTGCAATAGCGGTAGAAGAGAGCGCCAACCCCATGCCGATCACTACACTGCTTTGCCATCCCACATCAAATGCATACGCGATGCAGGCAATGACCAAAGTGGTCACCACAACCTGCGCGCCGCCGAGTCCAAGAATTGGCCCGCGCATTTGCCATAATTTTTTAGGATTCAGCTCTAAGCCAATAAGAAATAGCAGTAACACCACGCCAAATTCAGCGAAGTGCAAAATCGCCTCAACATCATTGATTAACCCAAGCCCCCAAGGACCAATGGCGACACCGGCTAACAAATAGCCCAATACGGAACCTAATCCTGCTCTCTGAGCGATAGGAACAGCAACAACCGCTGCGGTGAGAAATACCACACTGCTTTGTAAAAAATCACTGGTGAGTGCTGCCATCCAACGCTCCTTGTGTGGTTAAAGGGTTAAGCAACCAATTACGGTAATCTTGCGCATGTTGATAGCGCTCTGCGTCACTCACATTTCGAGCCCAGTAAAGCACCAGCGGTTCCATCCAATTCATGCAGCATAACGCTGCGGTTAACTCGAAGGGTTGCAGAATCTGGTCAAGTGGATATTTGTTGTACCCTTTCTCATCAAATGCATCTTGCTTACCCCCGGTAGTAATAACACTGCGCCAATATTTACCATGTAGCGATGTCTTATTACCGAAGGCAAATCCTTTGGTTAAGACACGGTCAAACCACTCCTTTAATAAAGCAGGACACGAATACATATAAAGAGGATGCTGAAAGACAATGACGTCATGGGCAAGCAAGCGTTGCTGCTCGGCTGTGACATCAATAAAAAAATCCGGATACGTTGCGTACAAGTCATGCACGGTAACGTGTTGCAATGAAGAGATACCATGCAACATGGTTTGATTAGCAATCGAATTGAGCGGCTCAGGGTGTGCGTAAATCACCAAGACTTTGGGTGTTGAGTGGCAAGAGGGTGTTGTCTCAGTCATTCCTTTGCTGTGCCCCGATAGTTATCAACATGTTACTAAGCATCATAACGCAATTTGCATAATGATCGACATTTATCCTTATCACCCTTACTATTCCACGCGATAACATTTCGATATGAAAAATAGATTTTTATGATTACCTTCTCTGATATTCAGTTACTACGCGGCGGAAAACCGTTGCTTGAGCAAGCTTCGGCTACCATCCACCCAGGTGATAAAGTTGGCTTGGTTGGAAAAAATGGCTGCGGTAAGTCCACATTATTTGCCCTACTTAAAGATGAGCTTTCGATTGATGCTGGCTCATTCAGCAAACCTGCTTATTGGGAGCTAGCATGGGTCGCACAGGAAACACCGGCTCTTGAACGTAATGCGATTGAATATGTGATCGATGGTGATCGTGAATATCGCGCGCTAGAAAAACAGCTGCTCGAAGCAGAGCAAACGGATAACGGCACCTTGGTCGCCGAATTGCACGGAAAAATTGAAACCATTGGCGGCTATAGCATTCGTGCCCGCGCCTCTGAATTACTTGATGGGCTTGGTTTTAGCCAAGAACAAATGGGCTGGGATTTGACCCAATTTTCCGGTGGTTGGCGTATGCGGCTAAACTTAGCGCAAGCGCTATTGTGCCGCTCTGATTTACTGCTGCTTGACGAACCCACTAACCACTTAGATTTAGACGCAGTAATGTGGCTAGAACGCTGGTTACAAAGCTACCCAGGCACGTTAGTTTTGATTTCCCATGATCGTGACTTTTTAGACCCTATTGTGGGGCGCATTATCCATATCGAAAATCAAACCATGAACGAATACACCGGTAACTATTCATCGTTTGAAAATCAGCGTGCGCAGAAATTGATCTTGCAACAAGCCATGTTCCAAAAGCAGCAAAAGCAAATGGCACACATGCAAAGTTATATTGATCGCTTCCGTTATAAAGCTTCGAAAGCCCGTCAAGCGCAAAGCCGTATTAAAGCATTAGAGCGGATGGAAAAAGTGCTACCAGCACAATTTGATAACCCATTCAGTTTCGAATTTCGAGAACCATCAGCCCTACCCAACCCAATAATGATGATGGATGAGGTTTATGCAGGTTATGGGGATAACTTAATTCTTGAGAAAATTCGCCTCAACCTAGTACCTGGTAGTCGTATCGGGCTGCTTGGGCGTAATGGCGCTGGTAAATCGACCCTGATCAAATTGTTGTCAGGGGAGCTAAAACCAAAAGGTGGCGATCTCACCTATTCTCAAGGGGTTAAAATTGGCTACTTTGCTCAGCATCAACTGGAAACCCTGCACCCACAAGAAACACCGTTGCAGCATATGATGCAAATTGCGCCAGACAAAAATGAACTGGAGTTGCGTAACTACCTCGGCAGTTTTGGCTTTCAGGGTGATAAAGCACTGGAGAAAGTTGCGCCTTTCTCTGGTGGTGAAAAAGCACGCTTGGTTTTGGCACTGATCGTTTGGCAAAAACCAAACTTATTACTACTCGATGAACCAACCAACCACCTAGATTTAGACATGCGCCAAGCGTTGACGTTTGCCCTGCAAACTTTTGAAGGTGCCATGGTTATCGTCAGCCATGACCGCTACTTACTGCGCGCCACAACCGATGATTTGTACCTAGTGCATGATCGCCAAGTTGCCCCTTTTGATGGTGACTTATCAGACTACTACAAATGGTTAACCGAGCAGCAAAAAGCAGAGCGAAGAGAAGCACAATCTCAGCAGCCCGCCAAAGATAGCAGCAATAGCGCCGCAGCGAAGAAAGATCAAAAACGCCGTGAAGCGGAGTTTCGTAAACAAACCGCGCCAATTCGCAAAAAACTGACACAACTTGAAGATAAAATGGATAAGTTGAATGCCTCACTGGCACAAGCTGAAGAGCAATTATCCGACACTTCACTGTATGAAGCTGAAAATAAGGCTAAACTTACAGAAGTTCTCGCCCTTCAAGCTAGTAGTAAATCGGCACTTGAAGAGGTCGAAATGGAATGGATGGCAGAGCAAGAAATCCTTGAACAGCTAGAACAGGAATTCAGTAGTTAACATGAGTAAAGAGCACGTACGAATATCTCTCACATTAGAGCGCCTGTGGCAATTCAGTTTGCAATATTACAGTGTGCGCGAAGTGAAAGAAGCGTGCTTAAGCTTACAGAATAACTACCACGGTAATGTAAACTTGTTGCTTCTTTTAAAATGGCTCGACGAGCAACAAGTTTCTTTTGCTGAGCACCATTGGCAAACCGTACAAGATTGCCTTAGCCGCTCTGAAACCTTGCTTCATAGCTACCGAGACTTACGTCGCCGACTAAAAACGAACCTACCAGACACCCTATATCGTGAAGCGCTGCAATTCGAATTACAGCTCGAAAAGCAGCAACAGTCTGATTTAGTCGACTGCATCAGCGCATTACCATTAACAAATAATACTGGTCAGCCTCTCACACAACGCTACTGCCGCTTATTGGCTGCTGAACATCTGTGTCGTGCATTCGCTGAACCAGCACCACAATCTGGAAAAGCATAACCCAGCGAATTATCTGTTTCGTGTATACTCTTTCGTATCCTACATAAACCTTATTCCCTATGACTCAATTTATCGCGGCCACTGGGCTTAAAAATCCTCACTTACAAACGCTCATACCACGTTTATTGCGTAAAAAAGCACGTTTTGAACCGCTGTGGCAAACCTTGCCTACCGATGATGGTGATTTTCTTGATTTGGCGTGGAGCGAAGATGGGCATGCAGAACAAAGTAAAGACAAACCGTTGTTCGTTCTGTTTCATGGGTTAGAAGGAAGCTTTTATAGCCCTTACGCTAACGGGTTAATGCATGCGTTCGCCGAAAGTGGTTGGCTATCGGTAATGATGCATTTTCGCGGCTGTAGCGGTAAACCGAATCGCCTTGCGCGGGCTTACCATTCAGGCGAGATAGAAGATGCTCGTTTTGTTCTACAATATTTACGCGAACAACATGTAGGGCGACCTATCGTCGCGGTAGGTATATCGCTTGGTGGTAACATGCTGGCCAATTATCTGGCTGAATATCACGAAGACCCTATTGTCGATGCTGCAACAATCGTTTCAGCACCGCTCGATCTCGCCGCCTGTTCACAACGCATTGAGCAAGGATTTTCAAAGCTCTACCGTGACTATTTACTCTCCTCGCTAAAAAGTAACGCGCTGAAAAAACATCACCTCTTACAAGATGTACTTGACCTATCTTCTTGTCAGATCAGCAGCATTAAAAAACTGTATCAATTCGATGATTTAATCACCGCCCCCTTGCATGGTTTTAAAGATGCTCATGACTATTATCAACAATGTTCTGGGCTACATAAACTCAAGCAGATCCGCGTACCATTGCAAGTCATTCATGCTAAAGACGACCCATTCATGACCGATGCAGTGATTCCCAAATTCGTTTTACCGGAAAATATCGACTACCGCTTATTTAACCAAGGTGGCCATGTCGGCTTTATTTCAGGCAGTGCATTAAAACCCACTTTTTGGCTGGAACAAGCCTTACCAGCCTACTATGAAAGCCTGTGTACACCGTCATAAAATAGCTGCCATCAAAGTGCGATTTAGGGTATAACTGCCAGCCTTCAACATGACAGTTAAGAGGTCGTCATGATTATTCCTTGGCAACAAATTGCTCCTGATACACTCGATAATCTCATTCAAGAATTTGTCTTACGTGAAGGAACAGATTACGGTGAACAAGAGATATCTTTGCAACAAAAAATCGAACAAGTGAAGCAGCAGTTAGCGAGTGGTGAAGTTGCCATCGTCTATTCTGAATTGCACGAAAGTGTCGATATTCAAGTACGTAAATCGTTTTAGCGCACCGCAATCTCATCTTTCCGTGCTATATTGCGACAATAAATAACAAGTACGTTACATAAAGACAGGGTTTGTCATGTCAGCAAAACATCCGATCATAGCCGTCACGGGCTCATCCGGTGCCGGTACTACCACAACCTCTGAAGCGTTTCGCAAAATGTTCAATATGATGAGCATTAAACCTGCTTGGGTTGAAGGCGATAGCTTCCACCGTTTCACACGTCCAGAAATGGACGTAGAGATCCGTAAAGCACGAGAGCAAGGCAAGCACATCAGTTATTTTGGTCCTCAGGCTAATGATTTTGGCGCATTGGAAGAGTTTTTTCGCCAATACGGCAAACTAGGAACAGGGCAAGTTCGTCGCTACCTGCATTCATTTGATGAAGCCGTTCCCTATAACCAAATGCCAGGAACGTTTACTCCATGGCAAGATTTGCCAGAAAATTCTGATGTTATGTTCTACGAAGGGTTACATGGTGGTGTGGTCGATGGTGATGTCAACGTGGCTCAACATGTCGATTTTTTGATTGGCATGGTGCCGATTGTTAACCTGGAGTGGATCCAAAAATACGTGCGTGATACGCGCGATCGCGGTCATTCACGCGAAGCAGTAATGGACTCGATTGTTCGCTCGATGGACGACTACCTCAATTACATTACTCCACAGTTTTCTCGCACCCATATTAACTTCCAGCGCGTGCCCACAGTCGACACCTCAAACCCGCTCAACGCAAAGGGTATCCCCAGTTTGGATGAAAGCTTCGTGGTGATAAGGCTACGCGGCATTAAGAATGTCGATTTCCCCTATTTACTAGCCATGATTGATGGTTCATTTATGTCGCGCCATAACACCATCGTTGTTCCTGGTGGCAAGATGAGTTTTGCCATGGAGCTGATTGTTCGCCCTATCCTGCAACAATTAATTGAAACAGGGAAAATTGGATAATATTTTTGCACTTTTTACGGTTACTTTTCATACCGTGATCATGTGCACATTTTTGCTTAAATTATCGTGTGGTCGACACGATTAAAATCAAGAAATCGTTTCCGAAAAAGGATACTATTCTTAACCGAAACACAAGTTAGCTTGCAGCACTTGTAAAGTGCTCTTATCCTAGTAAGTCAATTTAAAGGCTTAGCTAAAATATGGAAAGCAGCAAGCGTACCCTGCAGAGGAAGTGAGATATTATGGTTCTAGGTAAACCTCAAACCGACCCAACACTAGAGTGGTTTCTTTCACACTGTCATATTCATAAGTACCCATCAAAAAGCACGCTGATCCACGCGGGCGAGAAAGCTGAAACGTTGTACTACATCGTTAAAGGTTCTGTTGCGGTTCTTATTAAAGACGAAGAAGGTAAGGAGATGATCCTTTCTTACCTAAACCAAGGTGACTTTATCGGTGAACTTGGTCTATTCGAAGAAGACCAAGAACGTACCGCTTGGGTTCGTGCTAAATCTCCTTGTGAAGTGGCAGAGATTTCATTTAAGAAATTCCGTCAACTTATCCAGGTGAATCCAGATATTCTAATGCGCCTATCTGCTCAGATTTCACGTCGTTTACAAGTGACTAGTCAAAAAGTAGGTGACCTTGCGTTCCTTGACGTAACGGGCCGTATTGCTCAAACGCTACTAAACCTAGCGAAACAACCTGACGCAATGACTCACCCAGATGGCATGCAAATCAAGATCACCCGTCAAGAAATCGGTCAAATCGTTGGCTGTTCTCGTGAAACAGTTGGTCGTATTTTGAAAATGCTAGAAGAGCAGAACCTAATTTCTGCACACGGTAAAACTATCGTGGTATACGGAACTCGTTAATTTCAATAGAAATTGAGAGACTGAATCGATAAAGCCACCTTGGGAAACTCAGGTGGCTTTTTGTTGGCAAAGACTCAGTACAATTTTATTGCATATCAGTGCTTTCAAAAATCTTGTCAGCTGAAGCGGCAACAAACCCGCTATACAACTCACCGTTTGCCATTGGATAGCGTTTGGCAAACTCGTAAAAACCGCCCGGAATCATCTCAACACCATCACTAAATTGCACCGGTACTTTATCTGCCATGGTGGAAGATTGTTCTAGCAGCACCTCTGGCGTGCCTTTCACTTCTCCGCCATTTTCATTAATAACAAAGCCAGCTTGGCGAAGGTGATCATTCACCGATTTGACTTCATTAAACGCATTCAACTGGTTAACACTAACGGTAAAATGATTGGCCCCATAGCCATGAGCTGCCAACCATGCGGCGTATTCACTTTCCTGAGCCAAAGTGAGGTAATCGCTATGGGCTATCTGCCATAATCGACCACTATACAAAAAGTCGCTACTGGTGAGTTTGTCGCTATCTACTTGCTCTACCAGTTTGGCTACAATCGCTTGCAACTCAGGTGAGCACTCTGCCACTTTTAGCTCACTAATGAAAACCTTAGGTTGCGTTGGATCAGGATGTTCATAGTGCTTCGCGACTAACTTCTTACTTTCAAATTGATAATCACCACACGCTGTATAACCTAATGCTAAAAAAGGCTTAGCCAGTGTTTCAATCCCCAGGGGAGCAACATTAAAGGTTCGTAAAGCGATATGATCATTGATCAGAGCTTCATCTTCTTGAAGCAATTGATGAACTTTGTCAGCCGAAGGACAAAGACGTTGAATATAGTCATTCCATAGCGATTGAAATAAAACGGTTGGCATCATAACGCCTCCTTGTCAGCAATGTGTCTAGCAAGCGATATACCTTGAGTATGTATAAAGCCTTAGTTTCAGTATGAGGTTATTGGATAAATATTGCTGCTTAATATTTATTGAAACGATTCAGAAAATATATCCAGCGGCAATTCAACCTGTGACGTTAAGTTGTGTATTGATCCAGTTATCGGGATCTATACCCAAACCACTTGAAGTGGCAGGTAGGTGGCAAGTGAGTGAATCCCCATGAGCATAGACAAACTATGTGATTGGGGTGAGCAAACTTAGCCAACGCCGCTGTAACTTCAAGTAGAAAGGAGGTAAGCCTCTTCTATGAGAGGCTTTTTATTATTCCGTCGGTTATAGCTCAACCCCAGGGCTGAGAGTGGCAGGTAATTCTGTTGCCTGCCCTTCCATTGAAGCCATAGGGTATGCACAGTAATCAGCCGCGTAATAAGCACTCGGGCGCAAGTTACCCGATGCTCCCGGCCCACCAAATGGTGCATCACCACTCGCACCAGTTAATTGGCGATTACGGTTTACGATGCCAGCGCGGATATGATCAACAAAATAATCCCACTCGGCATCATCAGTTGATACTAAACCTGCAGACAAACCAAAACGGGTAGCATTGGCCAACTCAACCGCTTGCTCTAAAGTCTGATAGCGCACCACTTGTAATAACGGGCCAAAGTATTCTTCGTCAGGCAACTCACTAATAGCGGTTACGTCAATGATTCCTGGCGTAACAAATGCCGCTTGCAGCGGTTTGGCTTCCACCAAACTATAACCACCTAAAAATTGTAAATTAGCCTGCGCATTGAGAATAAATTGCGCGGCAGCTTGCGAGATTTGTGGCCCCATAAATGGCGCTGGATCGGCAAATGGTTGATCAATTCGTAGCTTTTGGGTTGCGGTGATCAATTTACTTAATAGCACATCACCTTTTTCACCGACAGGAACGTACAGGCGACGCGCGCAGGTGCAGCGCTGCCCTGCGCTAATGAAAGCCGATTGAATGATGGTGTATACCGCTGCATCTAAGTCACCATACTGCTCGGAGATCACCATCGGGTTGTTCCCGCCCATTTCAAGCGCCAGCATTTTGCCAGGTTGCCCGGCAAACTGACGATGCAGTAAATGCCCAGTGTTAGCACTGCCGGTAAATAGCAAACCATCAATACCTTTTGACTCGGCCAGAGCGATGCCTGTTTCTTTCGCCCCTTGTACAAGGTTGAGCACACCTGCTGGTAACCCTGCATCTTGCCACAGTTTCATGGCAAATTCGCCCATCCACGGGGTTTGCTCAGAAGGCTTAAACACCACGGTATTACCCGCTAAAAGAGCCGGAACAATATGACCATTCGGTAAATGTGCTGGGAAATTATAGGGACCAAATACCGCCATTACACCAAGTGGACGGTGACGCAGTACAATTTGGTTTCCCGCTGCCTCACGCGCACTTTCACCCGTACGATCATGATAAGCACGAATCGAAATAGCGATTTTGCCGGCCATCGCCGCCGCTTCAGTACGAGTTTCCCAAATAGGTTTACCAGTTTCTTTGGCGATGATCTGTGCGATTTCTTCACTGTGTTCTTTTACTTTCTCAGCAAAGGCCAACACGTATTGCTCACGTTCAGCAAAGGAGCGCTTTTTCCATTCAACAAAGGCACTTCTTGCTGCACTCACTGCGTCTTCTACTTGCGCTGGCGTTGCGCTATCGCCTTGCCAAATCGTTTGGTCATTATAGGGGCTGAGCGATACCATTGGCTCACCTTGGCCAGCTAACCACTCACCTGCAATCCACTGAGTCATATTTCTATCCTTACATCAAAAAGCTGGCTTACTGCGCCAAAATTCGAACTAAATCGCCACTCTCTACTAAAAGCGCTTTTGCTACTTCAGGAGAGATAATCACCGTTTCGGTTTCACGGTTGTAAGCCCCTTTCGCTGCGGTAGCGCGAAAATCTTCAAATGAGGTATTACACACCAAATAATCTTGCGAACTAGAATGCTCTGCCACTTCGACCTTGGCGCGCATGGAATGACGTACCGACTCAACATTACGTAAGTCACACTCAACGGTTGGGCCGGCATCAAAAATGTCGACATAATTGCGGCAAGTAAACCCTTCACGTTCCAATAACTTAAGCGCTGGGCGCGTATTGTCATGCACTTGGCCGATGACAGCTTGCGCTTCTTTGCTCAGCAAGTTGACGTAAATAGGCAGCTTGGGCATCAGATCCGCGATAAACCCTTTCTTACCAATCCCTGTGAGGTAGTCGGCCATCGTGAAATCTATTGAAAAGAAATGCTCTTGCAACCATTGCCAAAACGGAGAGTTACCTTCGGCATCGGAAACACCGCGCATCTCCGCAAAAATGGTTTTTGAGAATCGATGGGGATGTTCGGCCATCATCAGAAAGCGGCATTTCGACATTAAGCGGCCATTAAGCCCTTGACGAAAATCAGGACGCAGAAAGAGCGTACAAATCTCACTACAACCGGTGTAGTTATTGCCAAATGTCAGCAGTTTTACCGTATTGTTCACCTTCAATTTAGGCGATGAATGAACAATCGTGCTGATATGATAAGAGTAGAAAGGCACATCCCAACCAATAGAAGCTTCAATACCCGTGGTACCAGCAACCTCTCCAGTTTCAGAATCAAACCCCACCATTAAATAACCTTCGTCTCCAGGCTCGGATACGTTGGGTTTAGTAAAGCTGTATTCAGAATGGGTAATACGATTGGTTAAAAGTTCTTCATTAACCGGTAGAGATGTGAATCCGTGACCTGATTCGACAGCGCAAGTGTGCAGCGCGTCATAGTCCGACATTGCGATAGGGCGAACAACTAGCATCAATACTTCCCTCCAGATGCTTGAAGTAGCCCAAGGCTTCCTACCTTGGGCTGCTAGGCTTTTTCACTACATGAGTGATGCAATAGCTTTATCGAGTTTTGCTAAGCCTTCTTCTATTTCTTGTTTTGTAATCACTAATGATGGCGTCATACGCACCACATTGGTTCCAGCAACCAACACCATCAAACCTTGTTTACCTGCCGCAACCAAAATGTCACGGGCACGGCCTTGCCACTCTTCATTCAGCGCGGCGCCGAGTAATAAACCTTTACCACGAACTTCACTGAAGATTTGGTACTTAGCATTAATTTCTGCTAGCCCTTGACGAAATAGAGCTTCGCGCTCTTTTACACCCGCTAACGTTTCTGGCTGGCTAACGAAATTAACGACTGCTTCAGCGACGGCGCAAGCTAATGGGTTACCGCCATAAGTTGAACCATGAGTCCCGACTTTTAGATGAGCAGCCAATTCATTGGTGGTGAGCATAGCGCCAATAGGGAAACCACCACCGAGTGATTTTGCAGTACTTAAAATATCAGGAGTAATGCCTAAACCTTGGTATGCGTAGAAATCTCCCGTACGACCATTACCTGTTTGTACCTCATCAAAGATAAGTAGAGCATTGTGTTTGTCACACAACTCACGCACCGCTTGAACAAACTCTGGCGTTGGCGACACAATGCCACCCTCACCTTGCAATGGCTCCATCATGACAGCACAAGTACGGTCTGACATATGGGCTTGTAGTGCCTCAATATCGTTATAAGCTAGGTGGGTCACATCGCCAGGCTTTGGACCAAATCCATCAGAATAAGCCGCTTGACCACCGACAGTAACGGTAAAGAAAGTACGTCCGTGGAAACCTTGTTTAAAGGCGATGATTTCTGATTTCTGCTCACCATGAACATCTGCAGCCCAACGACGAGCAAGCTTCAAAGCCGCCTCATTCGCTTCTGCACCAGAATTGGCAAAAAACACTTTTTCCGCAAAGCAGACTTCGGTTAATTTTTTCGCGAGACGCAACGCCGGTTCGTTAGTCATTACGTTGCTGAGATGCCACAACTTGTTCGCTTGCTCAGTTAAGGCACCAACCATCACTGGGTGACAATGGCCTAAACAACTCACGGCAATGCCACCAGCAAAATCGATGTATTCATTACCTTGCTGATCCCATACTCGAGAGCCTTGTCCCTTTACTGGGATCATTTCCATTGGGTTATAGCAAGGTACCATTACCTCATCAAATAAGCCGCGCTCTACATTCATTTCCACTGTCATTGCACATTCCCTCTCGATACCGCATGCCTAGCAGATTGCGATCTTTCCACAAAAACCTTGTGTGGAAGATATTGTTTTGCTTTTTAGCTAATGCAGCATTGTATTTACAAATTATTAACCATTTCAATAGTGGATTATTCTTTTATCACAACAATTTTGCCGATAATCCTCACTACGTATGATTATTTATGCATTAAGTAGACTCTTTTATGAAGTACTTTTTTACAAATAGTGAGAATAAATACAGCCAAGGCTTGAAGCATGGCGCTTAAAGTAAATTCGATAGGATATATGGCGAATAATTTTGCAAGCCTCACAGCCAACAAAAAAGATGAAGAAAATGTTAAGAAAGGTGATCGCAGTCAGGTTGAGAGAGGACTAACGACGCAAAAAATTAGCCAGTAATTGATGTCCCTGTTCGGTTTTGATTGATTCGGGATGAAATTGTACCGCATCGATGGCTAAGGTTTTATGTTGGTAGCCCATAATTTCGTCCATGCTCCCGTTGTCTAACTCTGTCCATGCAGTAAGCTCAAAGCAGTCAGGAAGCGAGTCGGACTTTACTACTAAAGAATGGTAACGAGTCACCGTCAAAGGGTTATTGAGACCATGAAATACGCTATTCCCTGTGTGACGAATAGCTGAGGTTTTACCATGCATCACTTTTCTGGCGCGAACGATCTGCCCCCCAAACACCTGCGCAATGGCTTGATGACCAAGACACACCCCTAAAATGGGTAACTTGCCAGCAAAGTGTTGTATCGCTTGCAAAGAGATACCGGCTTCATTCGGTGTACAAGGCCCGGGGGAGATAACTAGATGAGTAGGATTAAGTGTTTCAATACCTGCAATATCAATTTCATCATTGCGTACAACCTCTACTTCAACGCCCAATTCACAGAAGTATTGATACAAGTTGTAGGTAAACGAATCGTAGTTATCGATGATAAGTAGCATGGTAGGATCAGCACACTCAAAATTGGAAATCACTAGGGGCAGTATTGTGCAATACCACCAACGAAAGGCAAGTATTAAGTCGGTAAAGGTGAAAAATTAAGGCCAGCAAATGCCAGCCTTACTATTTACAAGTTTTAGCTCATCACTTACGACGTCGCCATGCACCGAAGCCAAGCAACGACATCAGTACACCTAAGCCTAATGAACCACCGTAGATATTCAGTTCGAGAACGGCTGGATCATGATCTGATGCACGGAAGTGATCACTGTATTTAGGTAAGTCACCTTTGAACTCATCGTTGTAATCAAACAGTGTTGATTCACCGCCATTGATGTGCCAATCGGTAGCATCTACCACTTTACCTTTCAGGCTTTTACTTACCAATAAGTGATCCAGTGCGCCAACTTCATCATTAAATGAATAACTCCAACTGTCTGGATGTTTCATCGCAACAGCATTGATGTAATCGTAGCTCTTAGTGATCACAGCACCGTCATCACCAAACTGCACAGCACCAGCAATGTAAGTATTACGAGCGGCTTTGATCTCTTTGCCATATTTCTCTGGACTGTAATCGGTCAGAACCAACATAGGGTCTTCCATGCCGTAAGAGTTCATATCACCCAAAATGACTTTATGCCCGTTGATTTTCTCAAGTGCTTCACCAAGTGCAACCGCTGCCGCGACACGGAAGTTTTCACACGCACCTTGGAAGTCTGCATCGTTGCCACCTTGTCCGCCTTGTTCAAGCGGTGCTGCATCTTCCCAACATTTAGAACCTTTTGATTTCAAGTGGTTAACAGCAACAGTGATTTTCTCATGACCCCCTTTCACTTTGAAAGTTGGTGCAAGCGTATCGCGTTGGTAGTTTTTACCATCTTCAAGCACTTTCCCTTTATCATCCAACACTTGTGGCGCTTGTTGGCTAGGCATTGGGATAACTCGGCTCTGCTGCAGTTTCACGACTTTCTCACGGTATATCACGCCAGTAGTGATCACATCCGTACCAATAGAATCAAGCTCATCAGTCACCCCATCATTATTTGAGTCAACCGCGACAAAAGTGTAGCGTTTCTTCTTATCCGCAATGCGTTGGTTTAATTGCTCAACCAACTGGCGAATCGCAGCACCTTCACCAAAACCGTTATTTTCAATTTCCATCAAACCGACGATATCAGCATCGAGACGCAAAATAGCATTGACGATTTTCTCTTGTTGAATCTCAAACTCAGCTAGATTATTCGCACCACGATTATCGCCGTGTAAATTCGTATCACCACCAAATGGCGAATTGAAATAGTTAAGCACGTTGAATGTTGCGATACGGAGATCACCTTCATCCATATCAGGCTTATTTGTGCGTGGGTCATTGCGTACAAAGTTATCTTGATTGATTTGGTTGGTGACCAACAGGCGATATTCGTTGTAACTGTATGACAACACACCTTCTAAGCCGACAATGGTGTCATCAATGCGAATGTAATCTTCTGTTGAGCCATTTTGATCAATATCACTACGACCAAACTCTGAATAGTATGGGATTTTTCCATCTGCTGCTTTTTGGTCTGATTCAACAAACAGGCGACGTTGAGCATTTTCGATACTTTGTTGTTTAGCTTGCTCTGAACCGGCAGCAAACAGTTGGTTTGGCTGCATGTTAATGCGCCCTTGAGCTAACACCATATTGTTACGACGACCAGCATAGTCATAGCCAAATGTGCGCGTCACGCGCATATCTAACGCTCGATCCGTTTTGACTAACATCCCCTCATAACGCTCTAAAGTTTGCTCAAAATTAGCGTCACTTGGCAGAATTTCTATTGCGGTCGCTTGAGGAGCTGCTTGTTGATCTTGCTTTACCCATTGATTATTTTCAGCTTTAAGCTGAGTAAGGTTGTAGTACTCTTGCACTTTACCTTTGACACACACCACATCGCCCGGCTTTAAATCTGAGCTTGATTGGTTGGTGTGCACAAATAGGCCTTCCGAAGTATTCGCGTTGTAGTCATCGTCTAGCGCTTGTAGGTAGAAGCCCTTGGTTAAACCTGTCGTTATCGCACTGACCACGCCTTTCACAAAGTAGTCTTGCTCTGTTATGTATGGATAACCATTGATGAAAGGCGACGTTGCCCCTTCACCTTGGATTTCTTGGATAGTAGTAAATACGGGGTCTGCACCGTCTTGCGTACAGGCAAATGCTGCCGGTGGTTCAACCGCATTTAATGCGCCTAAACCGTCGATATTATCTTTAGCCAGTGATGTCCATTGAGAAGTTTGATAAGTAGAAGAAGGCATCAGGCTATCAGCATTACGAACGAGGGTTTTATCTTTACCCCAATCAACATCGCCCATTTCACCCAACATGTCATGCACACTACCATCGGTATTAAGCAGTGCTACTGGGTCATCTCCGTTGAAATTAACTACCGTACCGTTATTTTCATCGCTCACTGTTTGAATAGCGCTGCTGGCACTTTCATGTGAAATCACTAATACATCATTAGCGGCAATGACTCGGCCAGTCAGTGGCAATTGTGTATCCCAACTACCACCGCCATTACTCGACTTAGCCAGAATGTAATTATCTAAGCTCACCGCTACATCACCAGTATTGGCTATCTCAATCGCTTTATTGAAGCTTCCACCCTCAACATATTGAGAAATAATAATTTCTGCATGAGCAGAAGCGACGAAAGTTGACCCTATTGCCAACGCTAGCAAAGTGCGGCTCAAGGGGGCTGTACGTTTCAATTCCATTGTTCACCTCTTTATTCCCTGCCATGTAACCAAAGTATTAAGCAAGGTGTTTTAAATCACGTTTATAAGTTTTGATTAATAAATTTGCGCGTACAGTGTTGTTGTTTTGTATGAAATGACAAAACATTCACAATTCATATCGAGATCAAACTCTCATAGTTAGAGTAAATACTTGAACCGAACGCAAACTTTCAACAGAGAAGGTAAATAGATTTGCCTACAGAATCATTACAGATTAATTAATATAATATTTGGCTGATTTTTGAGAGGAAAAATAAGGAAAGAGAAGTTGCAACTAACAAAAAGCCCCTAGAAAACTAGAGGCTTAAAAAGAGGTAAACTGAGTTTAAGGGCGAGTCACAAAACCTACCGCTTGGTAAGCTTTCTTCAACGTCACTGCAGCACGAGCTGATGCTTTTTCTGCGCCCGCTTTCATTACTGAATCTAGGTAAGCGCGATCTTCACGAATACGGGCGTACTCAGCTTGTACTGGTTCAAGCATCGCAACCAGAGCTTCACCCACATCTTTCTTAAATGGTCCGTACATTTCTACGCCTTGATATTGCGCTTCAATTTCAGCAAAGGTTTTACCTGTTGCCGCCGAGTACAAGCTCATTAAGTTCGAAATACCCGCTTTACTTTCGGTATCAAAAGCAATACGTGGCGGTGTTTCAGTGTCAGTCTGCGCTTTATTGATCTTCTTAATGATCGATTTTGGATCTTCAAGCAGAGTAATGACGTTCTTACGGTTATCATCCGACTTCGACATCTTCTTCGTCGCGTCTTGAAGGCTCATTACGCGTGCATTCACTTGTGGGATGTATGGCTCAGGAATGGTAAAGATTGGGTTTTCTGGGCTGTAGATATTATTAAAGCGTGTCGCGATATCGCGTGCCAGCTCAAGGTGTTGCTTTTGGTCACTGCCTACTGGCACTTGATGCGCTCCGTACAGCAGAATATCTGCTGCCATCAGCACTGGATAACCAAATAGCCCCGCATTCACATCATTCGCGTAACGTGCTGATTTGTCTTTAAACTGAGTCATACGGCTCAGTTCACCCATTTGCGTGTAACAGTTAAGAAGCCAACCCAATTGAGCATGCTCTGGTACATGTGACTGAACAAATAGCGTGCTCTTCTTAGGGTCAACACCAACAGCAAGACAAATTGATAATGCGTCTAAGGTTGCTTCATGCAATGCTTTCGGGTCTTGACGAACCGTGACAGCATGCAGGTCAACCACGCAATATTGGCAATCATAGTCATCTTGCATCTGTTGCCATTGACGTAGAGCACCCAAGTAGTTACCGATACTTAGTTCACCAGACGGTTGAACACCACTCAATACAATGGGTTTGCTCATGGGATGATTTCCTTGTTACTTAAAATGAGATAGGACTGAAAAAGTCTGTTAAAAAACCGCGCCAATTCAATCAAAGAATTGCGCGGTTATTGCAGTGTACTCATTGACGAGTATTTTACTAGCGTCTTGTGCTAACTTTTATGCAGAAACTGGTACTAAATCGAGCAACTGATCAATACAATCAGCGACATAATCCGGCTTTGAGTCAGAAATAGGCTCACCGTGGTTGTAACCGTAAGTTAAACCAAACGAGAAACAACCTGCATTTTTCGCCGCCAAGATATCGTTTTTAGAATCACCCACCATCAGCATATCGCTTGCTGTCATCTGGTGTTTATCCAACAACCAATTGAGCGCCATTGGGTCGGGTTTTTTGATTGGGAACGTATCACCACCAATAACATCGGCAAAAAAATCCGCAATACCATGCTGCGCCAGTACATCAGGGACAAATTTCGACGGTTTATTGGTCACCAAAGCCAGTGTGAAACCAGCTTTGTGTAACGCTGCTAAGGTCTCTTTCACCTGTGGATACAAATGGCTAAGCTTGTGACCCGTTTGTTCATAGAAGTCATCAAAACGCTCACGAGCGGTCGCTTTAACTTTGTCGCTCAATTCTGGATCGATGGTTAAGCTTTGGCTTAATGAACGAGCAATCAACACATCGGCGCCATTGCCAACGTAGTCACGAACTTGTAGCTCAGACACCGCCGGGTAACCTAACGATTGCACCGCTTGGTCAGCAGCAACAGCTAAATCTGGCACGCTATCAAGCAGTGTGCCGTCTAAATCAAAGGCAATTAATTTTATTGAGCTTAAAGACATCTTTATTTCCGAAAATAGGCCAAGGGCAGTAATAGATAAGGGGCATCAAGCCCCTTTGAATATGGTTATTATTGTGTAATTTAACCTGCGTTAGCTAGCTCTGCACGCATCTTATCAATCACGGCTTTGTAATCAGGCTCACCGAAAATGGCTGAACCCGCCACAAACATATCAGCCCCCGCTTCAGCGATTTCTTTGATGTTGTCTACCTTCACGCCACCATCGATTTCAAGGCGAATATCTCGGCCAGACTGTTCAATCAATTGACGAACCGCGCGCAGTTTATCCAATGTATGTGGAATGAAGGATTGACCACCAAAACCAGGGTTAACCGACATCAGCAAAATCATGTCCACTTTATCCATGATAAATTCGAGGTGAGAAAGCGGTGTTGCAGGGTTTAATACCACACCCGCTTTACAGCCGTGTTCTTTAATCAATTGCAAAGTGCGATCGACATGATCAGACGCTTCAACGTGGAAAGTAATCATCGAAGCGCCCGCTTTCGCGAAATCGGGGATGATGCGATCAACCGGTTTTACCATCAAATGCACATCAATCGGTGCCGTAATGCCGTAGTCACGCAGTGCTTTACAAATTGGCGCACCAAATGTCAGGTTAGGCACGTAGTGGTTATCCATAACATCAAAGTGAACTACGTCTGCCCCAGCTGCGAGCACTTTTTCAACGTCTTCACCAAGACGCGCAAAATCTGCAGAGAGAATAGATGGGGCAATAAGGAAATCTTTCATACCTGACCTCTTAGGCTAGTGAGAGCAAAATGCGTGATGAGCAAAATTCGCCCGCAATTCTACCTAAGCTGACGGGGAGATCCTAGCTTGATGGATGATTTAGGATGTAAATGTTAGTCGTGGCTATCATTTGCATTAAATAATGCCAACAGTTCATCCACTTTATTACGCCCAGCCCCATTACGGCTAATGGTACGTTTGACTTTGACCACGTTAAGCTCAGCGCCGTGATACAAGCGACGAGTTAGCTTGGTGTCATGGTTAGAAATGAGTACTGGCACACCACGTACTGCCGCTTTTTCTGCAACATCAGCCAATGCGGCTTGATCGTCTAATGAAAATCCATTACCAGCATAAGAGGTAAAGTTGGCGGTGCTAGAAAGCGGAGCATACGGCGGATCACAATACACTACACACCCTTTACGAGTTCGGCGAAAAGTCTCTTCGTACCCTTCACAAATAAAGGTGGCTTTTTTGGCTTTTTCTGCAAAAAACTCCAATTCCGCTTCTGGGAAATAGGGTTTTTTGTAAGAACCAAATGGGACATTAAACCCGCCTTTTTTGTTATAACGGCATAGGCCATTAAAACCAAAGCGGTTCATGTATAAAAATGCCAAAGATCGATATAGCACATCATCGCTCTGATTAAACTCTTTACGTACATCGAGATAGGCTTCTTTGCGATTATTTTCAGCCGTAAACCAACGTTTCGATTCAGTAATATAAAGTTCAGGCTGCTCTTTGAGAAGATTATACAAGTTGATCAGATCTGGGTTGATATCAGCCAACAAATACTGTTCGAAATCGGTGTTGAGGAAGATAGAACCCGCGCCGACAAATGGCTCGACCAATTTACGAGCAGGCGGCAGGTGACGTTGAATATCTTCTACTAGGCCATATTTACCACCAGCCCATTTAAGAAAGGCACGCTGCTTCTTCATTTACTGCTCTATCTTTCAACCACAAAATAAGGCTGCGGAATGTAACATATTTTTGCGCCAAGCTCAGCGTTATTTCGCACGTTCAATCTCTCGGTGTACCTGACTTAGCGATTTAGCCCAAGGACCTACCGATTGCAGCGCCTTAGGTAACGTGGCCACCGCATCACGAGCAAACTGGATCGTTGGGTAGTTATCGTAAGTAATGATGTACCATTCCACGTCATTACGTAATGTTGGGTAAATGCGTATATTTTCTTTCAATTGGTACTGGTCAATAAACTTCTGCGCCTCTTCTAATGAATTAACAGCCGCTAATTGCAAAGTATAACTGCGAGGAGAAAACGCTTTTAGTTCGTCTCTTGCAAAAGAAAATGTAATCTTAACCGGAGCAACATTTTGTGTAATCTGTTCTGAAGGTGTTGTGTTCTCTTGCTCATTTTGACGCTGCGCATCGGCAAGCGCATTATCGATAACCGAGGTATCAACCTTAGTTTGATTACCTTCAAGTAAAGCATCGACAACATCCGATTCAATCACTACACGTTGTTGATCTTCTTCTGTCACACCAACACTTGCGATACTGTCCATTACATCTGGTGGTAATGCACTTGAATCATCGATTGCGCCAACATAACTAGGATCAGTAGGTGTATCTGAACTGCCCGAGGCTGTCTCTGCCGGCTCTGTCGCGATCTTATTGTCCGTATCGGTTGCAGCAATGGCTAAGGTTGGGATCACCGTTTGTTCAACGTTGCTAGCGGTTTGCTGCGCTTCGTCCCCCGGAGTCGGTTGATTCAATAGCCACCAATAACCACCGCCAATCACAACTAATAACAACACAACCAAAGCGGCAATTTTGGCTGGAGAGCCAATAATAGAGCGGATAATAATCCTTCTTTCCATTTTCTGTTCTCCTAATGCCATAATTTCCCCCGGTACTCGTTTTACTTTCTTGTAAGCATTACGAATACGACGTTCCATATTGTCTTCAACGTAGCGCATTACCAAATTTTCGAATAGGCGATCCGCTTCTTCATTGGTCAGCGGTTCAATTTCAAGCTCAACAGGTTTTTGCTCTTGCCCATAGCTCAGACGCGTTAAAAGTGCATCAAGGCTATTGGCTTGTGCAAATAAGACCACGTTAATCGTCCATAGCGGATTAGATTGTGCTTCTAACACTAACATCCACAATTCAGAAATAAGCGCTTCCGACAATAAATGAGCATCGTCGACAACAATCACCACATCACAGCCGCCACCATCCAGTAGATGAGTCAGGCTCTCAGCAAGTGAATCATGAGGATTAAATAAGGGACCGGAGACGATCTGAGTGAGAATGGTCGCGCGACGCTGCTGTTCATCTTGATTAGGATGGCACGATAACAGTGATTGGTTTTTATCTTCCGCCCACGCTTCAAGATATCGCTGAGCAAGCCATGATTTGCCATAGCCTTGGCCACCACCAACCGTAATAACATTAGAACCAAAATTAGTTAAAAGCTGCAAACGTTCTAGCAGCTCTACTTGAGAATCTAATTCTAATACTCGTAACTCATGCGCCAAACTCATTAGGCCATCCTACTGACAAACAATGATCAAATTTGTATCAATGAAGATCTATAGCGTGCGGCAGAAGTCTATCGCTTGTTCAATAATGGCTTCCGGTACACCTTTCACGACTTCTGAAGTACCGATACTCGTCGGCAACACCAAACGCAATTCACCTGAAAGCACTTTTTTATCACGCATCATATGACGCATAAAGTCAGCAAAAGACATGCTTTGCGGTGTATGCACTGGTAACTTCGCTTTCTTGAGTATAGAAATAATTCGCTCAACTTGCTGCTCATCAATCAAACCTTGCAGTTGAGCCGTTTTTGCCGCCATTACCGTACCTGAAGATACCGCTTCACCGTGCAGCCAATTACCATAACCCAGCTCAGCCTCGATCGCATGACCAAATGTATGACCCAGGTTCAATAACGCACGAATTCCTGACTCTTTTTCATCTTGAGCCACAACATCCGCTTTAATTTGGCAACAACGAGCAATCGCATACGCCAGTGCTTTTTCATCTAAAGCGTATAATTTGTCTAGGTTTTCTTCTAACCAAACAAAGAAATCATAATCGTAAATAATGCCATACTTGATCACCTCAGCCATACCCGCAGAAAATTCGCGTTCAGGCAAAGTGGATAAGCATTGTGTATCGATAATCACCGCTTTAGGTTGATAAAAAGCACCAATCATATTCTTGCCCAAGGGATGATTGACTGCGGTTTTTCCACCGACAGAAGAATCAACTTGAGAAAGTAACGTGGTTGGAACCTGAATGAAATCAACGCCGCGTTGGTAGCATGAGGAAGCAAAACCGACTAAGTCACCAATAACTCCACCGCCGAGTGCAATAATCACAACGTCTCGGCTGTAATTACCTTCTAAAAGGTAACTCATTACAGTGTTAAAGGTATCTAAGGTTTTGTACTGCTCACCATCTGGCAGTTCAAGCAAAGAAGCCTGACAACCATAATGCTCAAGAAGCGCTAAAATTTTTGCTGCATACAAAGGGGCAACCGTAACATTGCTGATCACGACTACTTTTTGTTTTGCAGAGAGGAAAGAAAGGAGGGCCGGATCATTAAATAATCCGGCGCCAATTGAGATTGGGTAGCTACGCTCATCTAAACTGACCGTAATCCGTTCCATGGTTTGCACTCCAAAATAAAGAACTTAAGAACGTTCTTCTAGCATTTTTACGATCTCGTTGGCTACCACTTTTGCACTTTGATCGTCGGTACGAACGGTGAAATCTGCGACTTCGTCGTAAAGGTCATTACGCTCACCGGCCAAAGATTCTAAGACTTCACGTGGATTGTCTGTTTGAAGCAATGGACGTTTTTTGTCACGGTTCGTACGTGCAAGTTGTTTTTCAATCGTCGTTTCAAGGTAGACCACAATACCACGAGCAGATAAACGATTACGGTTCTCTTTACTCTTAACAGAGCCACCGCCTGTTGCGAGTACAATACCTTGTTTCTCGGTTAGGTCATTAATTACAGCTTCCTCACGTTTACGGAAGCCCTCTTCACCTTCGACGTCAAATACCCAAGCGATATCTGCGCCTGTACGCTCTTCAATGACTGTATCAGAGTCTAAAAACTCCATATGCAGTTGTTGAGCAAGGTGTCTACCAATTGTACTTTTGCCGGCACCCATCGGGCCAACAAGGAAAATATTGCGTTTCTCAGCCATGTTTAGCAGTAATTTACAACGTTAATTCAATGACATCGCCACAAGATAGGCCAGTATTATACTAACCGTTACTATGTCTGTGGCACCTATTCCTCACAGATAATTCGTGATAAGACCCGAAATTATCTAGATATGGTGGCACTAATGCAACTTTATTTTTTAATCAAGGGCAATATCGTCAGTAAGTTATTGAATGACAACCTTGGGAGTCACAAAAATAAGTAGCTCACTTTTGCCCACCTGTTCATAAGAACGACGGAATAAAACACCGAGTAAAGGCAAGTCCCCCAACAGCGGTACTTTATCAACCGTATTACTAATGCTGTGTTGAAATATCCCACCCAAAACAACGGTTTCACCATTATTAACCAGTACTTGTGTGCCAATACGCTGTGTGTTGATGGCTACCGCTTCTCCTGTACCCGTTTTGACCACTTCCCCTGGTCTATCTTGAGTCACACTCAAATCCAACACTAAACGGTTGTCTGGAGTGATTTGTGGTGTGACTTTTAGGCTCAGCACTGCTTTTTTAAAAGAAACGCTGGTTGCCCCGCTAGAGGAGGATTCGAGATAAGGAATTTCTGTCCCTTGTTCGATATAGGCCGGTTTTTTATTGGTAGTGATCAAACGAGGACTCGAAATAATTTCTGCTTTTGATTCGCGCTGTAGGGCTGAAAGCTCTAAATCCAACAACAAATCAGACCCAAGCTTCGCCACCTGAAAAGCGATACTTGAGGCATTAGCTGATGTTGCGGCAAGGTTTACATTCAAAAAATCATCAACTGGCAATGTACTTTCATTTAACAAACTGGCTTGGAACAAATTACTTTCAATACTTCCTCCTACCGTGTTGTCACCATTGGTCGATGTAAAACCCCAACGCACACCGAGTTCATCTAAGTTACCTTCATTGACGGCCACAATTCTTGCTTCGATTTGCACTTGTTTCACCGGAATATCAAGTGCTGCGATAATGTGCCGAATTACACTAATATTATCGGGAAGCTCGCGGATTAGTAGCGAGTTTGTTCGTTCATCAACGCTAATTGAACCGCGCTGAGAAAGCATGCTCAGGGGACCTTCGCCACCGATCATTTCGGCAATATCCGATGCTTTAGCAAAGTTAATATTAATAATCTCAGAGTGAAGATCCCCTAACTCTTCAGCCAAACGTGCTTTCTCTAATTGCTGCTTTTCTCTACTGTCTAATTCCTGCTTAGGAGCTACTATAATCACATTGCCCTCAACGCGCTTATCTAACCCTTTAACTTGTAAAATAATATCAAGGACTTGCTGCCAGGGTACACCATCAAGGCGCAGTGTCAGGTTGCCAACAACCGAGTCAGACACCACTAAATTGAACTCGTTATAGTCCGCGATAAGTTGCAACACACTACGCACAGGAATGTCTTGGAAGTTAATCGAAATTAATTTGCCTTCGGCTGCCAATAGTTGTTTATTTTGTGGCGCTTCTTCTTGAGTGAGTGGACTCATGACCACCTCAAGATACTTTCCCTTTAAACGGTAATCGTACTGGTATTGACCATTGATGGTAACCAATAACTGTGTGTTCGATTCTTTACGAAAGACCTCTATGCTTTCCACTAACGTTGCAAAATCTTGCACATCCAATACAGATAGCTTTTCGTCTAGCACCTTGGTTTCGAGTAATTCAATGCTTAGGCCTTTTGTCGCTTTTTGCACATTAACCACTACCGATGGCGAGACAAGCTCAACAATCAATACCGCCTCTTGGTTTTTATTGACTCGAAAATCGATATGCTTGAGTTCATTATGCAACTGAGCCTGTGCAGCAATACTTAGGCTAACCATACTCAAAAGCAGGCTGCATAGAAGACCCCGAAAGACCATGACCATCTGTATATAATCCTTTATTTTTAATTGATTTGATTCACTGTCTATTACAGAGCCAATTTGACATTGCGTTTATTCCAACAGCCCAAACCATCTGGCACGATTTCATTAATGAGTAAGTAATTAGCGTCGACACGGGTCACCTTGCCATGATTTTCACCTACATATTGCCCGGCTTTAATTATGACCACATTGCCTTGCGGGGTCTGTATCAAAGCGGATACCGAACCATCGCGGCTCATCAATCCTTTTAGCCTCAGTTCGCTCAAAGTGTAACGCTCAAGCAAACCACTTCTTGAACGACTTGGCGGTTGCCAACAATCAGCTTTCGCCGTTGGGTGGTTCGCCACTATAGCCTCAGGAGGCAACAGAAAAGGTTCGCGGCCTGCACGCTGCTCATAGCGTGCCACGTTCAATGGAATCAACGGTTTTAGTTCTGCCGTCTCTTTTAACGCTTGACCTTCCACTTGCGAGACATAATCACTCAGCGAATCTTGATTGGCTTTACAGCCAACCAACCCACTGAACATGAGAAAAAACACCACCCAAAACCTATTGAATTCCATCGTCAACCTCAGGCTTAAACTGATAGGTATAGGCACGTACCCTAAAATGCAGCGTGCTACTTTCCTGACTAACTCTCTGCCAATCAGCATCATCAAAATTGATGATGCGCGGCAACTTGGCAATTGCTTGTGAAAATTCACCAATATCGTGATAGTCACCAGTCAACTCGATATTCAAAGGCAAGCGGTATAAGAAATCTTGATTTTGCTTTTCACCCCAATCAATGCGAGTAAATGTCAGTGAGCTTTCTAACCCTAATTGATTAACCGCAGCCAACATACTGGCTAACTCCTGTTGCACGGGTAACTGGCGTAGTAAAAAATCATAGCGTAGAGCCAATTCATCAAGCTGAGCTTGCAAGTACGGTAGAGTTGCCGCTTTACTTGCTTTTATCTTTAGTGTCGTTTTTAGCAGCGGCTCTTGCTGCTTTAAAAGCTGTAATTGATCATTTTTAGGCATCAAATAAAACCAAGCACCGATGCCTTGGAGAATCAGTATCAACAGTACAATCACAAGTAACTGAGGTAACAAAGGCCATTCTGTTATCTCATCTAAATCCAAATCTTGAAAACTAACCACGCCGACCTCCCTCATTGGTGCTCTCCATTGAAGGGCGGCTATTCGGTGTAGGAGCATGAAACATAAAAGAGAGACTAAATGTCTGGAACGCTTTACCAAATCGTTGCTTACCATGCACTATCGAATGCATTTCCACTTCAGCTAATAACGGTGATTTTTCTAAATTGTCTAACATAGTGGCCAAGCGCGCTGTACTATCACCAATACCCATCACTTCAATTTTTTGCCCCTGCATTTTGAGCTTATCAATATAAACGCCTTCAGGTATCAACTGCGGCATCAGGTTCATCAACTGAGTGGTTGTATTGCGCTGCCGCTGTAAAGACTCGACCACAGACAAACGAGTCAATAATGCCTTGTGTTCTTGTTCGGTCAGTTTTAAAGCATTAATTTGTGTATCGAGCTTTTGAATATAGTGATTGAGGTAATCTAAACGCGACTGCTGATACAGCGCTTGATCCGTAAGATAAAGACTAATCCCCCACTGAATACCTAACGCGCATATAACTCCTAGCATCGTCAGTCCAATAAAGCGGCGCTGATGTGCAGCTCTTTGTTGTTCACGCCAAGGCAATAAGTTAATACGCTGCAACATGCCGATTCTCCCACCACTCAATGCCTCGCAGTGCCATGCCAGCGGCTGTACTAAAATGCGCCCCTTCAGTTAGCATTCCCTTTTTCGGAGAAGCTTGCAGATCAAACAAAGAAAAGGGGTTTAAAATTTCACATTGAAGATTCAAACGGTAAGTAATTTCAGCGGCTAATTTTGGAGTGCTTGCTCCTCCACCGCAAAGCCAAACCCCCGATAGTCGACCCGCGCCATTGATTGACGTAAACAGTTGAATCTGCCTTTGTAAGCGCTCAATTAACTGATCAATAAATCGCTCTGCGTTATCCACTGGTTTGGCGTTAGCACCATGCGCATCCGATTTCTGTTCCAACCACTGACAACCAAGTGCAATGGTTTTATGAAAAGGAGCCTTATCACTAAAGTCGATACACAACGTTATTTGCGTATAGCCCACGTCCATGAGTAACCAATCGTTGCGCTGGTTGGTTTGGCTGGCTAACTGCCAAATGTGTAATAAACTGTGCGCTTGCATGTCGATATTGATGGGTGTAAAGCCCGCTTTTTGCACAGCTAAAACTCGGCAATCCACCACTTCTTTGCGGATTGCATATACTTGATAATGCTCTGTTGGACCCCGAGAATGTTTTTTTTCGGCTACTTTGACAAAATCGAGACTTAACTCTTGCATTGGAAAAGGAGATTGATGAGAAAATGCCTGATAAATGGCGAACTCTTTTTCACGAACATCAAGAGAGCTATCTATTTGTAATACTTTGCTAATTACTGCATTGTCCGGTACTGAAACTGCGACTTTATGACTAAATAATGGTAACCCCTTTCTTAGTTCTTTGAGTTTCTTTACAATTTTCTGATAATTCAGTGTGTGGTTATCGAAGAAAATGTCTTCAGTAATAGGTAATTCGTTGTACCCAACCAGTACATACGACCCACTCACTGGCTTTAAGACCACCGCTTTAATACTATGGTGGCCAATATCTATACCCGTAACTAATGATTTACCCATGCGGCTTAGCTCCAGTGACTATGCTCGGCTCAACGCGCTTATTTTGAGGTTAAATAAGCAATAATTTATTTTTAGAGCTAAGTTTTTAGCCTAGAGTACAAGGGTTTGCATTAGGGCAACCTCTACTAAACAGGGATTATCCGGTGAAGTTCATAAAGCGTTTGTTCATACTGTCATTGACTTGCATTATTCTTGGAGTCACTACAATATTTGGCTTCTATTTTTACGTGAAGCCAGATCTTCCTGATGTCGCGACTTTGCGCGATGTTCAATTACAGACTCCAATGCAAGTCTATAGCCAAGACGGCAAGCTCATATCTCAGTTTGGTGAAAAGCGCCGCATTCCATTGCGCCTTGAAGAGATGCCACCCGAACTTATCGAAGCAATCATTGCCACCGAAGACAGTCGTTTCTATGAACACTATGGTTTCGACCCAATAGGTATCACCCGTGCCGCAATTGCCGTTGTCGCATCAGGCAGTGCTAAGCAAGGGGCAAGTACGATTACTCAACAACTTGCGCGCAACTTCTATCTCTCAAATGAGAAGAAGATTATGCGAAAAATTAAAGAGATTTTTATTGCCATTCATATTGAGCAATTGCTGAGCAAACAAGAAATTTTAGAGCTTTATCTTAATAAAATTTACCTTGGTTACCGTTCATATGGAATTGGCGCGGCTGCACAGGTTTACTTTGGTAAAGAAGTGAAGGATTTGACGCTGAGTGAAATTGCACTGATTGCAGGTCTACCAAAAGCCCCATCCACCATGAACCCTATTTACTCTGTTGAGCGAGCCACCAACCGCCGCAACGTTGTACTACAGAGAATGCTCGATGAACGATACATCACCCAAACACAATATGAGCAAGCGCGTAATGAACCTTTGATGTCGAAATATCACGGTGCAGAAATCGAGCTAAACGCACCTTATGTGGCTGAAATTGCCCGAGCGTGGATGGTTGAGCGCTACGGTGAAGAGGCTTACACATCAGGTATGATTGTGACCACCACCGTCGACTCTAAGCAGCAACAAGCCGCCAACAATGCAGCGATCAATAACCTACTTGCGTATGATGAACGCCATGGTTATCGCGGTGCAGAAAAAATCGTTTGGAAAGAAGGCCAAACCGCTCTAGGCCAACAGCAAATGGATGACCATTTGAAAAATGAACCGACTTATGGTGATTTGTCCCCAGCCATTGTAACAGCGGTGAGTAATAAATCAGCAAGCGTATGGGTTAAAGGACAAGGACAACAAGATATTCAGTGGGATGGCATGAACTGGGCACGCCGCTTCTTGAGCGATGAACGTCAAGGACCTGTTCCCAACAAAGCGAGCGATATTTTAGCGGTTGGTGAACAAATTTGGGTACGTAACGTAGCCAAAACCAACAGCGATGCGAATAGCGACACTGAAAATGAGATGCAAAACTTAGAACCACAATGGCATTTAAGCCAAGTTCCTAATGCTAACACCGCCTTTGTCGCCATGGATCCTGAAAATGGCGCTGTATTAGCATTGGTGGGTGGCTTTAACTTTGTCCACAATAAGTTTAACCGTGCGACTCAATCTGTCCGTCAAGTTGGTTCCAGTATTAAGCCATTTATTTATTCAGCAGCGATTGATAAAGGGATGACTTTAGCGACTTTAATTAATGATGCGCCAATCAATCAATGGGATAAGAGCCAAGGTACAGCATGGCGTCCCAAAAACTCGCCACCCACTTATATCGGCCCAACACGTTTGCGCATTGGTTTAGCACAGTCGAAAAACGTTATGGCGGTACGAGTACTGCGCGCTGTCGGTCTTGATGAAACGCGAGAGTACCTGACTCGATTCGGCTTCGACATCAACCAAGTACCACGCTCAGAAACCATAGCGTTAGGTGCTGGGAGTTTAACGCCAGTTAAAATGGCGCAAGGTTACTCGGTCTTTGCTAACGGTGGTTATTATGTTGAACCGTATTACATCAGCAAAGTCGAAGGCCCATTTGGTGACTTAGAATATCAGGCCACGCCTAAAATGGTTTGCCACCAACAATGTTCGACGGCGGTAGAAAACGAATTTGCAGAACAAGATGTTGAAACCAACTATGCTCCACAAGTGATTTCAGAGCAAAATGCCTTCTTGGTCCGTGAAATGATGTACAGCAACATTTGGGGTGGCGGTAACTGGCGTGAAGGCACAGGCTGGAATGGTACAGGTTGGCGTGCACAACAACTCAAACGCAGAGACATTGGCGGAAAAACCGGTACCACCAATGATTCTAAAGATGCTTGGTATAACGGCTATGCACCGGGAGTGGTTGCTATTGCATGGGTCGGGTTTGATGATCACAATCGAAATTTAGGTAGAACCACCGAAAACAGTAACGTTGATGATGACGGTGTTTCTGGGGCTGAAGCGGGTGCAAAAACCGCGCAACCTGCTTGGATCGAGTTCATGCGTCAATCATTGGTCGATGTTCCTGCGCAAAATAAGCTGGTGCCAGCCAACATCGTACGGGTACGTATTGATAGAGAAACTGGTTTATTAACCAACAAATTTGATTCAAGTTCCATGTTCGAATACTTCGTCCAAGGTACTGAACCCAAAGAATATGTTGCAGAAAGAGTAACCGACAGCGTGTACTCATCTTCTGCTGGTGAAGAACTGTTTTAATACCAATAGTAGCCAATAACGGTTAGCAAAGAGGCTGATATTCCTATCAGCCTCTTTTTTTATTTTGCGTTTAATTTCAATGTTATCGCATTAGCAAGTTGTTCAAAGCGCTGTCTCAGTGGAGAGCCTGGACGATAAGATAAAACCAAACTACGTGATGGAACTGGGTTGACGGCTTTCACATAGCAGACCCCATCTTTTTCCTTTTCAGCCGGTAAAGATAGCTCTGGTAATAAAGTAATACCCGCCCCCGCCGCCACCATATTACGCAACGTTTCTAAACTGGTCGCTTTAAAGCGTTCGTCATCTTTTGCGCCTGCGGCAAAGCAAAAACCTAGCGCCTGATCTCGCAAGCAGTGACCATCACCCAACGCTAATACTGTGCGACCGTTCAACTCAAGCATGTCCAATTCATCTTTCTGCGCCCATTCATGACCCGCAGGCACGGCAATACTCAGTGGCTCGCTATAAATCTCTATCTCTTTAAATGGTGCCGTTTCGGCAACAGAAGCGAGAATTAAACAATCGAGTTTTCCTTCTTCTAACTGACGAACCAACTGCTGAGTTTGAGCTTCATGTAAATACAGCTCTAGATCAGGAAACTGCTCTTTGAGATAAGGAACAATACGTGGCAAAAGATAAGGCCCCACCGTAGGAATAAAGCCGATATGAATTGGCCCACTCATTGAACCGCCTTGACCACTTGCCATATCTTTGAACGTTTTGACTTCACTCAGAATACGTTTTGCCTGCTCAACCAACTGCAAGCCTGAATCGGTAAACAATACTCGGCGACTACTGCGTTCCAGTAATACCGTTCCTAATTCATCTTCTAATTTACGAATTTGGCCACTCAACGTGGGTTGACTTACAAAGCATGCCTCTGCCGCTTTACGGAAATGTTTATGCTCAGCTAATGACACCAAGTATTCAAAATCACGGATGTTCATTTTTATCCCCAATAGAATTTACCTATCAAAACCATAGCATCAAACGATTAGAGCTATCAAAGAATTTCTTTAATAATAGCTTCAACGAAACAGAGCACGGTCAGAAATAAAACCACTACGCTCAACAATAATTAATCACAAATTATAAGGAAACGACTATGTTCGCATCAAAAGAAGGTCAAGCTGTTCCACAAGTTACTTTTCCAACTCGTCAAAGTGATGCTTGGGTCAATGTTACTACTGATGAACTTTTCAAAGGTAAAACAGTGATCGTATTTAGCTTGCCAGGTGCATTTACACCAACTTGTTCATCAAGCCATTTACCACGCTATAACGAATTGTTCCCAGTATTTAAAGAGCATGGTGTTGATGAAATCTTATGTGTATCAGTCAACGATACCTTTGTCATGAACGCTTGGAAAGATGACCAAGAAGCTGACAACATCACCTTCATTCCAGATGGTAACGGTGAATTTACCGATGGTATGGGTATGCTGGTTGACAAAAATGACCTAGGTTTTGGCAAACGTTCATGGCGTTACAGCATGCTAGTGAAAGATGGTGTGGTAGAAAAAATGTTCATCGAACCAAACGAACCGGGTGACCCGTTCAAAGTTTCTGATGCAGACACTATGCTAAAACACGTAGCTCCAGAGTATAAAACACAAGAATCGATCACTGTATTTACCAAGCCTGGCTGTCCTTTCTGTGCCAAAGCGAAACAAAACCTGATTGACCACGGTCTGCAATATGAAGAAGTGATTCTCGGTAAAGATGCAACGACTGTAAGCTTACGAGCTATCACAGGTCGTACGACGGTTCCTCAAGTATTTATCGGTGGTAAACACATCGGCGGTAGCGAAGAACTAGAAGCTTACTTAGGTTAATCACCCTCAGTCCTAGGGAGTACTCCCTAGGACCTCCCCCAACGAAAACAATGACATATCCAGAATAAAGAGAAGAGCATTATGAAACAATTAAACGTTGATGTTGCCGTAATTGGTGGAGGTACCGCTGGGCTTGGTGCTTACCGTGCAGCAAAAGCACATACCTCAAGCGTAGTTATGATTGAAGGTGGCCCGTACGGTACAACTTGCGCTCGAGTTGGCTGTATGCCCTCGAAGTTACTCATTGCCGCCGCTGAAAGTGCGCACAACATTGAAAAAGCGCCAGCGTTTGGTGTGCACCCACAAGGTGAAATTGTGATTAATGGCCGCGAAGTGATGGATCGCGTTAAACGCGAGCGTGACCGCTTTGTTGGGTTTGTACTGGAAGGGGTAGATGAGATCCCTGCTGAAGATAAGATCTCTGGCTATGCTCAATTTGTCGATAACCATACATTGACCGTTGATGATCACACTCAAATTAATGCCAAACGCATCGTGATCGCCACAGGATCGCGCCCCGCTTATCCTGCTATCTGGAATGAATTAGGTGATCGTCTTGTTATTAACGATGATGTATTTGAATGGGATGTCTTACCACAAGCGGTTGCCGTATTTGGACCGGGCGTTATTGGCTTAGAACTAGGTCAAGCACTGCACCGCTTAGGTGTTAAAGTAAAACTGTTTGGTTTAGGCGGTCAGGTTGGTCCATTAACTGACCCTGAAATCATGGCTTATGCTGATAAAGCATTTAAAGAAGAATTCTATTTAGATGCAGATGTTAAAGTAGAAAGCATGAAACGCATCTCCTCACCTGATGGGCAAGGTGAAGATAAGGTTGAGATTCAATTTATCAACCATGAGGGGCAGCTTGAAATTTTCATTGTTGATTATGTATTGGCCGCAACGGGACGTCGTCCAAACGTTGATAAGCTAGCAATTGACAATACCGATATCGCCCTAGACGAACGTGGCGTACCAACCGCGGATCATTACACGCTGCAAACCTCTGTCGATAATATTTTTATCGCTGGTGATGCAAGTAATCAAATCCCACTACTGCATGAAGCGGCAGATCAAGGTCGTATTGCTGGTGATAACGCCGGGCGCTATCCTGATATTCGCGCTGGGCATAGACGCTCAGTGATTTCCGCAGTATTTTCTGACCCACAGATTGCGATGGTTGGCGAAACCTATAAACAGTTAACGACACGTTTGGGCAATTGCGGCTGTTTTGCAACAGGTGAAGTATCATTCGAGGGGCAAGGTCGTTCACGTGTGATGCTACGTAATAAAGGGCTATTGCATGTTTATGGTGAGCAAGGCACAGGCCGCTTCTTGGGCGCAGAGATGATGGGACCAAACGCTGAACACTTAGCACATTTACTCGCTTGGGCGCATCAAAACCAAATGACGATTTCACAAATGTTGGATATGCCATTTTACCACCCAGTCATCGAAGAGGGCGTTCGCACCGCACTGCGTGACTTAAATGCCAAACTTCATCTGGGGCCAGAGATGATAAAACACTGTTTGGATTGTGGTCCGGGCTGTTAATTTACCCTTCGATTACCACGGTCGCTGCAATGCGGCCGTTTTTGATCGTGCTTCTGTTCTGACTGAATTTGTGGCCACTTATTTCTTGAGACGGATTGAAAGGTATATACTGCTGATATCTATTGTCTACGCTCGGTCACTATGTCTTGTAATCACTGCAAACAATCATGGTTTTGGAAAAAAATAGGCCGCTGTCAACGTTGTATGGACCAACTCACAACGCTGTCTGTGCTGTGCTGGGTCGTGTGGTGGTGGCTATGCAAGGACAATCCGAAAAGCATCGAATCAATAGCATTACTAATGGCAGGATTTACTTTTAATGGGCTTTTATTTTTACATCTATGGATGAAGTTTGTGATTCTTCCTTGGCGTAAACGTAATGGTAGCCAAGACAACCATTGATCGCCCTGCCAACACATCTTCTCTTTCCGACCAAAAGAAAAAAGCCCCAAAACCAATATCAGGTTTGGGGCCTTCTTAGATTCTTCTAAGAAAAAGCAGTGGTATTTGTATAGACCGGGCTTTTCCTTATTTGTTCCCCAAAAATCGATCTTTTTTAGATCTTTTCAAGAAAATACATTTAACCTATAAGATTCATTGTGTTATGCAACCTTAACCTTAGCGATAACTTGTTCGACCAAATTAATTTCTAGGGCGACTTCATCACACGCATGCTGACGAGGACACTGCTCACAATCTTTAAGCACTTTTTCTGGCAGTAATGTTTTTGATGTCGGAATAAAGTCATGCTTCATAAAGAACTCTGGAGTACGCGTTAATACAAAGACTTTTTTAATCGCCATTTGACGAGCTTTGTTCACTAAGTACGAAACAATCGCTCGCCCTTGTCCTTGCCCTTGCCAGCCAGCTTCCACACCTAATGAACGGATTTCCGCCAGACCAGAGTCATAAACATATAACGATGCGCAACCAGTAACTTCACCATGGTGCTCAGCAACCGCAAACGAACCAATATCTCGCACTAGTTCATTGCGTGAACGAGGTAAGTTTTCACCCATATTCGCCCAGTAAGTCACCATGCTTTCTAACGTTTCGATATCAGTCAAACGCGCAGGACGAACTTTCACCGCCGTGGTGTCGCGTTTATCTAGCCGTGCTTGTGCTTGCTCAACCGCATAAGCCACTTGAGTCGGCGAGACACCACCCAACGCGCTACGTTTTTCCAAACACGATTCAATGGTCAAAATAGCGTACACGTCATCTTCAATTACTGGCGAAAATTCTTGCAGTTCAGCAATCGATAATTCTTCTAATGCACAACCTTTAGCGATAGCACCGACCACCGCCACACCCACAATATGGTGAGCTTCACGGAAAGGAATACCTTTAGCAACCAAGTAATCAGCGAGTTCTGTTGCGTTGGCATAACCTTGTTTAGCGGCTTCAAGTGTGCGTTCACCATTCACTTTGATACCATCAAAACACAAGGCCGCCATTTCCATGCAATCATTCCAAGTGTCGAGCGCATCAAACAGCCCTTCTTTGTCTTCTTGCATATCTTTGTTATACGCCAATGGTAGCGCTTTAACGGTCATCATCATGCCAGCCAACGACCCATAAACCCGACCCGTTTTACCCCGAATAAGCTCTAACGCGTCTGGGTTTTTCTTTTGTGGCATCAAAGAAGAGCCAGAGGTCACGGTATCCGCCAGTTCAATAAAGCCAGACTCACCAGAGTTGTAGAAGATCATATCTTCAGCCAAACGCGATAAATGCAGCATAGAGATCGACGCAATCGACATCAATTCCATCACATGATCCCGATCCGACACAGAGTCTAGTGAGTTACGCGTAGCACGACGAAAACCTAAGTTATGAGCTAACTGCTGACGATCAATAGGATATGCCGTTCCTGCTAGTGCACCAGAACCCAATGGGCAGGTGTCTAAACGCCTAATTGCATCGTGTAGACGAGAATAATCACGCTCAAACATTTCTACATAGGCTAAACACCAGTGAGCAAAGGTCACAGGTTGAGCGCGTTGTAAGTGCGTATAACCTGGTAATACTGTTGTTTGATGTTGCTCCGCCACTGAGACCAATTGCGTTTGTAAACGGTCTAAGCCAAGCAGTAGCTGCTGTCCTTGCTGGCGACACCACAATTTTAAATCCGTCGCGACTTGGTCATTACGAGAACGTCCCGTATGCAGTTTTTTACCCAAATCACCGACTTTGCCGATCAATTGCTGCTCTACCCACGAGTGAATATCTTCAGCATCAGAGCGTAGGATCTGCTCTGGGTCTTCCATCACTTCCAGTTTTAACTCATTGAGCGCAAGTTCTAGCTTTTGTTGCTCTTCTTCGTTTAATACGTTCACCGACAACAGGGCTTTAGACCATGCTATAGAACCCACAATGTCTTGCTCAGCCAATCGGTAGTCAAAGCGAAGTGAATCGTTAAACTCTTTGAACCTAGTGTCTGCTGCTTGGGTAAATCTGCCGCCCCATAGTGCCATTGTGTCTCTCCTAAATGCTCGCTATTCACTGCGTGTGCAACGATGGAATCTGATTGAACTCAGTTTCTTTTTTGTATGGTGATAACTTACCGCAGCCTGAAGGAAAAACAAAGTAAAAATTCACTTATTTCACATAATTATTCATGATTTTTAAATTTTAATTTATCATTCAAGGTTACTGTAACAACAAAGCCCATTTGCTAAGCAAATGGGCTTGATAATACGCTAATCAACGAAGGTTATTGGTTTTTCTTTGCTTCGTTAAGTGCTCTGATTCTGCTTGCTAGTGAGTAAAGGCGAATGAAACCACCAGCATGACTTTGGTCATACACTTCATCTTCACCGAAGGTAGCAAACTCTTCAGAATACAAGCTGTTTTCAGAACGTTTTTGAGTCACTGTCGCTTGGCCTTTATACAGTTTAACCACCACCTCGCCGTTGACGTCTTGGGCTAACTGGTCAGCCGCTGCCATGATCGATTTACATAGTGGAGTAAACCAACGACCATCGTAAACAAGGTGTGATGCTTTAACGCCTAATTCTTCACGGAATTCAAAAGACGCTTTATCCAACACTAATTGTTCAACAGCACGCAGCGCTTCCATCATGATGGTGCCCCCAGGAGTTTCGTAACAACCACGAGACTTCATACCGACCAAACGGTTTTCAACGATATCAATACGACCAACACCATGTTTTGAGCCCTTCTCATTGAGATAAACCAGTGCGTTGTATGGCGTCATCAGCTCTCCATCAACACCCACGACTTCACCTTGAGCTACTTGCAAAGTCACGTATTCTGCTTCGTTAGGCGCTTGTTCTGGATCAACCGTCCATACCCAACAGTCTTCGTTTGGTGCATTCCATGTATTTTCAAGCACACCACCTTCGGTTGAGATATGCCATGCGTTGGCATCACGTGAGTAGATCTTAGTTAAAGAAGCAGCACACGGAATGTTACGCTCTGCTAGATAATCCAGACACTCTTCACGGCTAACAAGATCCCATTCACGCCATGGCGCAATAACCTGTAGGTCCGGTGCTAACGCGGCGAACGCGCCTTCAAAACGCACTTGGTCATTACCTTTACCCGTACAGCCGTGGCACAGTGCATCCGCGCCCACTTTACGCGCAATTTCAACTTGCGCTTTGGCAATGATTGGACGAGCCATTGACGTACCAAGTAGGTATTTGCCTTCGTAGTAAGCGCCTGTTTTTAGTGTTGGATAGATGTATTCAGCAACCATCTCTTCTTTTAGATCCACTACGTAGCATTCTGAAGCGCCTGACGCTTTAGCTTTCTCTTCAATGCCGACTAATTCTTCTTCACCTTGGCCAACATCAGCGACAAAAGCCACGACTTCACAATCATAATTCTCTTTTAACCACGGAATGATCACTGATGTATCTAGACCGCCAGAGTATGCGACAACTACTTTATTAACTTGAACTTTGCTCATTTTACTTCTCCAATTTTCCCGGCGCTGCGCTTGGCGGTCAGTGCTCTGGGTTACTTCTTATCGAAAGTCGTTATTAAACAACTTACCAAAATTTTTAATTTATGACTGAGGCAAGAATTGTGTACCAATGCTCTCGCCCGCAAATAATTTGCTTAGCTTATCTGGGTAGCGCCATGTAGCGACTTGAATAGGACGACCTAAATCATTGGCGGCTTCTAATGCTGCTTTGACTTTGACGATCATGCCGTCGGTAATCACTTTACCTGCAATCAGTGCATTAGCCTGTTGTTCATTGAGGCTAGCAAGAAGGTGCCCCTTACCATCCAATACACCACTAACGTCTGAAAGCAGTACCAACTCAGCATCTAATGCGCCTGCCACCGCAACCGCCGCTTGATCCGCATTAATATTCATCATCTGGCCTTCAGCAGTCAGACCAATAGAACTAATGATTGGCAAACCACCAGCAGCAAGAATGGCTTGCAGAATTTGTGAATCCCCAGGTGATGCTTTCCCCACCGCGCCGAGTTCTGGATCCAACTCTTCCACTTTACACAACCCACCGTCAGCCAGAGATAAGCCAACCGCGTTCAAACCATCTTTAATCGCCTGACCCTGTAGCATCTTGTTAGCAGTTCCTGCTAACGCACCAACAATCAACGGAATTTGCTCGTAAGGCGTTACCCGTAAACCGTCTTTTTTCACAGTTTTCAGTTGTAGTTTCGCCATTAGCTCGTCCACTAGGTAGCCCCCACCGTGAACGATGACAATTCGTCGCTGAGCTTGGGCTTGATACTGTGCGATTGCGCCAAACAATTTGCTTAGCGTGTCCGAACAAGACAGCGCCGCGCCGCCTAACTTAATCACTAATGGATTTTGCTTTGTATCTGTCATATTTAACCCTTACGCTTGGTGGCTTACACCAAAGCTGTTAGCTCAGAAAAACCGTAATGAATGTTTAAACACTGCATCGCTTGGCTTGATGCACCTTTTAATAAATTGTCTATCGCCGAGACGACGATAATATGCTCACCTTGTACTCGCCAGCCGAGGTCACAAAATGGCGTAAACTCGACATCTTGAATTCTTGGTAATGTTTGCTTAATTCTGACCGCTGGTTTATTGGCATAAGCCAGCTCAAATGCTTCAAGCACTTGCTGCTCAGAGACACCGTGAGCCAGTTTCATGGTGATAGTCGCTAAAATGCCACGCTTAAAATTGCCAAGGTGAGGAGTGAAAATCACCTCACAACCAAGATGCGTCGCAATTTCTGGTTGATGACGATGCGTAAATACACCGTAAGGCTGTAAGCTGACTTCGCAAAAGCTATTGGTTAAGCTCGCTTTTCTGCCTGCACCAGTCACACCACTGATTGCGTTGATAACTGGCCACTGGTTGCTATCAAGTAGCCCAGCTTCTACCAGTGGTTTAATCGCGAGTTGCGATGCCGTTGGGTAACAACCTGCAACAGCAATCAGTTGGCTTTGTTGGATCGCCTCAGCATTCCATTCAGCTAAACCGTAAACAGCTTGTTCTAGCCACTGCGCATGTTTGTGTTCAAAGCCGTAGTAATTTGTGTAGAAATCATCACCTTGAACTCGAAAAGCACCAGAAAGGTCGAAAACCTGACAACCTTGCTCAAGGAAAATCGGCGCCAAATCATGGCTAACCTCATGAGCGGTTGCTAAAAACACCACATCACATTCACTGGCTGCTTTGGCTGGATCAACCAATGGTTGAATTGACATATCCACAACACCCGCAAGCTTGCCATGCAGCTCTGCCATTGGCTTTCCTGCATCTAGACTATTGGCGGAAACATATAAACCTGATAGCGTGAGTTGTGGGTGCTTTTGCACCATGTAAGCCAACTCAGCTCCGGTATAACCGCTAGCTCCGATAATTGTGGTTTTTAACATCTTGTGACATCCAGTTTCAAAGTAAAAAAGATAATTCAAAAATGACTATAAATTTCAGAAAACACCGCTTATTTCGGTTTTTTATTCACACAAAGTGATTTAATATGTGTTTTACCTTCTCGCGATTACTCTGTCAATACTAGGAGCAAAGATAATATGCAATTACCCAGTTTTCTTGAGGTCTATGAAGGCCTGATTTCGACCTCTTCCATTAGCTCCACTGACTCGAGCTGGGATGAAGGTAATGAAAATGTGATTAATAAGATGTCAGAGTGGTTTTCCAGCTTAGGTTTTACAGTTGAAACCATTGTCGTTGCTCCTGGCAAATACAACCTAATCGCGAAAAAAGGCAGCGGTGAAGGTGGATTGCTGCTTGCGGGGCACAGCGACACAGTCCCTTTTGATCAAGGACGTTGGAGCTTTGAACCTCATGCACTGACTCAAGCCAATGATCGTTTCTATGGATTAGGAACGGCCGATATGAAAGGATTTTTTGCATTCATTTATGAAGCAGTGAAGAAGGTCGATTGGAGTAAACAGAGTAAACCGCTGTATGTACTGGCAACGTGCGATGAAGAAACCACCATGCTTGGTGCTCGTCATTTTACTGAGAATGCCCCCTTCCAACCGGATTACTGTATTATCGGTGAACCCACCAGTTTGGTGCCTATTCGTGGTCATAAAGGACACGTAGCGAATGCCATTCGAGTGACGGGTAAATCTGGCCACTCATCTGACCCAGCTTTGGGGGTAAATGCGATAGAGATTATGCACGAAGTGATGTATGCATTAATGCAACTGCGTGACAAACTGGTCAAAGAGTATCATCACCCGGGGTTTGCCATCCCTAATCCAACCTTAAATTTGGGCCATATTCATGGTGGCGATAGCCCGAACCGTATCTGTGGTTGCTGTGAGCTGCATTATGATGTTCGCCCGCTACCAGGCATCAGCTTGGATGGATTAGATAACATGCTACGTGGCGCACTCAACGAAGTTGCGGCTAAATGGCCGGGCAGGATTGAAATTACCGCATTGCATGAAGCGATCCCAGGTTATGAATGTCAGCATGACCACCCCTTTATCGGAGGGGTTGAAGAGATCTGTAACACACCTTCTGAGACAGTTAATTATTGTACCGAAGCACCGTTTTTACAGCAGTTATGTCCAACGTTAGTACTTGGACCAGGTTCCATAGACCAAGCCCATCAACCTGATGAGTTCTTGGCCTTCGAATTTATTGATCCAACCATCAATGTACTGTCAAAAGCGATGTACAAATACTGCTTCTAAGAACGACATTCTCGAAGATGAAAATATACAGCGCCTTAAAGGGTCCACCTTTAAGGCTTTTTTTGTAATAAAATTTCAGTAATTAATACAAATTATTCATCAAGACGTCAAAAACCGTAACATAAGCAATAAATGGAAACTTAGTCTGCTTTATTTGACTCGGAAGGGATCTTTTCGCTAGATTGTGTACCTAGCAAGGAACATTGGATGTAATTTTTTTACAAGGCAGGACGACAATGAACGAAAAATACGCTGCGCTCAAAAGTAACGTGAGCATGCTTGGCCGGTTGCTAGGCAATACCATACAGGATGCCCATGGTGACGTTATCTTAGAGAAAGTGGAAACCATCCGAAAACTTTCCAAATCAGCACGTAACGGTAATCAAGCCGACCGAGACAGTTTGGTAGAGGAAATTAAAAACCTTCCTAATGAACAACTCACTCCCGTTGCACGCGCTTTCAACCAATTTCTGAACTTAACCAACATGGCTGAGCAATACCATACTATTTCTCGTCACTGCGAAGAACACGTTTGTGAACCAGATGCCATCAGCTCTCTGTTTACTAAACTTAATCAAAATAAAATCAGCAAACTGGATGCCGCTCAAGCGGTACGTGATCTGAATATCGAGCTCGTTCTCACCGCTCACCCAACAGAAATCACACGCCGTACCATGATCAACAAATTGGTTAAGATCAATGAGTGCCTATCGAAACTTGAATTGAGCGATCTCTCTTTCAAAGAACGCCAAAAAACCGAGCGCCGTTTAGAACAATTAATCGCCCAAAGCTGGCATTCCGATGTTATCCGTAAGCAGCGCCCAACCCCTCTTGATGAAGCAAAATGGGGGTTTGCGGTAGTAGAAAATTCATTATGGCAAGCCATACCAGAGTTCTTACGTGAATTCGATGAGCGCCTGGAAAGTTACTTAGGTGAAGGGCTACCGATTGATGCGCGCCCAGTGCATATCTCATCTTGGATGGGTGGAGACCGCGACGGTAACCCATTCGTTACTCACACTATTACCCGTGAAGTGCTGTTACTTTCTCGCTGGAAAGCAGCTGACCTGTACCTTGGCGACATCAATGAATTAGTCAGTGAACTATCAATGACTAAATGCAGTGATGCATTGCGAGCGCTTGCCGGTGAAGATGAACACGAACCATACCGTGCGATTCTAAAGCGTTTACGTACGCTATTGACTGAAACCACGGAAGTGCTTGAAGCAAAAATCAATGGCCAGCAATTGGCACGCAAAGCGCCGCTTCAGCATATCGACCAATTATGGCAGCCGCTGCTGGCATGCTATCAATCACTGCATGAATGTGGCATGGGTGTCATCGCTGATGGTTCGCTACTTGACACACTACGCCGTATCAAAGCTTTTGGCGTGCATTTAGTACGTTTGGATATCCGCCAAGAAAGTACTCGTCATTCCGATGTACTGTCTGAGCTGACGCGCTATCTAGGCATTGGTGATTACGACCAGTGGAGCGAGCAAGACAAAATTGCTTTCCTAACTAATGAGCTCAGCTCTAAACGCCCTCTATTGCCACGTGACTGGCAACCATCAGAGCCAGTTCAAGAAGTGCTCGATACCTGTAAGATTATTGCCGCACAGCCTCGTGAAGCCTTTGGCGCATACGTCATTTCCATGGCTCGTACCGCGTCAGATGTACTCGCAGTGCACTTATTACTGCAAGAATCTGGCTGCCCTTATCGTATGGATGTCTGTCCACTGTTTGAAACATTGGACGACTTAAACAATGCTGAAGCGGTCATCAACCAATTGATGAGTATTGATCTCTACCGTGGCTTTATTCAAAACCATCAAATGGTGATGATTGGCTATTCTGATTCTGCTAAAGATGCAGGTGTAATGTCAGCCGGTTGGGCGCAATATCGCGCAATGGATGCTCTGGTTAAAGTTAGCGAAGAAGCGGGCATTGAACTGACACTATTTCATGGCCGTGGCGGTACGATTGGTCGTGGTGGCGCGCCAGCGCACGCAGCGCTACTTTCCCAACCACCAAAAAGCTTGAAAGGTGGCTTACGCGTAACCGAACAAGGCGAGATGATTCGTTTTAAACTTGGTTTGCCAGAAGTGGCCATTAACAGCTTCAATATGTACGCTAGTGCAATTTTGGAAGCCAACCTACTTCCACCGCCAGAGCCAAAACAAGATTGGCGTGATTTGATGGATGTTTTATCAGAAGTATCTTGTGAGTCATACCGCAACATTGTACGTGGCGAACCAGACTTTGTGCCTTATTTCCGTCAAGCAACCCCTGAACTAGAACTGGGTAAATTACCTCTCGGTTCTCGTCCCGCCAAACGTAATCCAAATGGTGGGGTTGAAAGCTTACGTGCTATTCCTTGGATTTTTTCTTGGAGCCAAAACCGCCTAGTACTTCCTGCATGGTTAGGGGCTGGTGAAGCGATTCAATACTCGATAGATAAAGGACACCAAGCGCTACTTGAAGATATGTGTCGTGAATGGCCGTTCTTCTCCACACGCTTAGGCATGCTGGAGATGGTGTATTCTAAGTGCAACATCGAAATTTCACGCTACTACGATGAACGCTTAGTCGATGAATCGCTGCGTCCACTAGGTGATCGTCTGCGCACTCAACTCCAGAAAGACATCAAAGCAGTGCTTAATGTGGAAAACAACGAGAATTTGATGCAAAGCGACCCTTGGGGTCTTGAATCAATTCGTCTGCGTAATATCTATGTTGAGCCATTGAATATGCTGCAAGCAGAGTTGCTCTATCGCACCCGTCAAACAGAGACCCCATCGGTAGAATTAGAGGAAGCACTAATGGTAACGATTGCTGGCATAGCAGCAGGAATGCGTAATACAGGTTAAATGGTAGTTTTTTATTCCATAAAAACAAAAAAAGGTCGCATTATGCGGCCTTTTATTTTGACTGAGCAAAATTATTGAGAATATTATCAGCTTTTTAGGCATTCACGCCCAAAGTATTCCACTTTATGCTTATTATTTAGATATAATACCGCTCCTCTGCGAAACCATATAAACACAACAAATCGCAGATTGGTATGCGCAATGCGTACTACCTCCTAGGTGATAAACGGCTTTTAAGGTGACACAACCAACATACGATAAGTTGGTGTTGCTTAAACTCAACCAAGATTGATGCCATCAGAAGCACAACAAGAGTTTACGCGATTGGTTTCATCGTTTATTAACCATTTGGATTGAAGACATGTCATTACCACACGTTATCTTAACCGTTCTGAGCACACGCGATGCCACAGGTTACGACATCACGAAAGAGTTCTCAGCTAGCATTGGCTACTTTTGGAAAGCCAGCCACCAGCAAGTTTACCGTGAATTAAATAAAATGGGTCAAAATGGCCTTGTGACTTGCGTATTAGAGCCTCAAGAAGGTAAACCTGATCGTAAAGTTTACTCCATCACGGATTTAGGTCGTCGAGCATTAGGTGAGTGGTTTGATCAACCGACTGCACACCCGACAGTTCGTGACGAATTCAGTGCTAAGCTTATCGCTTGTGCTGTACAGCCAGCAACGCCTTACCGAGTTCAACTGGGTGAGTTACTCGAAGAGTCAAAGAAATTAGTTGCTCATTACCAAGAGATTGAATCTGCATACTATGCAACGCCTGCGACCTTAGATAAGCAACAACGTCTTGAACGCCTGACACTGCGTCGCAACCTTTTGCTTCGTCAAGCTTGGGTTGAATGGGCAGAAGAAGTACTTGTTGAACTTGACGCCATGGCTTAATGCCTGCGATCAAAAAAGGTGATGCTTTTGCATCACCTTTTTTATTTAAATACCATCACCACCGATAAAGCTTTGCGAGCGACCATTAAACTGCTGATCCATATCTAAAGAAGGCTTATCGGTTTGCGGACGACCGACAATTTTAGCCGGAACGCCAGCTACCGTGGTATGTGGGGGAACCGCTTGCAGTACCACAGAGCAAGAACCAATTTTAGCCCCCTCACCCACTTCAATATTGCCTAGAATTTTGGCACCAGCACCAATCATCACACCTTCACGAATTTTCGGGTGACGATCACCACATTCTTTACCTGTACCGCCAAGTGTCACATCCTGCAAAATTGAGACATCATTTTCCACCACAGCGGTTTCACCAATCACAATACCTGTCGCGTGATCCAACATAATACCGCGACCAATTCGAGCTGCTGGATGAATATCGACCTGACAAGCCACTGAGATTTGATTTTGGAAATAAGTTGCCAAAGCGACACGCCCTTGTTTCCATAACCAATTGGCAACACGATATCCTTGCAATGCATGATAGCCTTTCAGGTAAAGCAGAGGCATCGAGTACATAGAAACCGCAGGGTCACGATTAACCGTCGCGCAAATATCACACGCCGCCGCTTCGGTGATGCTGCAATCAGCGGCAAAAGCTTCTTCAACCACCTCACGTACTGCCATGGCTGGCATCGACGCAGTGTTCAGCTTATTGGCTAATATGTAGCTCAGTGCTGAACTTAAGCTATCATGCTTGATGATGGTGGCATGATAAAAGCTAGCCAGCATCGGTTCTTGTTCTGATTGCTCACGTGCCTCTTTGACTATCGCTTGCCAAACTTTGAATTTTTCGCAATGTTTCATCGTTGGTTCATTACCCTTACCAATTCAATCCCTAGAGCGTCAATGTAGATTGCCGTGCGATGAGTCTCCTCACCGATACTATGGGCAATGAATTATCGTTCCGCTTTTTTATCGCGTGCCAGCAGATCTTGAGCCGCCATACGTGCATCTTTACCTTGATACAACACTTGATAGATTTGTTCAACTATTGGCATCTCAACACCCATTCGCTGTGCTAGCACCCATACTTCTTTAGTATTACGGTAACCTTCAACCACTTGGCCAATTTCTTGTTGAGCAGTATCCACCTCTTTGCCTTGTCCCAATGCTAAACCAAAACGACGGTTGCGTGATTGGTTATCAGTACAAGTCAGTACTAAATCGCCTAACCCAGCCATGCCCATAAAGGTTTCCGGCTGTGCCCCTAGCGCAGCACCAAGGCGACACATTTCCGCCAAACCGCGAGTGATTAACGCTGTACGGGCATTGGCACCAAAACCGATACCATCAGACATCCCGGCTCCAATTGCTATCACATTCTTAACCGCACCACCTAATTGCATGCCGATAAAATCACTATTGGCATAAACTCGAAACGTTTTGCTACAGTGGATTTTTTCTTGCAGCTCTTTCACAAACTGCTCATCAGGCGACGCAACAGAAATTGCAGTAGGCATGCCCATCGCTAGCTCTTTGGCAAACGTTGGACCAGACAATACCGCTAATGAATAATGATCGCCTATCACATCGTGTGCTACATCTTTCAATAAACGTCCAGTTTCCGGCTCCAACCCTTTGGTTGCCCAGCAGATCCGAGAGTTCTCTCTCAAATGCGGTTTGAGACTCTTCAAGACAATACCAAACACATGACTTGGTACCACAACCAATAGATCTCGGCTCGCTTGCACCGCTTTTTGTAAATCAGACTCGATAATTAGTGACAGTGGAAAATCAATATTGGGCAAAAACTCATGGTTAGCACGATCAGCCTCAAGGCGAGCCATATGCTCAACTTCATGTCCCCAAAGAACAACATTTGCGCCATTACGCGCCAGAGAAATCGCCAGAGATGTACCGTAAGAACCAGCACCAATCACTGTCATTGCAATCTCTTTGCCGTAAATACTTTTAGGATCTGTCATTGTTTCGCCCATTAACTATTAGTGTATTTATTTTATACCTAAACCATTTTCAGTGTTGCTCTTAAACAATTTATAAAATGGCTTAGGTATCATTCTGCTGATGCTGCTTACCATTTATTAGCCTTGGGCAGTCAAACAAACTAAGCCTTGGTAATAAAAATTAAACAGAGACAAATAAAAAATGCACATCGCACCGTCAGTCTTTGGGATGCTTTGTGCATTTTTAATAATTAAGAGCCGTGAAAATAAACCGCCCCTTAAATGCTAACGCTGATAGCGATTAAGCCTCAGCTTGTTCACCTTGAGACGCTTGCTGTTGTAGATAGTTCATAAACAATGCATCAAAGTTAACTGGTGCAAGGTTAAGTTGTGGGAATGTACCCTTAACCACCAAGCTAGAAATAGTTTCACGAGCGTATGGGAATAGAATGTTAGGGCAGAATGCACCTAAACAATGAGCCAATTGGCCTGCTTCCATTTTATCTGCAGTGAAGATACCACCTTGTTGAACTTCGCATAGGAATGCGTTTTCTTCAGCATTTTTTACAGTAACCGTTAGACGCAGCACAACTTCGTATACACCTTCACCAAGCTCACGGCTTTGAGTGTCTAGATCCAGCTTCACATCTGGATTCCACTCTTTTTGAAACATCGTTGGTGAGTTTGGAGCTTCAAAAGAAACATCTTTTAGGAAGATACGTTGAATTGCGAAATTTTGTTGTGCGTCTTGTTGTGCTGCTTCAGCCATTGTTTAATCCTTAAATACTTACAAATTCTGTGTTGTCTTGAGACTAACCGAGCTAATTTTGAATGACTAGATGAACTCACTATTACGTGGAAAACATCACAACTCTTCAGGTTAAATGATGAATTTTCACTCAAGCAAGTTCAATTCTAGAGAACCACTGTCAGTGAATTACTTCTTGCCGCGAACCAATGGTAGGTTAGCTTCATTCCAAGCAACCAAACCGCTTTTCAATAGATTCACGTTTTCAAAACCAGCTTTAGCGAGTAAGTTTGCACTCTCTTGCGCAGTTTGACCCGTTTTGCATACAACAATGATTGGGTCTGACTTGCGATTTTCAAGGCTAGCAAAGTTACCTGCTTTAATATCCGACGGTAAAATGTGAACCGCATCAGTTATATGACCTTTTTTGAACTCTTCTTTAGAGCGAATATCAACAACCACACCATTGTCACGATTCATCAGATAAGTGGTTTGTGCTGCGGTGATTTCTTTGTATGCCGCAGTGGTCGATTTTACGATGCTCATAATTAAGGCAACGAGAATACCTACCCATGCCAAAGATAGAATCATATTTTGTTGGAAAAACTCGATGTACTCTTGCATATGTTGTGCTCTTGCAATGTGGGCTTAAAAACAGACAAGGAGTATAGCGAGGTTGAAGGCATGACGCGAGTGCTTAGACGGCAGAATAAACAAGTGTTGCATTTTTCCTCATTCATCAAGAGTGAATGAAGAAAAATACCGAGATTCAAATTAAGCAATTGGAAATGGGAAAGCCGTCACTTTATCGATGTGATCTTGGCCAAGAGCCAACATAATCAAGCGATCAATCCCTAAAGCCACACCTGCACATGCAGGTAAGCCCGCTTTTAATGCTTCAATTAAATGATAGTCAATAGGCTGCTCGGCAAGTCCCATCGCGTAGCGTTTTTGGTTATCCGCTTCAAAACGTGCCAATTGCTCTTGTGGGTTATCCAGCTCATGAAAACCGTTAGCAAGCTCAATCCCTTTAAAATAGACTTCGAAGCGATCCGCAACACGAGGATCTTGCACATTAATTTTTGCCAATGCCGCTTGAGAGGCGGGGAAATCATAAACAAATGCGGGCGCTTGTTGACCAATTTTCGGTTCAATGCCGATACTAAATAGCAGCTGTAATAACGTATCTCGCTCTTCTTCTGGCTGCGCAATATCGTTCAGACCAAGCGTACTAGCAACGCGTTTAAGCTCCGTCATCGAAGCATCTAAAGGACAAACACCGAGCACTTGAATAAAGGCTTGCTGATAAGTCATGCGTTCAGCCATCGCACATTGCAGAACAAGCTGCAACAACGTATCCATTTCATCCATAAGATCATGGTGGTTAAACCCAATTCGATACCATTCCAAGAGGGTAAATTCTGGGTTGTGGTATCGGCCGTTCTCTTCATTACGAAATGCTTTATTGATTTGATAAATAGAGCCACTACCCGCCGCCAACAAACGCTTCATATGAAACTCAGGGCTAGTCATAAAATGCAATCGACGCCCATCAGCGTAACCAGGGCCAATAAACTCTGTTTCAAAGGTTTGCAGATGGATATCAGTCACCGTGGCGTGACTCATCGCAGGAGTGTCGACTTCCAGCACGTCTCGTTCATCAAAGAATTGTCGGATCTGCTTGATGAGGCAGGCTCTTTGTCGCAGTTGTTGAATTGATGCGGTTGGCATCCAGTGTTGTTTGCTCATTTTTTGACTGATACACAAGTTGAAGTAAGGCAAATTCTACTCTGCTAAGAGCAAATTCCCAATCCGTACGTGATTATTATCACACAAAGAAAAATAATTATGCTTACACTTGCACTTCCGAAGCAAAAACCTAACAGAATCAATTTTTTCCTAACTAACCTCTTCTACACTAGCAGCACCCAAAGTAAGGCTTATTAGCTTTTAATTATAACAAGCGGAATTTCCGCATCACTCACTGGAGGATAACTGTGCAAATTATCACCACAGATATCGCAGTCATCGGCGCAGGCGGCGCTGGTCTTCGTACTGCAATTGCAGCAGCTGAAGCAAACCCTGATTTAGAAGTCGCTCTGATTTCAAAAGTCTATCCAATGCGTTCTCATACGGTCGCAGCAGAAGGTGGCTCAGCGGCAGTTATCAAGGAAGAAGATAGCCTAGATAACCACTTCAACGATACCGTTGGCGGAGGTGACTGGCTATGTGAACAGGATGTTGTTGAATACTTTGTTGCCAATTCGACGCGCGAAATGGTGCAAATGGAGCAATGGGGCTGCCCATGGAGCCGTAAAGAAAATGGTGAAGTCAACGTACGCCGCTTTGGTGGTATGAAAGTTGAACGCACCTGGTTTGCGGCAGATAAAACCGGCTTCCACATGCTTCACACCCTCTTCCAAACTTCAATGAAATATCCACAAATCAACCGCTTTGATGAGTACTTTGTGGTTGATCTGCTTGTTGAAGACGGTGAAGTACAAGGCCTTATCGCCATTCACATGTCTGAAGGTGAATTGGTTACTATTAAAGCGAAATCTGTTGTATTGGCAACCGGTGGCGCAGGCCGTGTTTACCACTGTAATACCAATGGCGGTATCGTAACAGGTGACGGCATGGCGATGGCTTATCGTCACGGTGTTCCTCTGCGCGATATGGAATTTGTTCAATACCACCCAACAGGCTTACCGGGTACTGGTATTTTGATGACCGAAGGTTGTCGTGGTGAAGGCGGTATTATCGTCAACAAAAATGGCTACCGTTATCTGCAAGATTACGGCATGGGCCCTGAAACTCCCGTTGGTCAGCCAAAAAACAAATATATGGAACTGGGTCCTCGCGATAAAGTTTCTCAAGCGTTCTGGCATGAACAGCAAAAAGGCAACACTATCAAACACCCACTGGGTGATGTAGTGCATCTTGACCTTCGCCACCTAGGTGAAGAGTACTTACAAGAACGTCTACCGTTCATTTGTGAGCTAGCTAAAGCTTACGTCAATGTCGACCCAGCCAAAGAGCCGATCCCAATTCGCCCTACCGTGCACTACACCATGGGTGGTATTGAGACCGATGGTCAATGCGAAACGCGTATTAAAGGCCTATTTGCGGTCGGCGAATGTGCATCCGTTGGTCTTCATGGTGCAAACCGCTTAGGTTCAAACTCTCTTGCTGAATTCGTGGTATTTGGCCGCGTTGCTGGTGAACAAGCGGTGAAACGTGCTGCTGAGTTTAAAGGTTGGAACGATGAATCTATCGCTAAACAAGTGAAAACGGTTGAAGAGCGTATTGCTGCCTTGATGAACCAAGAAGGCGATGAAAACTGGGCCACTATCCGTACTGAAATGGGTCACACCATGGAAGCAGGTTGTGGTATCTACCGCCAAGAAGATTTAATGCAAGCGACGATCGATAAAATCACCGAGCTTAAAGAGCGTTACAAGCGCATCAGCATCAAAGATAAAGGCAAAGTATTCAACACTGACTTGCTTTACGCGATTGAAGTTGGCTACGGCTTAGAAGTTGCCGAAGCGATGGCGCACTCTGCGATTTTACGTAAAGAGTCTCGTGGTGCTCACCAACGTTTGGATGAAGGTTGTACAGAGCGTGATGACGTCAACTTCCTGAAACACTCTTTGGCTTTCTACCAACCAGATGCAGCGCCAACCATCGATTACAGCGATGTGAAAATCACCAAGTCACAACCGAAAGCGCGTCTATATGGTGAAGCCGCAGAACAAGCGGCCGCGGCAGAAAAAGCTGCCGAAGACAAACGCGCAGAGGAGCAAAAATAATGTCAGCAAATCGTATTCAAAAAGTAGATATTTTACGCTACGACCCAGAAGCGGATGCTGAGCCGCATCTACAAGCCTTTGAAGTACCCTTTGATGAAACCATGTCAGTACTCGACGCCATTGGCTACATCAAAGATCACCTAGATAAAGACCTCTCTTACCGTTGGTCTTGCCGCATGGCGATTTGTGGTTCATGTGGTGTGATGGTGAATGGTGTACCAAAACTGGCTTGTAAGAGTTTCCTACGTGACTACCCGAATGGGGTGAAGATTGAGCCATTAGCCAACTTCCCTATCGAAAAAGATTTAATTGTTGATATGACGCCGTTCATCGAACGTCTTGAAGCGATTAAACCTTACATCATCGGTAACGATCGTAAGCCTGAAGATGGCACCAACCTGCAAACGCCAGAGCAAATGGCGAAATACAAACAGTTCGCAGGCTGCATCAACTGTGGTCTTTGCTACGCGGCTTGCCCTCAGTTTGGTCTAAACCCTGAGTTCATTGGCCCTGCAGCATTAACACTTGCGCATCGCTATAACTTAGACAGCCGTGATAATGGTAAAGCTGAACGTATGAAGCTTATCAATGGTGATAATGGTGCTTGGGGTTGTACCTTTGTTGGTTATTGCTCTGAGGTCTGCCCGAAACACGTAGACCCAGCAGCAGCAGTAAACCAAGGTAAAGTAGAGTCTTCGATGGATTTTGTCATTGCGATGCTAAAACCTGACGGTTCAACTAGCCATTCAGACAAAGATTCAGGGGAGGCGTAATCATGAGTAACCGTAAACCTTACGTACGTGAAATGAAGCGTACTTGGTGGAAAGATCATCCTTTCTACCGCTTCTACATGATGCGTGAAGCCACTGTTTTACCTTTGATTCTATTTACCCTATTCCTAACTTTCGGTTTGGGTTGTTTGGTCAAGGGCCCTGAAGCGTGGCAAGGCTGGCTAAGCTTTATGGCAAACCCAATTGTGGTTGCCATCAACATCGTCGCTTTAGCGGGCAGTTTACTGCATGCTCAAACCTTCTTCAGCATGATGCCGCAAGTAATGCCTATTCGTCTGAAAGGTAAGTTGGTCGACAAAAAAATCATCGTACTCACTCAGTGGGCAGCGGTTGCGTTTATTTCTCTCATCGTTCTGATTGTGGTGTAAGGAGCTTATAGTATGAATAACAATTATAAGGTAAATCGCACCCCAAAACGTTCTGACGAACCAGTGTGGTGGGGGCTATTTGGTGCTGGTGGTACATGGTTTGCTATGATCACGCCAATCACTATTTTAGTGTTGGGTATTCTAGCGCCACTCGGTATTATTGACGAACAAGCTATGAGCTATGAACGTGTTGCAAACTTTGCAACTAGCATTATCGGTGCACTGTTCATCATTGGCACATTAGCGTTACCAATGTGGCATGCCATGCACCGTGTTCACCACGGTATGCATGACTTAAAATTCCATACTGGCATCGTTGGTAAAATTGCTTGTTACGCTTTTGCTGGTTTAATCTCAGCCCTAGCGGTTGTATTTATCTTCATGATTTAATCCAACATCAATGCGATAAAAGCAAAAAAGCTGATGAGAAATCATCAGCTTTTTTATTTGTTTGTCGTTCACTGTAAATATCAAATAGTTCAGCGACAAAAAAGGCCGCAACCGCGACCTTCTTATCGTTAAGTAATGATTTACTTAACACGACCTACATATTCACCAGAACGAGTATCAACTTTGATCACTTCGCCAATGGTAATGAATAGTGGAACGCGAACTACAGCACCAGTCGTCAATGTTGCTGGTTTGCCACCCGTCCCCTGAGTGTCACCTTTTAGGCCTGGATCGGTTTCTGCCACTTCTAGCTCAACAAAGTTTGGTGGTGTAACCGCAATTGGGTTACCGTTCCAAAGTGTTAACATACAAGTGTTGTTTTCTACCAACCACTTAGCGCTATCACCAACCGCTTTTGAGTCTGCTGCGATCTGCTCAAAGGTTTCTGCATTCATAAAGTGGTAGAATTCACCGTCGCTATATAGATAATCTAGGTCGATATCCATAACGTCAGCCACTTCAACTGAGTCACCCGATTTAAATGTTTTTTCCAGAACTTTGCCAGAAAGCAGTTTACGGATTTTTACACGGTTGAATGCTTGACCTTTACCTGGTTTCACATACTCGTTTTCGAGAATGACACAAGGCTCATTATCAAGCATAATTTTGAGACCGCCTTTAAATTCATTCGTGCTAACAGTAGCCATTTTTTCCTCTTACCATTCTTCGAGTTAAATTCAATGCCGCACATAATAACCCGAAAAGTCGAATCTGTTGAGCAAAACTGGCTCCAACAGTTAACGAATGCGATCTCAAACCCTGCAGATTTATTACAAATACTGGAGATCGATCCTTCACTTTGGCAAAACGGCTTTGAAGCTCGCAAACTTTTCGCCCTCCGAGTCCCACAAAGTTTTATCGAACGTATGGAACAAGGGAATCCTTATGATCCCCTGTTACGCCAAGTGCTTCCGCTCAGCGAAGAATTTGAATGGCATCAAGGCTATTCTACTGACCCACTTGAAGAGCAAAATAACGCGATTCCAGGCCTGCTGCATAAATACAAAAACCGTGCACTGATGATCGTAAAGGGCGGATGTGCAGTGAATTGCCGTTACTGCTTTCGTCGTCACTTTCCCTATCAAGAGAATAAAGGTAACAAAACGATTTGGCAGCAGAGCTTAGATTATATTGCCGCACACCCTGAATTGAATGAGGTCATATTGTCAGGTGGCGATCCACTGATGGCAAAAGATCACGAGCTTAAATGGCTGATAGAGGCGATTAGCCAAATTCCACATATCAAACGCTTACGCATTCACTCACGCTTGCCTGTCGTGATACCGGCGCGTATTACCGACTCATTATGCGAGTTACTACAAGATACTCGCTTGCAAGTCATTCTAGTGACTCACATCAACCACGCTAACGAAATCAACCTTGAGCTAAAACAGCAAATGAACCGCCTGCGTGCTATTAATGTCACCCTACTAAACCAAGGTGTGTTACTGAAAGGGGTCAATGACAGTATCAAAGCGCAAGTTCAATTAAGCGAAACATTATTTGATGCTGGTATCTTGCCCTATTACCTTCACGTATTAGACAAAGTTCAAGGCGCTGCGCACTTTTTTGTTTCAGATCAACAAGCTAAAGATATTATGGCCGGTGTTATCGAACAAGTTTCTGGTTACTTAGTTCCTAAATTAACACGAGAAATTGGCGGTCGTTCGAGTAAAACACCGCTCGATTTGCATTTAGAATAGATAAAAAATGGCACAGACAAATCAGAGTCTCTGGCCATAAATTTTGCTTATCTAGACAAACAAAAGCTTTTGTTCGATCAATACCTGCTTTCTCTGCATACTCGACATCTTTTAGGAGGTCAGTATGCAACCCATCGAACAATTTCTCAATCTCGGACCTTTTAGTTGGCCAGCTCTATTTTGCTGTGCACTCAATGGACTATTAATCGGCATTGAACGCCAAACTAGGGGTAAGCCGGTAGGCATTCGAACCTCGATATTAATAATTTCTGGTACTTACTTTTTCCTAGCGATGGGGGTAACTTTGTCACCGAATACGCTCGATCAGGCTCGGGTTCTTGGACAGATCATCACTGGGGTTGGCTTTTTGGGCGCAGGGGTGATGATGACTCAAGATGGTAAGATCCATGGTGTAACCTCTGCGGCGGTTATTTGGGTACTCGCTTCGCTTGGTTTGATGATTGGTCTTGGGTACTTACAACAATCAGTGATTATCACCATTTTAGTGCTGAGCGTACTTTATGGAGTAGATAAAGTTGAGAATAGCTTTAAGAGTCTGCGCCGCGGCGTACATCAAAAGTTTCAAAATAGGAAATCATCGCATCTATTAAATAAAAAGCGTATAGAACAATAAAATAAACAATGGGAATTAGATAGAAAATGCCAGAACCTTCATTCTGGCATTTTTATAGAATCAAAAACTAGAATTTACTGTCTTTGTTTATACCCAAACAATTTGAAGTTGCAGGAAGGCGGCAAGTGAGTTCATCCCCTTGAGCATAGATAAACTATGTGATTGGGGTGAGCGAATGTAGCCAACACCGCTGCAGCTTCAAGTAGGAAGAGGATATATTTAATTAACCAATTCCCATCCAATATGATCATGTGGTGCAACTTCACCAGCATTAATCCACCACTTACTGCGGTACTCTAAGTTATTAAATGGGTCTACCACTACAGTTCCAGCGTTAGGATAAGCCGTAAAATTATTCCAAACACCTTCAAGTGCCGCTTCTGGCTCACTAAATTCAGTTTCATAAATATTACAATCTGATTCCGTTGGTGCTACGGTAATTTGAATTGTCGGTTCATTACTTGGAGTAAAGTTATCAACAGTTTCAGCAAAAACAGTGCCAAATTCCGCCGAGCATTCCTGACCTTGATACGATAAAGTGACCATTGAAGCATCTAGTGGCAGCATTGTATGCGTATTTGGTGTTGCCCAACCGTTAACTAAAATCGTACCATCTGCATTTCGAACTACCATGTTCATTGAGTCTGACAAGACAGACTTATCCACGTAAACGGGAATAAACTTAGTTGCGTCAATAGCACCTTGCTCACCGAAAGTCCGCACTGGAACGCTAGTCAATACCGCTTCAAGAACCTTACCAAAATGCTTCGCGTATTTGATTTTGTTATCAACTTGCTTATTTTCAAAAACGTTGCGAACAGCTCTGGTTATTGTTTGAATTTCTTGGTTTGAATAAAAACCATAATTTTTCAATAGCTGGATATAACCGCGCAAATCATTCCATGTTAACGATGCATTATAAATTTTACCAGATTCAGAAAGTTGTTTAGAAACATCTGGGATCTGGCGAATATAGCGAGAACCAAAGTCATTCTGCTTTGTAAAGCAAGTCCAGTCATTTTCTAAATCCTGAGTGACGTTCATGCAGTGTTGGAAAGTCGCTTCATTTTTTAATGGCTGATCTTTCGCAGCGTAAGGACCACGATTATACATAAAACTTAATAACATAGAGAGTGCATCAGGGTCCTTTGCACCTTGCAAGAATTCATGGATACGGTTACCAGGTTCATTTTGCGCTGTTTCATTTTGTTGCCAAGAAAAAGCCCCCGTATTAATTGCAACAGCAGAAGCATTATAATAGGCACTGGTAATTGCAGAACCCAAAATATTACGGGCAGGCCCGTTATTAGAACTGATGGTATTTTCAGGATCCATAGCGGCAAATACGGCAGGGAACCCACCTTCAGCGGCACCTTGAAGCTCAGACCAAGCACTGCCAGGATATTCAACCTGAAGAACGCCATCATCATCACCATCACCCATTTCCGCAGAGGGTAAATCATCGCCTAATGAACTTTCTTGTAGTGCTTTCGAAACATAATAGTTTGGACCCATGTTTCTTTTGAAATATTCACCAAATGATTCACCGGTCGCAAATGGTTTATCTAAATCGAAAGTACCATTTTCTTTTTTTAGACCATATTGAATTTGAACCATACTCTGCATAGAGGCGTGAGCAAATGCCATTGCCCATAATTTATGCTCCAGTATTTTTCGATTAGAATCAGAATTCAATAAATTCAAGCTGACTTTATTTGGATAATTTTTTTCCAGTTAATTTCTCGTTGATCACATGTCGTTGGGTCTAAAACCAATTTATCGCCTTGAGCCTTAATATTACAATGATAATTCACTGTAGTTTGATCGGCTAATTTAAGACTATAATCAACGTTACCACTCTTAGTTGGCAATAATGCTTGATATTGTTCTAACGTAATAGACTCAGCAGAAATTGCACTCGTACAAAATAAAGCCGAAGCAATGCAAAAAGTTAACCTAGATAGTTTCATTTTATTTCCTAAAAATGTAAATTTAATTAACAATTTAAATTCAAACCAACTCACATTAGATAGAAAAATAACTTTCAATAAAACATAGCATTCGCCAATACCATTAAAAATCATAACTAGTATATTTTTATCGCAAACAGTACGATACCAATGTGAAAGAAATGGCATAATAAAGATAGTGGGAAATAAAAATGCTGCTAACAAAACGTTAGCAGCATCAAAAAATTGCTTACTATTTTATATTAACTTAGAAAATAAATAGTTATTTAGCAAAGTTAATTATAGGAAAACATTTAAAAAAACCATTGTCAGCACAGTTGATCAAACCAATTTGTACACCTTCAATTTTGGTTGTTTTATTGAATACGCCAACTTGAACCGTAGAGATTTCAGAGAAGTTAGCAGCACCAACATCAACCATGGTATTGCCTTCTGAATAGTTAACAAAACTCAAGTTTGCACCACGCACATCATTCGTTACGTTAACAGCACCGATGTTTGCACCCGAAGTTGTTCCTGTATTCCAGTTAAAGAATCCTAATGAAGCGCCCGTCATGTCTTGGTTAACTTTTGAAGCACCAAGAAGGCCAAGATTCACACCGGTGGTTGAATTGGTTTCAGAAAGACCAATAATGGCTAGATCAACACCTTTTACTTCATCGACTTTGCCATAAAGTGCAGCAACACGCAGACCTGATACAGCGCTTTCATCTGGCGCATTAAAATTATTGATCGAAGAAAACATCACTGGAGTACCAGCCATGACAACAGAAGATGATAAAGCCGCAGTAACCGCTAACATTGATAGTACTTTTTTCATAAATATCCCCACTGATAGATAAAACCTTACTATTGACTAAGTAAAGCCATTAAGTAATTGCCTAGCACAGAACGAAACTGCTTTCACCAAGCACTTAATTAAGAATCAACAACTCAGCCAATTTCCTTCCCCTCCAATGTAGGAGGTAACACTAAAAATGACAAGTCAAAGCCAGAAGTCTAAAATACCGCCTTCGAATAAACGTCAGAATTAAGACAATTATAAAAAAACCGGAGCCAAGCTCCGGTTCTTTACATTAGTGGGGATGATGCAAAATTTACATCATGCCACCCATTCCACCCATGCCGCCCATATCAGGCATGCCAGCAGATTCTTTCTGTGGTAAGTCGGTTACCATCGCTTCTGTTGTGATCATAAGCCCAGCAACTGACGCAGCAAATTGCAATGCGCTACGAGTCACTTTGGTTGGGTCCAAAATACCCATTTCGATCATGTCGCCATACTCACCCGTTGCCGCGTTATAACCGTAGTTACCTTCGCCTGCACGTACATTATTTGCGACCACTGACTCTTCATCACCAGCGTTGGTCGTGATTTGACGAATTGGCGCTTCCATTGCACGAAGTGCTACACGGATACCGACATTTTGCTCTTCGTTATCACCTTCAAGACCAGCTACTTTAGATGCCGCACGGATAAGTGCAACACCACCACCAGCGACTACGCCTTCTTCAACCGCAGCGCGAGTTGCATGTAACGCATCTTCTACGCGGTCTTTCTTCTCTTTCATTTCAACTTCAGTCGCAGCACCGACTTTTATTACAGCAACACCGCCTGCAAGTTTTGCAACGCGCTCTTGTAGTTTTTCTTTGTCGTAGTCTGAAGTTGCGTCTTCGATTTGTTGACGAATTTGAGCAACACGACCTTGAATAGCCGCTTCATCACCAGCGCCATCAATGATGGTTGAGTTCTCTTTCGTGATAGAGATGCGTTTCGCTTGACCTAGGTCTTCTAGTGTCACTTTTTCAAGCTCTAGACCGATCTCTTCAGAAATAACCGTACCACCAGTTAGCGTTGCGATATCTTGTAGCATCGCTTTACGACGGTCACCAAAACCAGGCGCCTTCACTGCAGCAACTTTCACGATACCGCGCATGTTGTTGACAACTAACGTAGCCAGAGCTTCGCCTTCCACGTCTTCAGCAATAATAAGCAGCGGACGAGAAGCTTTTGCAACAGCTTCTAATGTTGGTAGCAACTCACGAATGTTCGAGATTTTCTTATCAACCAGTAAGATAAATGGGCTTTCTAGTTCAACACTGCCCGCTTCTTGGTTGTTGATGAAGTATGGTGATAAGTAACCACGGTCAAATTGCATACCTTCGACAACATCAAGTTCGTCTTGTAGTGCTTGACCTTCTTCAACGGTGATTACACCATCACGACCTACTTTTTCCATTGCTTCAGCAATGATGTTACCTACACTCGTGTCAGAGTTGGCAGAAATTGTACCTACTTGAGCAATCGCTTTAGTGTCAGCACATGGTACAGACAGCTCTTTCAATGCTTCAACTGCTGCGATAACCGCTTTATCGATTCCGCGCTTAAGATCCATCGGATTCATACCCGCAGCAACTGCTTTTAGGCCTTCAGTGATGATCGCTTGCGCCAACACTGTTGCCGTCGTTGTACCGTCACCCGCCGCATCATTCGCTTGCGAAGCAACTTCTTTCACCATTTGAGCGCCCATGTTCTGGAACTTGTCTTCCAGCTCAATTTCACGCGCTACAGAAACACCATCTTTGGTGATGACAGGCGCACCAAAAGATTTATCTAAAACAACATTACGCCCTTTAGGACCAAGCGTTACTTTTACTGCGTCAGCTAGAACGTTGACACCTTCTAGCATTTTAATTCGTGCGTCGTTACCAAATTTAACGTCTTTAGCAGCCATCTTTAATTTCCTTTTCTTAATTCTGTTTTAATCAATCGTTTTTGAATTAGAGCAAAAATTACTCAATGCGCACTCTTACTCGACAATCGCCATAATGTCGCTTTCAGACATAATGAGCACTTCTTTACCGTCGATCTTTTCAGTTTTAGTGCCATAGCTTTCAGCGAAGATAACAGTATCACCTACTTTGACATCCAACGGTTGAACCGAACCGTTCTCTAGAATGCGGCCTTTACCTACTGCTACGATGGTTCCGCGAGTTGATTTTTCTGCGGCTGAACCAGTTAGAACAATGCCACCAGCAGATTTAGATTCAACTTCTTGGCGTTCAACGATAACTCGGTCGTGTAATGGACGAATGTTCATCGGTCGTCTCTCCTGATTTTATTTTCCGTGAGGTTTATGAAAGGCTGATTACTCAGCTCGTGACAGATATGTGGGGGGTGGTAAGTGCAATCCCAAGGGGGAAATAAGAATTTTTTGTGACGAAATTAACGAATTGGTCGTCAATAACTCATTAATGCGCACAAAACTAAACACTTACCTATGCGGCATAGTAAATGATTTGCTTTATTAACCTGCTTCTTCATAATAGATAAAGTTATGAGAGGAATACGATGAAAACCATTGATAGAATACTCCAAACCTTAAAACGTGATGGCGCAGTAACCGCAAAGCAATTAGCCGATGACTTAGGTATCACCACCATGGGAGCTCGTCAGCACCTACAAAGTTTGGAAGATGATGGCATTCTTACTTTTCACGATGTGAAAGTAAAAGTCGGGCGTCCTACTCGTCATTGGTCATTGACTCAAAAAGGCCATGATCAATTCGCAGATCGTCACGGAGAACTTACCATCCAAGTGATTGATGCGGTTGAACATTTGTTCGGTAAAGAGGGGCTTGCCAAGGTGGCCGCTGAACGCGAGGCTCAAACATTGGCGCAATATCAACAAGCGTTAATCAACTGCAAAAATTTAGAAGATAAATTGAATACCTTGGTTACCCTACGTGAGCAAGAAGGCTATATGGCGGAATTGGAATCAACGGAAGATGGTTTCATGTTAATCGAGAACCATTGTCCTATCTGCAAAGCCGCAACCCGCTGCCCTAACCTTTGTAGATCCGAACTGAATATCTTCCAAACACTGCTCGGTAGCGAACATTGCATTGAGCGGAGTGAGCATATTATTCAAGGTCAACGTCGTTGCACCTATAAAATTACCACTCGCTAGCATTGTCTCATATTTAAGAATTGCGCATTTCGTTCCAACACAGCACTCGTTCCTCAGTTATGCTTTGGGTGTGTTGATAAAATAATCAACATACCCAAATGTAAAGGAGTGACATATGGTGCCCCCTCAAAAACAGGCTTTACCCTCTTTTGATGAACTGGTTGAACTTGCACAGCACAACCCAGAAGCCTTTACACAACTAAAAAAAGACATTTGTGAGGAGTTGATTCTCTCTGCTTCGTTCAATATGCAAGATAGACTTTGGGCTCAACAAAGCCACATTGATTTAGTCGTCAGCCAGTGCAAAAATCCCATTCACACTAACGTCACCTTAATGCGCGAGCTTAGTCAACAGATGATAAAATTCCAAAATGCCTTAGATGGCGAATCTGAAAAAGAGAAGGTTAGCGCCGAAATCGTACCTTTCACACCTCGCGATAATGGATGGCGATAAACTTAAGCTGGCTCACAACGCCTGCTTAAGTTTAATCAAGTTTGAGTTTATTCTGCTTCAGGCCCATAGGCATTACTGCCTGGCGAACCTTTCATAAATCCACACTCAACCAGTATCCATACTCCGCATACTAGTGCGACTAGAGAAACCAAGGCTTCCATCATACCGGCTTGAGCCGCCACATCGGCATTGCCAATTGGCATCGTCATACGTCCCAAAACCAGCGGAACATTGAGCACTAACCACCACACTGACTTGTTTCGATCATGCCAACGCTTTGCTGTGATAGCCAAGTCAGGAATGAGCACAATCAACAAAAACACTGGCAAGATAAGGTAAGCAATATTGGGAAATATCTTATTAGCGACGGTAGCGAAACCGATAATCAACGCATAATAAGTGACGTTCCATAGCCAAAAAGTTTTTCGACCAATACGGCCTTGAAATGAAAATAGCAGTTCTTTAATCGACATTTTATTACCTAACAATGATTCATTTAACCTTAACTCAGATTAGAGATGAGGTTAATTTACGACCTTCTGGAAACTGTCTTTATCCATGTCTCGTACATTGATGGTCAAGCTTCTTACTTGACTAGCTTGCTGCTGCAAAACTTCCATCAACTGACGAGATAAGTCACGCTTTTGTTCTGGCGTTCTACCTGACAGTAATTCAAAACTAATATGAATAAAATCAACACTGTCACCCTCTTCACCAATAAACCAATGGTGGCAGCGCAACGCACGAGATTTAACCGAATCAGCATCAAATAACCCGCACTTCAGAGCCACATGGTGCAGATCTTCCAACAAACCTTGGACATTAACACGTTCATCTACCGAGTTTGAGTATTCCATAACAAGATTTGGCATTTGCATTCCTTTTATCGGTTATCTGATCTGTCATACGGAGTTAACCGTTTAGCATGATAAGTATTCTTTCGGATTATGGGTATAGCAACTAATCGAGCAAAATCCGAGTGATAGGCTACTATTCTGCCGATGGGATCACTGACAAGCTGCACAGACCATTGATGAAGATCCAATAAAGTCATGACTCGCATCATGATCTGCTGAGTTTTATCTGTTATATTCTTTCGCAATCACGTTTATTTTTTACATTCATTGGCTTTAATATTTGATAATTAATGGAGATATTCCTATGCGTCATCCTGTAGTTATGGGTAACTGGAAACTAAACGGCAGCAAAGAAATGGTTGTTGAACTACTAAACGGTCTTAACGCTGAACTTGAAGGCGTTACAGGCGTAGACGTAGCAGTTGCTCCACCGGCACTATTTGTAGACCTTGCTGAGCGTACGCTTACTGAAGCTGGTAGCGCGATCATCCTAGGTGCTCAAAACACTGACCTACACAACAGCGGTGCATTCACTGGCGACATGTCTCCAGCTATGCTTAAAGAGTTTGGTGCAACTCACATCATCATCGGTCACTCTGAGCGTCGTGAATACCACAATGAATCAGACGAGTTCGTTGCTAAAAAATTCGCATTCCTAAAAGAAAATGGCCTAACGCCTGTTCTTTGTATTGGTGAGTCTGAAGCACAAAACGAAGCTGGCGAAACAGTGGCAGTATGTGCACGTCAACTTGACGCTGTTATCAACACTCAAGGCGTTGAAGCTCTTGAAGGCGCTATCATCGCTTACGAACCAATCTGGGCTATCGGTACTGGTAAAGCGGCTACAGCTGACGATGCACAACGCATTCACGCTCAAATCCGTGCTCACATTGCTGAGAAATCTGAAGAAGTTGCGAAAAACGTTGTGATCCAATACGGCGGTTCTGTTAAACCTGACAACGCAGCAGCTTACTTTGCACAACCAGACATCGACGGTGCTCTAGTTGGCGGCGCAGCGCTTGACGCGAAAAGCTTTGCAGCTATCGCAAAAGCGGCAGCTGAAGCGAAAAACGCATAATTATTACGATCATCGTATTTCTTTAATTGAAAAAGGTCAGCTCTGCTGGCCTTTTTTATTGGCTAACATTCCCAACCTAGCCGCTAAGATCATAATCTTGTATCCTAGCGTTTTGCCTACCAAGCCTGTCAGTTATGCACCAACCCGCAAGCAACGATAAACACGGCCTACTTACAGCCCCCATTTCCGATGTGTTGCGTCAAATGACGATTCCGATGATTTTCGGTTTAGTCGCTATTTTGATGTTTAACTTGGTCGATACTTTTTTTATCTCACTACTTGGTACTCAATCTCTTGCCGCCATTAGCTTTACCTTTCCGGTCACCTTTGCCATTAATTGCATTACTATGGGCATTGGTATTGGTTTATCCACCAGCATTGGACGCTTGCTTGGACAAGGCGATGCACAAAATGCCGCGCGTTTTTCTAGCCATGGGGTCTTACTGGCCGTCATATTAGTGACGATCGCCTCCGTGATCGGTTTGCTTACCATTGAACCACTATTTTTACTACTTGGAGCAACGCACGAGCTCATTCCTCTCATTAAGCAGTATATGCAAGTATGGTATCTGACCATTCCGCTATTGGTTATACCAATGGCTGGTAACAGTGCGATTCGCGCGACAGGCGATACCAAAACACCGGCTAAAATAATGATGTTATCAGGCTTAATTAATGGTGTGCTCGACCCACTACTGATTTTTGGTTACGGGCCATTTCCTGAGTTAGGTATTCAAGGTGCGGCAATTGCAAGCGCCTTTAGTTGGCTAGGTGCTTTATGTGGTTCGTTTTACGTATTAGTCACAAGAGAGCGACTCTTAGCTTGGCCCTATTTGCCAACTTTATGGCATGATTGGAAACAGATATTAAAAGTAGGTACCCCCGCCGCTCTTTCCAATGCGATGAACCCGCTGTTGGGAGCACTATTGATGATAATGCTGGCCAGCCATGGAACAGCCGCAGTCGCTGCCTATGGTGCTGCGCAACGTATCGAGTCGATTTTAATTTTGGTGTTGATGTCTTTAACGTCTGCACTTACGCCTTTTATGGCACAAAATATTGGAGCCAAAAATACACAACGCAGCTTTGCGGGTTTATTTATGAGTATGCGTTTCTCGGTTGTTTTCCAATTGATGATTTTCGCAATGATGGTGCCACTGAGCATCCCTTTAGCGGCACTATTTTCACAAGAACAGTCAGTACGCGATCTTCTATGGCATTACTTACTTGTTGTCCCCTTTAGCTACGGCTTTCAAGGCATTGTGATGATGCTGATTGCTGGTTTAAACGCACTGCATAAACCGATACGAGCCTTTCAATGGAGCTTTATGCGGTTATTTGTATTTACCCTGCCAACAGCTTGGTTAGGTTCTTATTGGTATGGTGTTGAAGGGCTATTTATTGGCATTGCGCTAGGGAATGTTTCAGGTGGTATACTAGGCTATGTCTACGCGCTGCGTTTACGGCGCAACTGTCAACCGATAACTCAGTAATAGAGCCCCCAGTCGATGGCTTTATTTTAGTTCAATCGATACCAATAATAAGTCAATATCGTTCTATACCCAAACCACTTGGAGTTGCAGGTAGGCGGTAAGTAAATCCCCATGAGCATAGACAAACTATGTGAGTGGGGTGAGCAAACGTAGCCAGCACCGCTGCGGCTTCAAATAGAAAAGGATATAAGCTTACATATGCATACAAAAAACAATACGGAACTTTATATAACAGTCATCAATGGCCATGCTAACGATATTTTACCGATGAATCGACAGCGAATTTAATAAACAATTATAACCAATACACACCAACGACCACCAACACCAACAGACATCCAAATATTACTCGCTTTGCTCTCTTGTTGAATGGATCTTTAGTAGAGCAATAACAACAAACGTTTATTTCTGACGAAAGTAGCTCATGGCACGCCTTACAATAATTTAATTGCATAACGAGCATCCTATATAGGTGATTATGGAGAGTTCATTATACATATACGCTCTAGTAAGGAATTAAAAAAAAATTATTTTGGGGCTGCGCTGCAAATAAATTATGTTGTGTAAATTTTGATAATCTCCGTTATTGATTTGCACTTAAGGTGACCAAATCTCTACAATAGAAATAAAAGCATTTAAAAACAAACAATTAAATCGTTCATTAAGCATGAACTTCAAACATGCTTGGACAACTAAGGTCATTCACTCTCATCGTTATCCACACAATTAATCAACCACCTTGCAACATAAACCAAACAAAAAGTATGATTTTTTCATTTTACCCCCCTAAAAAATTAAGATATTTTGGGTTGTTTTTTTAATATTAAATAAATCGGAAATGGGTAAAGTGAGAAAATTAATTTTAATGCTATGTTTAATATTAAATTCCAATTCATTGATGGCAAATAATAAACTTACTACAACAGAAATAAATGAGCTATCCAATATAAACATAGAATTCGAAAATAAATACAATGATGCAAATATTGACAACCTAACTAAAAATTACAATAAGTTAAAGTCAGAAGTTCAAAGTATTAAAGAAAAAATCGATGATAACAAATATCATATTGCTGATAGTATGGAACTGATTCAGAGAGAACTGATTTCTGGAACTTCTAATGACGACCTTATATCCTCATTGAAAAATGCATCATCTTCTATAAAAGAATTAAATGAACAACTCAATGAAAGTGAAAACAAGTTAGAAATATCGCATCGTGATATGGAAAAGTCCAAAGGTTTATTATTGATAATAGAAAAGATAAAAAACCAAAAGATACTAGAACTATATAATAGAATAAAAACTAGATTAATCAATGAAGAATCAATCCTACATGAGCAAGAATACAGTGGAAAAATAAAATGTGGTTCCCGCGAAACGATTAGCTTGTGCATAGAAAGAAATCGACGTTCTATAGAGCAATCTTTTTCTTTAATGAATGGTGATATTGATTCTATAAAGATCAAATCTTTTGACTTTGTTGATGCATCTCTAGATATGCAAGGTGTTCTTAAATATAGCGTAAACACAAAATACACAAAGTTATTTTCGAAAGCAGATGAAAAAGCGATTAGACAAGAACTTGGTCTTAACAAGCACTTTTTATTGTTAACATCTAATGACGAAAATACTGAATATTATGTAAATAATGAATTCGCAGGAAAGGGAAAAGTCGTTGAATTTAGCGGTACTTTTTCTGGTGTTATCGATATTTTAGCCAAAAATGGCGATAAGAAAGAATCAATAAAGACAACTTCTTACTCGAAAAATGAATATCACTTTAAATTCTCAGCTAGAAACGGTAGTAAAGTAACAACTTCAAGTTACTCGGAGCAAGAGCAAGAGCAAGAGCAAGAGCAAGAGCAAGAAAATAAAACTCAAGAAGCAGCACATTCAAATGACGATACATCAGACATTGGTGTGGACTTAAATAAATTTCTAGATCCAATAAACATAATAG
>NZ_JAAZTU010000030.1 GCF_012395185.1 Vibrio aestuarianus
TAAGTCGCTTTAAGTGTAGTTCAGGGCAGAATTGGTAAAGAGAATCGTGTAGGATATTGAGTTCACACATCTTGCTGTCTGGTCAGTTGATTTTTAGCAGAACTATTTGATCACATGGCAAGATGTGTATCCAGCTTAACTTGATGATTTTTATAAAAATCATCAGGGGATTCCTCAGTACTTAGTGCATAAGCAACTCAATATATCCGCAGGATTAAAGGTCATTGACCGAGTTTTTCATGTTCAAAATGTGAATGCTTATCACAGTCGCACCAAAGAATGGATGAAGCGATTCCATGGAGTAGCAACGAAGTACCTAGATCATTACCTTGGTTGGCACCGTTACATGGAAGTTACTGAAAAAACAGAATGTTAAGTCTTCAGCAACAATTAAAGGGAACATAGCCTTTCCAATTCCTTATTTCCGGCATCCTTTGCCGTTCGTTTTACATGTATTAGAAGAATCAAAAATATGAAAATTGCTATCGCCGGTACCGGCTATGTTGGCTTGTCAAACGCCATGTTGTTGGCACAGAATCACGAAGTTGTGGCCGTTGACATTATTGAAGAAAAAGTCACACTGCTTAATAACAAGCAATCGCCGATTGTGGATACTGAAATCTCGGACTTCTTGGCCAATAAAGATCTCAATTTCACGGCAACGTTAGACAAACAGCTGGCTTACAAAGAGGCCGACTATGTGGTGATTGCTACGCCGACCGACTACGATCCTCAAACCAACTATTTCAACACAAAGTCAGTGGAAGCCGTCATTGCGGACGTCATGGCGATCAACCCAGATGCAGTAATGGTCATTAAATCGACCGTACCTGTAGGCTACACTAAACGTATTTCTGAAGAGCTAGGTTGTGATAACCTTATTTTCTCACCTGAGTTCTTACGTGAAGGGCGAGCGCTGTATGACAACCTGCACCCATCACGTATTATCGTAGGCGAGCAGTCCGAGCGTGCTAAAGTGTTTGCGGATTTGCTTTTAGAAGGTGCAGTCGAGAAAGAGGTCCCCGTCCTTTTCACAGATTCAACCGAAGCTGAAGCGGTCAAACTCTTTTCAAACACGTATTTAGCATTACGTGTCGCGTATTTTAATGAGCTGGATACCTACGCTGAAACACACGGCTTAGATCCGCGTCAAATCATTGAAGGGGTAGGGTTAGATCCTCGTATTGGCAGCCACTACAATAACCCATCGTTTGGTTACGGTGGCTATTGCCTACCCAAAGACACCAAACAGCTGCGTGCCAACTACCAAGATGTACCTAACGAAATCATTAGCGCGATTGTGGATGCTAACCGTACTCGTAAAGATTTTGTAGCTGACTCCATTATTAGCCGCAATCCCAAACTGGTTGGTATTTATCGCCTTATCATGAAATCAGGTTCGGATAACTTTCGTGCCTCGAGTATTCAGGGCGTCATGAAGCGCATCAAAGCCAAAGGTATTGAAGTGGTCGTTTATGAGCCCGTGTTAAAAGAAGCGGAGTTTTTCCATTCTCAGGTGATCAAGGATTTAGAAGAATTTAAAGCAACCTGTGATGTCATTGTGTCAAATCGCATGGTGGATGAAATTCGTGATGTAGAGGAAAAGGTCTACACCCGTGATTTGTTTGGTAGTGATTGAGGTGTCACGGCGATGACAGAAGCAAGACAATCTTAATAAACGCCAGTACAATAATGGCGTTAAGTTAATAAAGAGACCGAAAATGGCTAGGCTACAATACCTTTGGAATCTGTCACGTCCGACCAAACGCGTGATCAGTGTCTTAATTGATACCCTGTTTATTGTTGGGGCGTTTTATGCCGCTTATTGGGTGCGCATTGGTGATGTTCTCCCTCTCGGCAATCCACTAGCGGTCTATGTGCTCATCGGAACATTGGCTTCAACCGTTATCGTCTTCTCTAAGCTCGGCTTGTATCGGGCAATATTGCGCTATCTCACCTTTCACGCCTTGGCGGTGGTCAGCATCGGAACGCTGTTTTCGGCCTGCATGGTGGCGATGTTGGCGTTTTACTTCGATGCACCCATTCCACGCTCTATTCCTATTATTTATGGCGCGTTCTTGTGCTTACTCAGTGGCGGCTCTCGGTTAATCGTGCGTGTGTTGGTCAATGAAGCCAACAGCAAAGGTAAAAAACGAGTACTGATTTATGGTGCAGGTGCGGCTGGGCGGCAATTAGCACTGGCGCTGCGCTCTTCCGAAACACACAAAGTGGTCGGCTTTATTGATGAAGACCCAACGCTCGATAATACCATTATTCTTGGGGTGAAAGTTAAGGCAACTAAAAAGGTAGAGCAGCAGGTAAAAAAGCACCAAGTGAGTCAAATCTTACTCGCGGTTCCGAGTGCGTCGCGCGCCAAACGTAAAGCGATTTTAGACTCTTTAGTTCACCTTCCGGTGGGTAAGCGTTCACCAGCAGCGTGTTGACTAAGTGTTTAGGTAAAAACTCATTTGTTTAAGAGCGAGCACATTTGGGTATGGCTGCTGACGAACAACAGCGTTGACTATGCGTGAAAGCGTATCAAGTGACGATATCTTTCGCTTTTTACACGTTTCGATTAGCGAGTGTAGACGGTCTCGGAACTTACCGCCTGCATCCGAGGTAGTGCCGTAGCTGATTTTTCTTTGAATGACAAAGCCACGAAGTCGACGTTCAGCTTCATTGTTGGTTAATGGTATTTTGGGGTTAGTTAAGAACAACCACAAGCTTGGTCTATGCTCATCCAGTTTTTTGCAGCGACCTTGATAGCGTTGAATTGGTATTTGCTTGATCCCTTTATTGAGCCAGTAATTAAAACGCTGTCTTATTCGACTTAATCTGTTTAGGTACAGGCTATATTTTATCGTTTCGGACTCCCAACGATGTCGCGTTCGAAAAACTAATTTGCTCAGCATAACAAGTCGTTGCCCTATTTTAGCTGTATGTCCTTTACCTGTGTAATCCGCAATCTGTTGTAAGTTTCGGAGCACGTGTGACCAACATAGCTGATGTTTATTTGGTGATATCCAGTTGTAACCACCATATTGGTCACTGACGACAACCCCAGAGTAATGGGCGCCCAGAACCGCTTTAGCTGAGTGAATGGAGCGAGAGAATAGGATCTTTTCGTACACTAAATCGTCGCTCGATACTAACCAGCACCACTGTAAACGCTCTTCACTATTTCGTGAGTGTGAAGTCTCATCGACGTGTACTAACGGAGCCGTTTGAATATTACTTTTGATGGCTTGGTGCAGTGGGGTAAGCATTGAGGCAACACGAGTTTGAGCTTCACTGATTGCGCCAATTGAAAAAGTCGTACCGAATTGCTCTTTAAGTAAAGAGCGTATTTTGCGCACGCTCAGATGATATTGACCAGCCAAGATCGCGATATGACTCAATAGATTGGGCCCCATGATACCTTGAGGTATATCGCTCGGCTTTCTGGCCCTCACGGTTTCGCCACACTGAGAGCATTTACCAGAAAAAAGCCGATACTCGGTAATATCCATTGTCGGTTTGGGAATTTAATGAACCTGATGGCGATAAAAAGGTTTATCACTCATCTTAAGGTTCGTATCGCCACAACAATAACAGGCACTATCTGGGTAACATTCAACAACGGTATCAGATGGTTTTAATTCTGAGAGTTGTCGTTTGTGCCCTGAGTGACCCTGTTTAGTTCCTCTTGGATTGCGACCACTAGAGCTTTGAGCTTTTTTCTTTCAGCCCGATCTTTAGGCTCATCGGATGATGGTGATTTGGATGAATTAGCGCTGCTAGTTTTGAGCTTGTCCTCATAGTGGCGCAACTGCTCCCAGAGCTCAACAATCAGCGCATTCGCTTCGTTGATATCTGAGGCCACGGGCGGCGAATATGAGAATTTAGATTTTTTCTTTTTCATGCGTTAATCATGACGGCTAGAAATGATCACTCAATTAGGAATGTTGGATCAATTGCGTTAACTCACACTTTATTGTCAATGGTCTGCTGGTGAACGCTTACCCGAAGAAAGTTATCCAATTGCCAATTCCAGTGAGTCTAATGCGTCTCATCGGAAAATTAACCGGAAAGTCAGTTATGATTGAACAGTTGTATGGCAACTTAGAAGTGGACTCTTCTAACATCAACGATGTGTTATGTTGGACACCCCCGCTAACAATGAAGCAAGCAATGGCAACATTGCGTGATACCGGAATAAAATGATATATGATCCGTTTAATTGATTTCCTAGCCGCCTTCTTTGGCTTGCTGTTTTTGTGGCCAGTGCTATTGATTGTCACCATTATTGGCCTCTTCGACACAGGTTCGCCGATTTTTGTTCAAACTCGAGTAGGCAGAAATAAAAAGCCATTCAAGTTGATTAAGTTTCGTACCATGTCGGTAGAAACCAAGTCTGTAGCAAGCCACTTAGCGAACAATGCATCAATCACTAAACTCGGTGCTTTTCTTCGTAAAACCAAGCTCGATGAATTACCTCAGTTGATTAACGTGGTGAAAGGTGAAATGAGCTTGGTGGGTCCGCGTCCAAATTTGTTTAACCAAGAAGAACTGATTAAAGAACGTGATGCATTAGGGGTATATGATGTTCTACCCGGTATCACTGGCCTTGCTCAGGTGCAAAACATTGATATGTCTACACCGCAGCTATTGGCAAAAACAGATAAGCAGATGATTGATACCTTGACGCTAAAAGATTACTTCAAGTACATATTAATGACAGCAACGGGCAGTGGTAGTGGTGATGCTGTGAAGTAACACTGCTTTCAATTTATCTACAAAGACTTTTTAAACCAACGCCAGTACAATACTGGCGTTGGTTTATATTAGAGAAATAACATGGCTAGGCTTAATTTTATCTGGAACCTCTCAAGGTTTAACAAACGCATTATCAGCGTATGTATAGACACATTTTTTATTATTGCTTCTTTTTATGCCGCGTATTGGACTCGTATTGGTCATATCCAGTCATTTGATGATGTCTCAACTCGCTATGTAGTTCTAGGTACGTTAGCGGTGACGCTTTTTGTCTATACGCGACTTGGGCTATATCGTGCTGTGCTTCGCTATTTGACCTTTCATGCGTTAGCGGTGGTGAGTGCTGGTACGGCAATCTCGGCGGCAACGGTTGCGATACTTGCATTTTATTTTGATGCGTCAATACCGCGTTCAGTGCCTATTATCTATGGCACCTTTCTTTGTTTGTTATGTGGTGGTTCGCGGCTCATTGTTCGTGTGCTGGTCGCGCAGGTTAATGGCAAAGGGAAGAAAAACGTTCTTATCTATGGTGCCGGTTCTGCTGGTAGGCAATTGGCTTGGGCGTTGCGTTCATCTGAAACTCATAAAGTAGTGGGTTTTATTGATGAAGATTCGACTCTTGAAAACACCGTGATCATGGGGTTATCGGTAAGAAATCTCAAAGAGGCCTCTGCTGCCGTTGATAAACACAATGTACATCAAATTCTGTTAGCGGTACCGAGTGCGTCACGTGCGCGTCGTAAGCAAATTTTGGATGCTCTAGTGCCTATTTCAGCTGAAGTACTCACGGTGCCGGATATGAAAGATATTGTAGAAGGCAAGGCGACAATTGATGAATTGAAAGATGTTGCGATAGAAGATTTGCTCGGTAGGGATGCAGTAACACCACAGCAGTCACTGATGGAAGCCAATATAAAAAACAAAGTCGTACTGGTGACAGGTGCTGGTGGTTCGATCGGTTCTGAATTGTGTCGTCAAATTCTTTCATGTAAACCGAAAACCCTTATCTTGTTCGAATTGTCTGAATTTGGCTTGTACCAAATAGATCGTGAGTTACATCTGCTTGCAAAAGAAAAAGGGCTCGATGTTGAAATTATCCCACTGTTAGGGTCTGTTCAACGCATCAACCGCTTGTCCGTGGTGATGAAAAGTTTTGCAGTCCAAACCATTTATCATGCAGCTGCCTATAAGCACGTACCCTTGGTGGAATACAATGTGGTTGAAGGGGTACGTAACAATGTGTTTGGTACTTACTACACTGCAAAAGCGGCGATTGAAGCTAAAGTTGAATCATTTGTGTTGATTTCGACCGATAAAGCCGTCAGACCGACCAATGTGATGGGTACGACAAAACGTATGGCAGAATTAGGCCTTCAAGCCTTAGCGGAACAAGAGAAAATGAAAAGTGGTGGCACTCGTTTTTGCATGGTGCGCTTTGGTAATGTTCTTGGTTCATCAGGTTCTGTTGTTCCGTTATTTAAGAAGCAAATCTTGAAAGGTGGGCCATTAACGGTAACTCACCCTGATATTATCCGCTATTTTATGACGATTCCTGAGGCGGCCCAGTTGGTAATTCAAGCTGGAGCAATGGGTAAAGGGGGCGATGTATTTGTCTTGGATATGGGTGAACCAGTCAAGATTATTGATCTTGCGGAAAATCTAATCCGGTTATCTGGCCTTGAAGTTAAAAATGAAGAAAATCCTTATGGTGATATCTCGATTGAATTCTCAGGTCTACGTCCAGGTGAAAAGTTATTCGAAGAGCTTCTTATTGGCGATAATGTCGAGCAAACGGCTCATGAAAGGATCATGACTGCGAGTGAGCGTTTTTTACCCTTGTCGGACTATACGTGCTTGTTAGAGCAATTAGATTCTGCTTGTCATAATTTTGACCATGAGAAAATTCGCGAATTATTGATCTCAGCACCGACTGACTTTAATCCTTCTGATGGTATTTGCGATCTAGTTTGGCATCGGTTGCATGATGGTGGTGAACCACCTTGCGAGATACTACATTAATTTAAAAGAGCCCCATTGTTGGGGCTCTTTTGGTTTATGGGGTTTGATCTGAACAGGATGCGCTTTTGACGATAAAGCAGGCAGATTATTTTTCGATATAACTCGAAGAATAATAGTGATGAGCTTACTTATTGCTCGTGTGGTTTCATAATTGTGAGTCGATATTTAAGGGGTGTAATTTATGAACATCATTCATCATGGCGGAAAACATACGGTCACTGGCTCTTGCCATGAACTCAATCTTAATGGTGTTGGCGTGCTCATTGATTGTGGTTTAGTGCAGGGGAAAAGTTCAAAGTCGCTCAACATCGAATTTGCGGTTCGTCATATCAAAGCGTTGGTGTTAACGCATTCGCACATTGATCATATCGGGCGTATTCCCTGGCTATTGGCCGCCGGCTTTAACCAACCGATTTACTGTACTTCTGCAACCGCAGAGCTTGTGCCACTGATGCTCGAAGATGGCTTAAAGCTTCAACAGGGGCTTAACCATGGGCAGCGCCATCGAGTATTGGATCGCGTAAAGTCACTGATTAAGCCTATTGAATACGGCGTGTGGCAGCCACTTTCTCGTGATCTCCCTCATTGCTATTTTCGCTTCAACCCAGCAGGTCATATATTGGGTTCGGCATTTGTCGAGTTTAAATTACCAAATAACGAGATTGTGGTTTTTTCTGGTGATCTCGGCCCAAGCCATACGCCACTGCTGCCAGACCCAGTTTCGCCACCACGTGCGGACTACCTCTACATTGAAACGACCTATGGCGATAAAGTTCACGAAAGTGTCGAGCAAAGGTCGCAGCGCCTTCAGACCATTATCAACCGTTCACTGCAAGATGGCGGCACGATCTTGATTCCTGCGTTTAGTGTTGGTCGAACTCAGGAATTACTGTTTGATATCGAGCAATTGATTTTCGAACATGGTATTGCTGGAAATATTCCGATTATTTTAGACTCGCCGATGGCGCAAAAAGTAACCAAGTCTTATCGCCGTTTTAAAAAACTGTGGGGCAAAGAAGCGAAAGTGCGTTTAGACGCAAAGCGGCATCCATTGGCTTTCGAGCAGTGCATAACGGTTGAAGATAATCGCTCACATCATGCCTTAGTGAACCGCTTAGCCTCAACGGGCGAGCCCGCAATTGTTGTTGCTGCTTCTGGTATGTGTGAGGGTGGGCGAGTGATGGACTACCTACAAGCGCTATTGCCAGATAAGCGAACTGACGTCATTTTTGCTGGTTATCAAGCTAAAGGAACGCTAGGCCGCGCAATACAGCAAGGTGATAACCAGGTGTGGATTGATGGTCAACAAACGCAGGTTAACGCGTTCATTCATACCATGTCTGGCTATTCAGCCCATGCAGATCAAGCAGACCTGTTGCGTTTTATTGAAGGTATTGCTGAAAAACCAAAGCAGATCCATCTAATTCACGGAGAGCCGGAAACAAAGCAAGCTTTTGCTGTAAAGCTCAGAAGTGCGGGGTATAAGGTTGTGAGTTGAGGTGAGTCAGCGAACGAAGGTTTGCGTTTCTCTTTCCTTGGTGGGAAGGTATCATACTTCATCCGTTAGAATTCGAGCATCCCGTGCTAAGGTGAATACGATGACTTTAAACCCTCAACGTTGGAAACAGCGTCTACAAAACTTATCCAAAGCGCAGCATCGTCTTGAAAAAGCTTGTTCTCAAAAAACTTACAATGAACTAGAGCTTGCTGGGTTAGTGCAAACGTTCGAGTTTTCATTTGAGTTAACTTGGAAAACGCTAAAAGATTTACTTGAATTTGAAGGTTTTGATGTTGCTTCACCACGAAGTGTTATTCGTACCGCATTAGAGGCGAGACATCTTTCTTCTGAACAATGTGAGGTGCTACTTGAAGCATTGATGAAGCGAAATCTGCTATCACATACCTACGATGAAAAAAATGTCCTTGAAGCACAACAGCTTATTGTGGAACGTTTTTCTCCGGTAATCGGTGAGATTACCGACTATTTAGAAGTGAAAAATTTAGAGGCAAAAAGTGGTCAGTAAAGCCCTTGTCTCAATAAAAATTGGTTTAAAACTTCATCAATATCAGCTATTGAACGACGTAATATTGTCCAACCCTTTGGTTGAGCGTGCGTGGGTTTTTGGCTCTCGGGCGCTGGGTACATTTAAAGAGAGTTCAGATATCGACATTGCGTTAGAAGGGCAAGCGCTCACCTTAAATGAGATTGCGCTGATGCTTGATACCTTGGATCAATCATCTTTACCATACAAGGTCGATTTGTTGATTAAGCATAAAATCACTTCACCTGAATTGTTGGCCCATATCGAACAGCATGGCTTGCAGATCAAGTGAAAGCCGAAACCCCTTAATACCCTTTATCAAAATCAATACGGTTTTCCAGTTGGAAACCTTCACGCCATAACTGGTAGTTGCGTGTAAAAATCTCTACCACCTGCTCAGGAAAACTGACAGCGGCAATGTGCGGAGTTAACGTGATGCTCGGGTGTTGCCAAAACGGATGTTCCCTATCGAGCGGTTCTTGCTCAAATACATCCAGATAGGCGTGTTGAATGTGGCCCAGTTCAATCGCGGTAATGAGATCACTCTCGACGAGGTTTTTGCCGCGTCCGACATTAAACAATAACGCCTGTTGGCAATGATTCAGCGTATTCTGGTTTAACAGACCGAGCGTTTGAGGCGTATTGGGTAAGGTACTGACCACAATATCGGCTTGGGCAAAGGCCGCGCCAAGTTCATTGACATGATAGGTCTGATCAAATTGGCCACTTCTAGCAGGGATCCCAGTACTATTAACCCCAACAACCGTTAAACCAAACGCTTTCGCTACTTGTGCTAAGTGGCTACCAATTGCACCCGTGCCGAGTATGACCATGGTTTTGCCATTAATTGACTGGTAAGCATGCGGTAGCCATTGTTTGTGTTGCTGTTGAACTTGATAGCGTGGAAAGTGCCTGAAATGTGCAATAGTGTAGCCAAGTACATACTCGGCAATTTGTTGGCCGAAGATGCCTTTCACATTGGTCAATTGGTAATCTTGACGCAAATTAGGATCAATTAAAGTATCAACCCCGGCATAGGCTGATTGTAACCACTCTAGATTAGGGAAGTCTTGCAGACACTTTGCGGCCATTGGGGGAGCTGCTAGCAGAATAGTTGCTTGGTGGCGCTCTGTAGTGATAACCAAGTCTGTCAAACCCGCTTTCTCTAGAGCTTGGCGGTAAATCTCATCATGCTCGGTAAGAATATACACTTTATCGGTGAAATTGTTCATCAGCTTTGCTTTTTTCCCTGTTGTTTATCAAGTACACTTCCGCTGTCTTTTTCTGCAACGATTGAGTGATTATGCTACAAAACCCTCTACAGGTTCGTCTTGAGAAATTTGAACCTTGGCAACAAATTACTTTTATGGCGTGTTTGTGTGAACGTATGTACCCGAACTATGCCATGTTTTGCGATAATGCTGAATTTGCTCATGCGCGAGTATATCGCGATATTCTAGACAGCGTTTGGGAATTGCTCACGGTAAAAAGTGCCAAAATTAATTTCGAGAATCAGTTAGAGAAGTTGGAAGAGATCATTCCAAGCTCGGAAGATTTTGATGTTTACGCTGTTTATCCTGCAATCGATGCGTGCGTAGCGTTATCTAACTTGCTGCATGGCTTGCTTGACCGTGATTATTTGTATGAAAACATGCAGAAGATCAGTCAAATTTCAGTGCTGACAGTCGCTCAGTTAGAAGAAGCACAAACCGGCGAAGCGATCAATAACGAAAACCAAAAGCAGAATGAAGCGGTTTGCGAAGAGTGGGATATCCAGTGGGCTATTTTCCGTCCACTTCGTGAAGCGGTTGAACGCGACATTGATTTAATTAAAGATCTACGTCAAGAGCTGCGTGATGAAGGCGTGAGCAACATTGGTGTAAGTCTTTAGCTCCATTGAAATAGCGAACATTTATCACGATGAAAACTAACTGGCGAGATCGATGGCTTAAATTCAAACATACGATTTTAGAGGCGATGGATTTTCGTTCTAGGATTTGGGTGGTGAGAATTTCAGAAACTCGTTTGAAAGATGAATCTTTTATCATCAATGAAGATAGCTTTAACGAGCCTTTGCAATGGATGAAAAGAAGATCCTATTCATCGGTTATGCTGGCGCAAGTCGAGCATATGAAATGTTCCCAAGTTCATATCTTTACGGTTGGCAATCAAACACACCAACTGTTAAGGGTTAAATAGATGCTCTTTTATTTTAAATCACCAATCTCTTGGTTTGATACGTTGGGTTAGCACGCCGACTAGAAGATTGTTATCCAATAATGGTGAGATGTAAAAGCTTGAGTTAAGTATAAGTGCCGGGCATAAAAACGGCACTTATACTTATTGGGTTACATGATTACTGTGAGGTGTTAGGTCTTTGTGACCAAGGAGAGCGAGCATCCGTTCTATCGTATAATTGATGTTTCTTCCTCAACATTTGCCCACCATCGCGAGTGATTGGCTCCCAGTTAAGTATTGCTCTGTTCGTGGACGGTTTTACGGTCATGATGTCAAAAGGAATTGATACATAAAATCCCTTATTATAGCTTCCTTCCCCATACTCATCGGCCGTTAAGTCTGTAAATACCGCATAAACGCCGGCAATCACACCTGACTTGAATTGTTTAGAAAAATCAACTCGAGCACCAATGTCTCCACCTAAGAATTTTCCTGCACTGATTTTAAATAATGTACTTTCAAGAAATGCCCAATCAGGTGTGTAGTAAGTGGTTAGATGACCTGTTGTTCCTTGGTTTAATACATAAGCTCGGCAACTTGTTGGATTATTAATACAAGTAGTAGAGTTCGGATTTGAACCATCGTAGTAGAAATAATCGTCTGAATAAATTCCAAACCAAGAATCAGCCTCTCGTTGACTTAGGTAATTCATATCAACTCCTACTGCCCAATTTGATCTCATCGGACGATATAATATTTCACCACCCACACCAGCAAACATCGACTCTAGATAACCCCCGTAAACTTGTGTGTAAATGTTCTCTGTTGGTTGTTCAAACCAGGTTAACTGCAATTGACTCAGGCGTACTGGATCTTGTACATAACTACGGAACATGGTACGAACTCGAGGGGTTGCCTCATTGCGGACATGTGGTGATTGTGGGCTATCAACACCGTAGTTGAATTTGTCGTAGTTATCGACAATATTGATATAGATTGCACCGCCAAGCTCAAGCTTAGGCGTGATCCAATAATTGGAGTGCGCACTTAGACCTAGGCTGAATAAATAGAAAGCTTCTGGTCCACCAAGAGATTGTTGTAATGAGGGCGATAAACCGTAATCCCAACGTTTGATAGACTGAGCTACTATCGGTGAAGATAGTGGGGTTGGTTCTTGGTATTTATCGAAGGTCGACGAAGGCGTAACCCCAAGTTGGTCATAATTGGCTGCCGAGATATAGTCATCCCGGTTAATGATGGTTTCAGTCAATACCATGCTATTGTTTTGTTCAATAATATGAAATTCCGTAATGTCATCATTACCGTATCGAGTTAAAACCGCTGCCGCCCGTTCAAGTGCTTCATCTCTATCGCGATATTTTACTTGTTCACCGGTGACGATGATCTTGTTGTCTGACACGGCGATAGTGTTTTGCTGATAGCCAGCATTATGCTGAAGTTCAGCCGATGCTTGTTGCCAATCGTTGGATGTAGGAGAGGCTTGAACCTTGGTTTTAGGGGTATCCAACCAACTTGCTTTCATGTGATTAAAGTTGGTATAAAAATTAAAGCCTAATGTGAGTGTATCGCCTCGTTGATAACTGACTTTAGCATCTCCCCAGTCACCTAGTCGGTAATTAATACCGATATTCCATGGTGTATGCTGAGTCATATCTGAGTTGGCTCTTATTTGTGGCCAATCTTCAGAGTAATCGTTGCCATCGTATTCAATTTTAATTCGCAGTGGTTCGTAAGGTGTTTGATATTCTATACCGCCAAACAATGCCGCAGGGCCTTTAAACCAACGTCCATAGTCAACCATGCCACCTGTGTCTTTAAAATCACTCGGGCGGTTACAGAATCGGTCGCTTATCTTACAGACTGGATTACTGACATTACCGCTTTGACCAATGTATCCCCAGCCGAGTCCCAGGGTGAAATCAAGGTTACCAAAACGTTTGGTAGCAGCAACAAATTCACCATCAAACATGCCGGTACCACCGAAATCTCGTAGGCCAATTGACGTTTCTGGCAACCAATAACTTTCTTCAATGAGGCGAACTTTAAAATCCATACCTTTGTCTGTATACAGGTTATCGCCGCTGTAGTCAGGATTAGAATTATAGAGAACATTGGGTAAGCGGGTATAACGAATGGTCGCATCAAGCCATGGCATCACTTGCATGGAAGCAACGTAATGGTGGTAGTCGTTATTAACGCTGATCCCGACATTAAATTCACCTTCTTCAGCCATGCGACCGGAAGGCATTTGCATTAAACCAGTACCACCAAAGTCCATTTGTGACGGTTTCCAATCATTTGTGCTGCTCATGACAACCGATGCATAACTAACAGAGAACAGGCTTAGAGATGAAATAAAAAATGAAGAATATTGAAGTTTCATAGAAAGCCTTTTCTTGACTGAAGCAGCGAAACAATCTCGCTTTCGAAATCTAATAACTGAGCATTTGGTCTGTTAAATCCCACAAAAATAATACTGCCTGGCGCTAGGATAGTTTGTTCATCATTCCAGTAGGCGTATCCCACTTTTTTTGTATGGCCATCTGGGTAAATCACCCAAATATTGCTGCTGTTTGCACTTGATAGCAATGTTGTTTGCTTAAGATAATCGGCGACAGTTAATCCACCGATAAATGGTTTAGTGACAGGCACGAAAAGTAACCCTTCAATATGAATTGTTTTTGGTCTTTTCGGTGTTATTAACTCAAAATTGCCCTTAAGTTGCGGGTTATTCTGGGGGGTGATCCGTATCGCATCATAATCGAGATTGATGAATTCACGATAACCAACATCCCAGCGGTTTATCTGTTGCTCCAATAAAGCAATACTTGCTTTAGATTTAGGATGAACGTGTGTGTATGCGCTCAAGCGTTGGAGTAAGGTTTGTTTTCTTTTTTCTACCTCGCTCTCTTTATCTTGATTAAAAAGCATATTGTTTAATGGATAACCAAGCAACGCAGCTAGTGGTCCGTTTTGGCCGTCATAAGTTATTTCTACGTTTTTTTGCTGGTTAATGATGTCAGTGAATATTTTTTCAAGTCGTTCTGGTTGGTTGTATTCAAGTACTTTCTTTTCATTGGGTAAATGTATTGTTAGTACGGAAGCAAAGCTGCTGGCCGAAAAGGCAGCCATAATTAGTGCTAAAAGACAATGATTCATAAATGACAACCTATGATTACTGAGATTTATAAGGTTTTAATATTTCCATGTCGACTTTTAAGGCGTCAGGAATTAACCATTGTGATGACTTGACGACATTGCCGTCACTATCAACCCAGAAGGTATTGTTCATGCTTTTACCACTGTTATTGAATTGAACGTTTTCTTGCCAAACAGTGGTGTTTTTTTGCCACAGCACTGATTCAATATATTCGGTGGTAACTTGACGGGTTGAGATTGTAGCGAGTTGGCCGAATTGATATCCAGGCTGCCAATCGTATTGAGCTTGCCACTTATCATTGCTGGTTAAAGATGGAAAGTTTTTTAGAGGCAATAGGTTATCAAGGTTTGCGCTAGGCATATTGACGGTTTTGATGATTCTGCCATTTTCAGTGACAATCATTGCACGGTCAGAAGAGAGCCACTTATACTGTTTTGCATTGGAAACTGGATTTATGTCAATGAATGCCAACACCATAAAAATTTGTGCTTTATCGTTGAGAGTCACATAGCTGCTTAAATAAGGGATCTGCTCGATTTGCTGCTTGGTTAATGTCACATCATCGACACCGAATGCCGCAAATTTAATAGAGTCATTAATACTAGAAAACTTAGTTGAACAGCCACTAGCAGTCATTAATCCCAAAGATAGCAGAGTAAGGACCAGGGGCTTAGCTGTTTTTATTTTTCTCGACATCGATATTATCCGTTTACATCAGTAAGTTGTTGTTTATGCTAGGCATAAAAAAACATCCTTAACAAAGTATTAAGGATGTTTGTAGGCTCAAACTTAGTTTGTTGTGCCGTCAGTACCTGTTGTTCCATCGCTGTCTGATGCAGCAGCAACTGCTACAACGGTAACAGCAAGAGCACCAGCTACAATACTAGATGTAGCAGCAGCGCCAGCTGCTGTAGCCGATGCGCCTTCAGCACCAGCTGCAACAACAGCTTCTTCAGCAAACACCGTGCTTGATAAACCTAAAGCAACTAATGCTGCTAATGCAATTTTTCTCATAATATATCCTTGTAAATTTACAAATAAAAACATCGATGTCGGTAATGCATAAGCACACCTATCGACATAGTATTCAAAATAAGTGCCAAAGTAAAAAATTATCAACATTCATTGAGCTTTTTAAAGAGTTCTATCCCATTTAATCAAAGTATAAATACGGTCACTATTAATTAGTTGAGTAGGTATAAGGTATTTAGTATGCTATGTGTCGATATTCATTTGAGTTGACAACATAGCATTTAGGATTTTGCAGTGATTAATTATGGACGAGCTATGAAATCACTGGTTGTACTGCTAGGGTTGGGTGCTATTTGCCGTCAAGCTTTTGCTTCTCCTTGGTTAGAAGCATCTGATCCTTTTGTGCGTTCAGATCTCACCGCCTTGTCAGATTCGGGCGCCATCAATAGCCCTACCAACCACTTTCCAATGCTCTGGTCGATGTTAGATAGTTCTATTTCTCAGTTTAATATTCGCTCTCCCTCCCTACGCTCTGAATATTCTCATATCAAATACCTTTATCAAGCTGCTCAGTTGGAGCGTGGAAATCGCAAGTTTGAAGTAGCAATGAATAGCGAACCGTTGATAAAGAATGCTTTTGGCCAAGTGAATAATGATCACTGGGGTGTTTATGCCAGCTATGAAATGCTTAAGCCACATTACGCCTTCCGTTTGTCGACTGGCTATTCTGATGATGGTGAAGATCGAGATATACGTTGGAAAGACAGTTATTTAGCGCTCAATGCTGGTGGGTGGGTTTTTAGCATTGGTACTTTGCCTCGCTGGTGGGGACAAGGTTGGCAGCATAATTTGGTATTGAATACACACGAGTTGGTACCTGAGATTAGCCTTAGCTATACGAGCGAAAATAACTGGTTGGGTGTTTGGAGTTTGGAAACATTAGTCAGTGATGTTGACGATATTTACCAATATCAATGGTCTTCTCGATTAATAAGTAAGCCATTTTCTATACTGGAATATGGCCTTACTTACCATCAGTGGTTGAAACCTATTGATGACAGTGATTATCTAGATGAGCAAGTAATCTTCGATGCTAAGTTATCGCTACCTAGCGTTCGTGATTTTTATCATAGCGTTTATGTTGAAGTTGCTTCGGATCTTAGAGCCTCTCAGCTTGGGGCATTATTGTTTGGTTGGTCTGGTTTTATACCCTTCGATAAACATTCTTTTCGTTTGGTTATTGAACGACAACAAGGTCGTGATGATGATTTACATGTCTTGACATACATGAAGTTATTTAATGATAAGTTAATGAGAAATAGCTATTTAGTGGAAGATGGTTGGTCTGTGTCTGGTTACGTGCAGTTAGCGAATGACCATCAAATAGAAGCGACATATCAAGAGCAAACACAGTACCAACAGCAGGGCAAAGAATTGTATCAGGTAAGTTATCGACTCCCAGCGTTGAGTGGAAGACTTACCTTTGGTGTGGACAGAGAGCAAAGTGAAAGTAGTCAGACGAATTATTGGTCGAACTACGAATTTCGATTTTAACGTAGCTCTTTTAGATAAAAAATAACTAATTAAAGATGATGGCTAGCATAAAATGATGAAGTGTAATTTTTTCTTTAACTCTTTCCTGCTGGTGTTTGTGGCTATTTTGCCAAGCACTGCGTTAAGTTTTACTCCAACGGCAGCGCAAATATCTCAATTTAAATCGCTTCCAAAAGCCCAGCAAGAGCAGTTAGCAAAGCAGTATGGAGTTGATTTAAATACTATCTCTTCTGCATCTGCATCAAACGGAGAAAATGGAAAAGAAAAAATTGCTGAGCCGAAAAGAGCAACTTCCATTCAAGACAATTCGAATGTTGAGTCGTTAAACTTAAAAGAATCTGATGAATCTGAACTTCCGCTATTTGGTTACGATTTATTTGTTGGTACTCCAATGGATTTTACACCAGTGGATAATCTTCCAATCCCTTTAGATTATGTAATGGCACCTGGTGATGAAATACTGGTTCAGCTTTATGGTAAATCCAATCAGCGTTATTCAGTGACTATCGATCGTGATGGTAAAGTGGATTTTCCAGAGTTAGGTGCCGAATACATTGCAGGACAAACATTTGGAGAAATTAAGCAATACATCGTGAGTTTGGTTGAAAGAAAGCTTATTGGTGTTGAAGCCATTGTTTCTTTAGGAAGCATGAGAACAATCCAAATATATGTTGCGGGTGAGGTGATTCAACCAGGGGCTTATAATGTCAATGGGCTTACTACGCTAACTCAAGCTATTGTGGCAAGTGGTGGTGTCAAAAATAACGGAAGCTTACGTAACATTCAGCTAAAGCGTAAAGGGAAGGTTGTTCAATATTTTGATGCTTATAATTTATTGCTTAATGGTGATAATTCACAAGATGTGCGGTTGCAAGCGGGCGATACTTTATTCATTCCCACCAGACAAGCCAGCGTTTCAGTTAAAGGTGAGATTACTCGTCCGGCAAAGTATGAGCTTAAAGGAAAGACAACTCTTGAGTCTATGCTAAAAATGGCCGGTGGTGCTTTGCCTGATGCGTATCTTTCATTGGTTAATGTCCGCCGAGTGAGTACTAATGGTGTGGAACTCATAACCCTAGACTTTTTAAATAACTCTCACCGTTCATTTGTTCTCCAGCCAGGGGATGAAGTGTCTCTTGCTCCTGTTAACCAAAGTTTTAGTAATGTTATTGCTGTTCGTGGTGAAGCTATTAGGCAAGGTGTCTATTCTTTTGTTCCTGGAATGAAAGTTAATGATGTGATTAAAAACATCGAACAAGATTTAAAAGAAACGGCCGATCTTCGTTATGCACTCTTAGTGAGAGAGAGCATAGCTCCTCGTAAGCTTCGAGTTAAACAATTCAGTTTGCTTAATGCGATCTCTCATCCTTCATCTGAGGATAATTTAGTCCTTCAAGCCCGTGATCAAATTTTCATATTCGATAATGGTATTGATTTGGAATATTGGTATCGCAAAGATAAAAATAAAAAGGTCGATGTAGCGGTTAGTGAGCAAGCTAAATTTGTTGAGGTCGTTGACCAAACGACTGGCGCGTTGGTGGAGGTCGACACCACTACTCAACTTGAGTCTTCAGGAGTAGAACAGGTCTCTAAGAGTGATCGTCTTAAAAAAAGCAGTCGGGAATTATTACTTGAACCTATCATTGAGCGTCTGAAAGCACAGGCAACGTTTGATTCTCCTGCACAACTTATTGAGATCACGGGTGCAGTTAAATACCCAGGTATTTATCCCTTACCTGATCAAGCGAACTTTAACGCATTGATTGATGCGGCTGGTGGATTTGCGGAACATGCTTACCTTACTCTGGCGGAAGTAACACGTTCTCAGCGTATTAATGATAGTTTTGATGTTGAGCACTATACGATTTCCCCTCGCAAACTAATCGATGGCGATATGTCGTTTGATTTTGTTGCTCAAGATTCGATTATGGTAAAACGTCAACCCAATTGGCAGCGTGACCTATCTATTGAACTGCAAGGTGAGGTTAAATTTCCTGGAACATATGCCTTTGCTCGCGGTGAAACGCTCTCTGATATTATTGAACGAGCAGGAGGTTTTACTCGATTTGCCTATCCGAAAGGTGCGGTATTTAGCCGTGAAAGTTTAAAGCGCCAAGAGCAAGAGCGATTAAAGTTACTTAATGCTCAATTAAAGCAGGAAATCGGTAGTTTAGCGCTGCGCCGTCAAAGTTCTTCGGCTAGCTATACCACTAGCCCTAATGATGCTATGGCCATTACAGAAGAGTTAGCCAAAACAGAAGCCCTTGGTCGGTTAGTTATCGATTTAAAGCAAGCTGTGGCAGGTGATAGCATCAACAATATTATGCTAGAGAACGGTGATAAGCTATACGTCCCAGCTCTTCAACCAATAATCAGTGTGATGGGGGAGGTTCAATTTGCTTCGAATCATACTTATCGCCCAGGAATGAGTATAGAAGATTATATATCTGCAGCTGGTGGAACGAAAAAGCAAGCCGATACTGATCGAGTCTATGTGATTCGTGCCGATGGTGCGGTGATATTGCCAAATAGTTCTTTCTGGTTTAGTCGAAAATCAAAACCGCTAGAGCCTGGTGATACGGTTGTGGTGCCAATTGATACTGATTACTTGGATGGGTTAAGTACTTTAACGTCTGCAACTCAGATACTGTACCAAATTGGTGTTGCTTGGAGTGCCATCAAAGATTAATAGGCCTTTGTCATTTTTATGTTGGCGCAGTGAGTGCGCCACTGATTGATAGTGTGTGATTATGAATAAACCAATGTTACAACAACCTATATTTAGTCATGTTGATAGACTGAATGTTTCAGATGATGAGATTGACTTACGAGAGCTTTTTGGGGCGTTATGGAAGGGAAAACTTGTCATCGTATTATGTACAGCAGCCTTTGCTATTGGCGGTGTCATTGTTGCGCTATCAACACCCAATACCTACCAAGCGCAAGCAAGCCTAGTTGCCGCTAACGAAGAGAGTGGCGGAGGGTTAGCTGCGATGGCTGGACAGTTGGGTGGTTTAGCTTCTTTGGCGGGTATTAATCTAGGCAGTGGCCGTTCTGGAGATAAAGCGATGTCTTTGGCTGTATTACAGTCTCGCCAGTTTATCAATGCTTTTATCAATCGCCATCAATTATTAGTTCCTTTGATGGCCGCTGACTCTTGGGATAGCGTGTCTGGTAATATGATTATCGACCCGGCTCTTTATGATATAGAAACACAACAATGGGTTCGAGAAACTTCCCCCCCGCTTTCAACTATTCCTAGTGATTGGGAGGCTCATAAAGCATTCAAAAAAATATTTTCGGTCTCTGAAGCTAAGGATAACGGATTGGTAACAATATCAATTACTCACCTTTCCCCACTTATAGCTCAGCAGTGGGTTGAGTTGCTCGTTAAAGACCTAAATGATTGGATTAAAAATGAAACATTAACGGAAACCCGTCAGAATATTGCTTATCTTGAGCAGCAATTAGAAAAAACCAAATTAGTCGATATGCAGTCGGTCTTTTATCAGTTGATTGAAGAGCAGATGAAAAGCTTAATGTTAGCAGAAGTTAAAGATGAGTTTGCCTTTAAAACCATTGATCCAGCCGTTGTCCCTGAAGAAAAAGCGGGGCCTAAACGGGCCTTGATTTGTGTTTTGGCTACGCTACTTGGTGGAATGCTTGGTGTTGCGATTGTGTTAGTTAGATTTGCCTTTAGAAGGCCGTAGATTGCTTGCTATTTCGATTAAGATAAATTGAACAACCCCTTATTACTGCTTTTCATAACAGCAGCAAGTTGCTTCCCTTGATTATGCAAAAACAAAAAATCCGATATCTTTGTTTCGATATCGGATTTTTGATATTCAACTTAACGTCGATTAAGCGTTAGTTTGTAAATACGCTTGCAACTCTTCCATTGAGGTTTGAGCCACTAGCTCGCCGTCAATATAATAAGTCACATCATTACCGTCACGTACGCCAAGAAGTGTGGCTTTCTCACCATTGTTGTAGGTAATATTCATTTGAATGGTGTTGTCATCAATTTTCTGCATTTCACCTTTTTCAATCATGCGTTGATTGGTTAAAGGATCAATCGGTGCCGTTTTTAATGAGTCATGAACTTGATCATTAACTTCGATGTAGGTGTCCATTTTGCTATCGAAAATATGCGGCTTACCATTAATAATGTTTTTGCCTGACCAAAATTCGATGCTGTTGAACACTAGGTAGTCAGCAGCAACCGTTACACCATAAACTGGGGCTAAAAGCATATTGAGGCCACCACGTGCATAGCGGTTATCAACGGCTTTTAAGTTAAAGGTCATCACTTTTTCTGTGACGGCATTGCTACCAATACAGCCAGAAAGAACCAGTGGAGTTGCGAGTGTTAAAATGTATTTTTTCATTTTCGTCTTATGTGCAATTAATTGTTAACAAATTCAAATGCCCTAAAGTGGCATTTGCAGTTTTTCCTTATTTTCCTCTGTCTTCCCCTTTCCCAATCAGACTTTTCGTACTTAAGCTGATTGGTGGTTATTCTTCATCTCGATTTTCAATCACGCCGTGTTTCTTTTTCCACATTTCCCAGCGTTGGTAGGCCAGCTGCTGCATGTCGGTGATTTTGTCAGCCTCATCTACAATTTGTTCGCCTAGTAGATATTCAAAGATATCTTCTAAAGTCAAAATGCCTTGTACCGTACCGTATTCGTCGACCACTAACGCCAGCTGTAGGCGCTTTTGCATGATTTGCTCGAACGCTTTAAACAGGCTTAATTTATTTAAAAGTGCATGCAGTGGGCGCATCACTTCTTCTAGACGTTTCTCACCTTGTCCTTTTTGTTGCAGCTTAAATAGCTCCAAACGAAGCACAAAGCCGACAATATTACCCTTGCTTTGGCTATACACCAGTGGGCGTGAGAAAGGTGTTTCACTGTGTTGTTGTAAAAATTCATTGATGGTCATTTCACCATTGACGCGAAATAGTACTGTGCGTGGCGTCATGACTTGAGTGGCTGGGACATACTGAATACTCAACAAGTTATTGAGTATTTTTGATTCGCCTTCAGTAAGTTCACCACTTTCATTAGCAAGCAGTGCCATCGCTGAGAGTTCATCACGCATTTTTGGTTGTTCAATATTGCGAGCCAAACGCTTGGTGATCTGCTCTGAAAACCAGACAAATGGAGTCAATGCCCAAACCATCCAACGCAGTATTGTGGCCGCAACGGGGGCCAGTTGACGCCAGTAAGTCGCGCCTAGGGTTTTTGGGACGATTTCAGAAAGCACCAAAATACCTAACGTTAATACTGCAGAGAAAACCCCCAACCATTCGCTGCCAAATACCACAGCGGCTTGTGCACCAGCACTAGCTGCACCAATGGTATGAGCAATGGTGTTTAGGGTTAAAATTGAAGCCAGTGGGCGATCAATGTCCGCTTTTAACTGGTTGAGTTTTTCAGCAGCAGGGTGCTGTTGTTGACGTAGTTGAGCAAGATAGCTTGGTGTAATGCTTAATAACACCGCCTCCAAAACCGAACAGATAAAAGAGACACCGATAGCAACGGCAATATAAACCGTAAGCAAAAACATGAATGATCCTTAGTAAGAGATACCATACCAATTGTGCGTTTCACGATACCTGAGCATCACTAGTGCTGATATTTTAAGCCGTCTACTGACTTGAAATATCAGGCTATTCAAGTATAGACACGCTATAAATAAGGCTTTCAAGCATGAAAAACAAGCAAATGTGCTTTGTTAATCAGTAACAAATTGTGAGTTAATGCTCATATTGTGGTTAAAAGTAAGGCATAGAGACAAAAGTTCAGTGACAAACCTTTGCCAGACGGGGGCTTTATGCTTTAGAGTGAACCCAATTCGATAACCTATAAGAAGGGAAACCTAATGAACAAGACCCAATTAATCGACTTTATCGCAGAAAAAGCAGACCTATCTAAAGCACAAGCAAAAGCTGCTCTTGAAGCGACTTTAGGCGCAGTTGAGGGAGCTCTTAAAGAGGGTGACCAAGTTCAACTAATTGGTTTTGGTACATTCAAAGTAAACCACCGTGCAGCGCGTACTGGTCGCAACCCTAAAACGGGTGCTGAGATCCAAATCGCAGCAGCAAACGTTCCAGCATTTGTAGCAGGTAAAGCACTGAAAGATTCAGTGAAATAATTTATACTACGCCGAGATACTCTCTCGGCGTAGATTCTCCCCATGAAAAAATTCCTATTACCCTCTCTGTGCTCTCTTTTCCTTATCGGATGCACCGCTTCTAGTCACACGCCCAATATTGAACAATATTTAAATTATACCAGTGGACAAGCGATGGGGGATGCCACCAGTTTTTATTGGTATACCGAGCGTCTTGTGTTACCCAGCAGTGCCGCGGACTATGTCAGTTCTGGCGATTATGGTGGCTATCAAACCAATTACCGTTGGGACGAAGGCTCGCTGCGAGAATTAAAACGAGAAGGATCATTACTGAGTAAAAACAGTTTGGTGCCTTATAGTATTCATCTGCGTTTTAATAAAGAAGGTGAAGCGGTTTATCAACAATATCGTGTTGATGGAAAAGTGCTGCCATTGAGTAAAGAGCAGCTATATGTTTACCTGGCGCAATCTCAGTATGTGGCTTCTGTTACTAAAGACAATCGCGGTTTGTCCTTAATTCAAGGGGTTTGGGATGGCGAGGTATTTGCAAGCTGCACTGGCGATCAATACAGCCAATTGGAATTTAATCAGAGTTTACCCAACGTAGATATGAGTTCTTCGTCGTCGAAGCATTACTTTGCTTTTCTTGGTAAGGTGCGTAATAACCGAGTGTATGTTGAGAAGCTGTTGGTGCAGGCTGATGAAAACCACGGCTGTATCAATAAGCCACAATTGTTCGACGATTAAAAATAAGGCGCTCATCGAGCGCCTTATTGACAAGATGTGATTATACCCTTCCCACTTGAAGCTGCAGCGGTGTTGGCTACATTCGCTCACCCCAATCACATAGTTTATCTATGCTCATGGGGATGAACTCACTTGCCGCCTACCTGCAACTTCAAGTTGTTTGGGTATAGTTTGACTCTTGCTCACGAGCAATGGCGCGGTAACCAATGTCGTTGCGGTAGAACATACCATTCCAACTGACTTGCTTTGCAAGAGCGTAAGCGCGTTGTTGGGCTTCTGATACGCTGTTACCGAGTGCGGTTGCACACAGTACGCGGCCACCGTTAGTGACGACATCGCCAGCAGCGTTGTTTGCTGTTCCTGCGTGGAAAATTTTCTCACCTTCCACTTCTTGCTGCGTTAAGCCTGAAATAACATCGCCTTTGGCGTAGTCAGCCGGATAACCGCCTGCAGCAAGGACAATACCGATAGACGCACGAGGGTCCCATTTCGATTCCATTTGATCAAGTTTACCGTCGATCGCTGCAAAACAGAGTTCAACCAAGTCAGATTGCATGCGCATCATAATCGGTTGGGTTTCTGGGTCACCAAAACGGCAGTTGTATTCGATCACTTTTGGTGTGCCAGCCGCATCAATCATCAAACCTGCGTACAAGAAACCCGTATATGGGTTACCTTCCGCTGCCATGCCGCGTACGGTAGGGTAAATGACCTCTTGCATGACTCGATCGTGAATTTCTGCGGTTACAACCGGCGCTGGGGAATAAGCACCCATACCACCAGTGTTCGGGCCGGTATCTTTATCGCCGACACGTTTGTGGTCTTGGCTGGTGGCCATTGGCAACACATTTTCACCATCAACCATCACGATAAAGCTTGCTTCTTCACCATCTAAGAATTCTTCGATAACCACGCGACTGCCCGCATTGCCAAAAGCGTTGCCTGCCAGCATATCTTTAATCGCATCTTCCGCTTCTTGTAGTGTCATCGCGACGATAACGCCTTTACCAGCAGCAAGGCCGTCAGCTTTGACAACAATCGGCGCGCCCTGCTCACGTACGTAAGCCAATGCCGGTTCAATCTCGGTGAAGTTGGCGTAAGCCGCTGTTGGGATTTGGTGACGAGCTAGGAAGTCTTTAGTGAAAGCTTTAGATCCTTCAAGTTGCGCTGCTGCTTGAGTTGGGCCAAAGATAGGTAACCCAGCTTCACGGAAAGCATCAACCACACCAAGAACCAGTGGAACTTCAGGGCCAACAATAGTCAGTTCAATCTGTTTTTGGTTGGCAAATGCAACCAGTTCAGAGATGCTCTCTACGCTAATATTGACGTTTTCTAGCTTAGGCTCAAGTGCTGTTCCTGCATTTCCTGGCGCGATAAATACCGTTTCTACGTTTGGGTTTTGCGCGACTTTCCAACCAAGAGCGTGTTCGCGACCGCCAGAACCAATAATTAAAACTCGCATATTTAAAATTCCTTAATCTTAAAATATCGTTCACTCAAAGTAGTTGCTGCTGTGGCGTCGCTAACGACGCCACAGTGCCAAATACGAAGAGGAAATTAGTGGCGGAAGTGACGCATGCCAGTAAAGATCATAGCCATACCGTGTTCGTCAGCAGCGGCAATGACTTCGTCGTCACGCATAGAGCCGCCAGGTTGGATCACGCATTTAATACCAGCTTCTGCAGCGGCATCGATGCCGTCACGGAATGGGAAGAAAGCGTCTGATGCCATCACACAACCTTCCACTTGTAGTCCTTCATCTGCGGCTTTAATGCCGGCAATTTTCGCCGAGTAGACGCGGCTCATTTGGCCTGCGCCGACACCGATAGTCATATCACCTTTAGAGTAAACAATGGCGTTAGATTTCACGTACTTCGCTACCTTCCAGCAAAATAGTGCGTCTTTTAGCTCTTCTTCGGTTGGCTGGCGCTTAGAAACAACTTTAAGCTCGTCGGCTGAAACCATGCCTTGGTCACGGTCTTGTACCAGTAATCCGCCATTAACGCGCTTAACATCAAAACCAGTGGTCTTCGTTGACCATTGACCACACTCAAGTAGGCGAACGTTTTTCTTCGCCGCAACCACTTCTACCGCTTCTGCTGAAACAGAAGGGGCGATGATCACTTCAACAAATTGACGTTCTACGATCGCGGCTGCGGTTTGGGCGTCTAGCTCACGGTTGAACGCGATGATGCCACCAAAGGCAGACGTTGGGTCAGTTTGGTAAGCGCGGTTATAAGCTTCAAGAATGTCATTACCCAGTGCAACACCACATGGGTTAGCGTGTTTTACAATCACGCACGCAGGCTCAGCGAATTCTTTTACGCACTCAAGCGCTGCGTCTGTATCGGCAATGTTGTTGTAAGACAGTGCTTTACCTTGAATTTGGCGAGCCGTTGAGACTGACGCTTCCTCTGGGTTGGCTTCAACGTAGAAAGCAGCCGCTTGGTGGCTGTTCTCACCGTAGCGCATGTCTTGTTTTTTCAGGAATTGTTGGTTGAAAGTGCGAGGGAATTTGCTCTCTTCATCAGCCTTCTTTCCTTCTTCATCAAGTAAAGAGGCACCGTAAGACGGAACCATAGTGCCGAAGTAGTTGGCGATCATGCCATCGTAAGCCGCAGTATGTTCGAAGGCCGCGATCGCAAGGTCAAAACGCGTTTCTAGAGTAAGCGACTGATCGTTAGCATCCATCTCGGCAATCACACGGTCGTAGTCATGAGCATTCACGACGATAGTGACGTCTTTGTGGTTTTTAGCCGCAGAGCGAACCATGGTTGGGCCACCAATATCAATGTTTTCTACGGCGTCGGCTAGGGTACAGCCCGCTTTTGCTACCGTTTCAGCAAAGGGATACAAGTTCACGACTACCATATCAATGGCTTGAATACCGTGTTTTTCCATGATTTCATCATCTTGGCCGCGACGGCCCAGTACACCGCCATGCACTTTCGGGTGCAGTGTTTTTACACGACCATCCATCATTTCAGGGAAACCGGTATAGTCAGAAACTTCTGTTACAGCAATACCTTGGTCTGCCAATAGGCGAGCGGTGCCGCCAGTAGAAAGAATATCGACACCACGCTTGGTTAGTGCTTGAGCGAACTCAACAATGCCGGTTTTGTCTGATACGCTGATCAATGCGCGGTGAATAGGACGAGCGTTATTCATGCTTCGGTCTTCCTCAAATCATGGAGTTAATGGGAAATTTGATGGCGCACATTCTAACCAAATAATTACAAAAAAGCTCGCGCAATCGTTTGGCATCGCAAAAATATTTGTAAAAATGGCGATGTTAGGCAATAAAGGTTACGAAAAGGTTAATTGAGGTGCTTATGTTTCAGATTGGTGAATTGGCAAAACGCTGCACTGTATCGACAGATACATTACGTTTTTATGAGAAAAACGCACTGATTAAGCCAGCAGGGCGCAGTGAGTCTGGTTACCGCTTATATAATGAAGAAAACCAGCAACAAGTCTGTTTTATTCTTAAGGCGAAAGGCGTCGGGTTGAGTTTAGATGAGATAAAAGAACTGTTAGAAATTAAATTAGAGGCAACAACGCACAGTTGCGCTGAAGTGAAATCGATCACCTCAGCAAAATTGAGGTCAATCGACCAAAAAATTGCTGAACTGACCACTATTCGTCAAGCATTAAAGAAAATTAACGATGCATGCTGCGGTCACGCCGAAGATAACGCCAGCCATTGCTCTATTTTAACCGCGTTAGCTGACGGTTAATTTTTCAACGTTGTTGGCGTTAGTTGCTATTAAGGTAAGGCGTTGAGTCTCCCTGAGCTAAACCTTAAACACACCCACGCTACGAGCGAGTTGCTGGCCGCTTTGCATCAGTTGTTCGCTGGCGGCGACAACTTGGTTCGCTTGCGCTGCCGCTTGGGTGCTGTGATCAGCGATGTTAGTTAAGTTGCGGCTGATTTCATCGGTCGCCATCGTTTGCTGCGAGCTGGCTTCTGCGATGTGCTCATTGAGCGATAAAATAGCATTCACTTGCTCATCAATTTCATTAAGCATTTGCTGTGCAAGATCAGCCTGTTCTTGAGTTGCTTTTGATTGTTGCTGAGTTTGTTCCATCGACTGGCTAAGCTCTTTGGCGCGACTTTGCAAGCTAGCAATGATCTGTTCAATTTCATTGGTGCTGGTTTGAGTGCGAGTTGCCAGTGCACGCACTTCATCGGCAACTACCGCAAAACCTCGTCCTTGCTCACCCGCACGAGCCGCCTCAATGGCGGCGTTCAGTGCCAATAAATTGGTTTGCTCTGCCACGCCACGGATCACCGCCAGTACTGCACCGACGTCTTGCGTTTCTTTAGTTAGGCTTTGAGTCGTCACTTCGGTAGCGGTTAATAAGTCGGATAATGAATCCATGTAGCTTGAGGCTTTGGCTATCACGGCACTACCTGCTTGGCCTTTTTCACTCGCGGTTTGCGCAGCTTTGGCTGCATCGTGGGCGGAGTTGGCGACCTCTTGGTTGCTTGCATGTAACTCATTCATCGCCGAAGCTACAGTATCGACGGATTGCTGTTGATCCATGGCTTTATTTGATGCGTTTTGCGCTACCTGTGTTAACTCAATGGCAGAGCCTGTGATGTGTTCAGTCACAGGATTTATATCTTGAACAATGTGACGAATTTTGGCCGTAAACTCATTGAAAGCTTGTGCGATGTGCGAGAGTTCGTCATTGCCTTTTACGTTCAACTGCTTGGTCAAGTCGCCATCGCCTTTGGCGATCTCTTCCAATGCATTTTGCGTTTCTTCACAGGGCTGAGTAATGCTGCGACTGATCACGGCAGAAAGGGCGATCATCACAATAATAACACCGCTAAGTAGCATGAGAACCGACTGAATGCGTTGCCAGATCAGTGCGTTAACATCATCAATATACACCCCAGTCCCAATGATCCATCCCCAAGGCTTAAACAGTTTTACGTATGAAATCTTTTCTACATCAACCTCTGAACCTGGTTTTGGCCACATATAGCTGACAAATCCCTCGCCTTGTTTTCTGGTGACATTAACGAATTCGACGAAAAGGTTTTTACCGGTTGGATCTTTGACCGCTGAGAGATTTTTTCCATCCAACTGCGGTTTAATCGGGTGCATGACCATTCTTGGTTCGGAGTCATTGATCCAGAAATAATCTTCATTTTGATAGCGAAGTGTAGCAATGGCTTGTTTGGCTTGCGTTTGAGCTTGTTGTTGAGACAGCGAGCCACTTTGTTGTAATTGATGGTAATGCTCAAGCAAACTATGCCCCGTCTCCACCAAATGACGCGTTTTGGTTTGCTTTGCGGTCATCAGATCATCTTGATAATCATTGATCATCGAAATAAAAGGGATCAGCAACAGCAGCGTGATAACGCTTGTCAGCAAGAATAAACGGGTTCTGATTTTGGTGTGGCGTAAGCTGGATAGGGCCATAAACTTCACTCCTTGAATACGGCTAGTGATACTTCTCGAAAGAATCATTTTTTTATTAGAGATCTTATTATGGTTGAAGTTTGCACATAAATGGCTGGATTTCTAAAAAATTGAACATACCAGAGTGCATTTTTTGCGTAAATGCGACTAAAGGAGAAGTAAGATGTCAGTTTATTCTAGAGTCCACATTTTGGGGTACATATAAATAAAAAGCCACACTCAACAAAGCAAGTGTGGCTTAAAATTCAATGGATTAACTAACTATTATTAGTTCATGCCGTATTTTTTTAGCTTCTTACGAAGAGTACCGCGGTTGATACCCATCATGGTTGCTGCGCGAGTTTGGTTACCGCGAGTGTATTGCATGATGGTGTCTAATAGTGGCTGTTCAACTTCAGCGAGAACTAATTCGTATAGTTCTGTTACTTCTTGGCCGTTTAACTGAGCAAGATAGTTTTTAAGAGATGCTTTAACTGAATCACGTAATGGTTTTTGCGTGATTTGATCTTGTGAAGTTACGGTTGTTACTGTGAAAGCTTCTGAAGTCAGATTTTGTTCGAACATATGCGGTCTAGCTCTTCTCTTAATTATGATGCAACGTTATCAAAATAACCTTCTAACGCTTCTATTTGCAGCGGCGCTGCGTCAATAGCGTTGAAGGTACGGCGAAACTCACTCGCTTGTTGATGCTCTTTTAGGTACCAACCCACGTGCTTACGTGCAATGCGGGGGCCTAAATACTCGCCATAGAAACTATGTAGAGCGTGAACATGACCAAGCATAATGTCTTTCACTTCCGCAGCCGGAAGTTCAGGCATTGTGGTGCCGTTTTCCAAATAGTGTTGGATTTCTTGAAAAATCCACGGACGACCTTGGGCAGGGCGTCCAATCATTAAAGCGTCGGCACCAGTGTAATCCAGTACGTACTTCGCCTTCTCTGGGCTATCGATATCACCGTTAGCGATAACCGGAATGGAGATGGCTTGTTTCACCGCTTTAATGCTGTCGTATTCGGCCTCGCCTTTGTACATACACGCTTTGGTTCTCCCATGCAGGGCCAAGGCTTGTATGCCGCAGTCTTCGGCTAATTTAGCGATCTGGACACAGTTTTTATTGTCTGTATCCCAGCCGGTGCGGGTCTTCAATGTCACTGGGACATCGACTGCATTCACTACTGCTTTCAGGATCTGTTCTATCGTGTCCGGAAATTGCAGCAATGCAGAACCTGCTAGCTTCTTATTCACTTTTTTTGCTGGACAACCCATGTTGATATCGATGATCTGAGCACCGTTTTCAACACTGAACTGGGCGGCATCTGCCATCAACTGTGGGTCGGCTCCGGCAATTTGTACAGAGCGAATGCCCGATTCGCCTTCATGTACCATGCGTTGTTTCGACTTTGACGTTTTCCATAGAGCCGGATTTGAGGACATCATTTCACTGACGGCCATTCCCGCTCCATAGCGAAGGCACAACTCTCGAAACGGTCTGTCGGTCACTCCCGCCATGGGAGCAACGATAAGTTTGTTCTTAAGTTGATAGTTTCCGATTTTCAAAACGTCATCACAGTTCTGTACCAGCAAGGGCGCGCATTTTACGCATTTTTTCACTGCGTGAAAAGACTAATATTTGAGCATTTACTATTTGTTTTAGTAATTTGTATAAAATACAGTCAATTAGCGCGCAAAGTCTTATCTAGCCTTGCTTGCGACCAGAGATTCGACACCATTCACTTTGCTCAATGATAGGATCGATGTGAAGTTCATCACGGTAATGGTTGGCAACATCTTCAGCTTGAGTATCTAACACGCCAGACATCGCTAGCACACCATTTGGCTTCACTAGGCTCTTGATGATGGCGTTAAGTTCACGCAATGGACCTGCCAGAATGTTAGCGACAACTACATCAGCAATCAGTCCTTCAGGTTGATCTTGCGGTAAGTAAACTTCGAGTTGGTCAGCCACACCATTACGTTGTGCGTTGTCTTTGGACGCCAACAGTGCTTGTGGGTCGATATCAATCCCGATAACTTTTGCTGCGCCTAATTTGATGGCAGCAATGGCCAAAATACCAGAGCCACAACCAAAATCGATCACGGTTTTGCCTGATAGGTCTAAGCTTTCTAGCCACTCTAAGCAGAGCGCTGTTGTTGGGTGAGTACCGGTGCCAAAGGCCAGGCCAGGGTCAAGCATTACGTTTACTGCATCTGGTTCTGGAATGTCGCGCCAGCTTGGGCAGATCCATAAGCGTTGACCAAATTTCATTGGGTGGAAGTTATCCATCCATTCGCGTTCCCAGTCTTTGTCTTCGAGCTGTTCAACTTTGTAGGCAAAGTCTTGGCTGAGTAGTTGGCTTGCTTGAATTTGTTCAAGCACCCAAGCGGTATCGGCTTCGGCATCATACAGTGCCAAAATATCAGTATCACCCCACAGGCGCGTTTCACCCGGTAGTGGTTCGAATACTGGGGTGTCTTGTGCGTCAAGGAAAGTAACTGATAATGCTCCAGTTTCTTCCATCAGCATATCGCCAATTTGTTCCGCATTGGCGTTAGTTGCGTTCAGTTTAATTTGAATCCAAGGCATGTCAGTTGCTCTTTCATATCGTCAAGTGGCGCAGAGTTTAGCAGAAAGTTACTCAGCTGCCGAAAACAAAAATGCTCACCGAAGTGAGCATTTGGAATTTCGCTATGCGAGATTAGTGTTGCAGACCAAGCTTCTTCTCTAGGTAGTGGATGTTGGCACCACCGTGTTGGAAGTTTTCGTCTTGCATGATCGACTGTTGAAGCGTGATGTTGGTTTTGATGCCATCAACAATCATTTCATTGAGCGCATTCTTCATGCGCGCAATCGCTACGTCACGGTTTTCACCGTAAGTGATCAGCTTACCAATCATTGAATCGTAATGCGGTGGTACGGTGTAGCCCGCATAAATGTGTGATTCCCAACGAACACCCATGCCGCCTGGCGCGTGGAAGTGTTCAATTTTACCCGGTGAAGGTAGGAAGCGCACTGGATCTTCAGCATTGATACGACACTCGATAGCATGGCCACGAATCTTAATATCATCTTGAGTAAATGACAGTGGTTGGCCTGCGGCAACGCGTAGCTGCTCTTTGATAAGGTCAACGCCTGTTACCATTTCTGTTACTGGGTGTTCTACCTGAATACGAGTATTCATTTCGATGAAGTAGAACTCACCGTTTTCGTACAAGAATTCGAAAGTACCGGCACCGCGGTAGCCGATTTCGATACAAGCACGAGTACAGCGTTCGCCGATGTACTTACGCATCTCTTCAGTGATACCAGGCGCTGGAGCTTCTTCCACCACTTTTTGGTGACGACGCTGCATTGAGCAGTCACGTTCACCTAGGTGGATTGCACCGCCTTGGCCATCAGCAATGATTTGTACTTCAACGTGACGTGGGTTCTCAAGGAATTTTTCCATGTAAACTACATCGTTGTTAAAAGCTGATTTTGCTTCAGCGCGAGTCATCGCAATAGCTTGAATCAATTCACCTTCAGAGCGAACCACACGCATACCACGACCGCCACCGCCACCAGAGGCTTTGATGATCACTGGGTAGCCGATACGTTTCGCGTGTGCTTTATTTTTTGCATCGTCACCGTCAAGTGGGCCATCAGAACCCGGAACGCATGGTACGCCTGCTTTTTTCATCGCATTGATAGCGGATACTTTGTCGCCCATCATGCGGATTGTATCGGCTTTTGGACCTACAAAAATGAAACCAGAGCGCTCTACTTGTTCAGCAAAGTCTGCGTTTTCAGATAAGAAGCCGTACCCTGGGTGAATCGCTACCGCGCCAGTGACTTCTGCGGCAGAAATAATGCGAGGAATATTTAGGTAGCTATCGATACCACGAGCAGGACCAATACACACGGTTTCATCTGCAAGCAGTACGTGTTTTAGATCTCGGTCAGCCGTTGAGTGAACGGCAACGGTTTTGATACCGAGTTCTTTACATGCGCGAAGAATACGAAGTGCAATTTCACCTCGGTTCGCGATGACTAATTTGTCTAACATAAGAGGAAACCTCGATTACTCGATAACAACAAGTGGTTGGTCGAATTCAACGTTCTGGCCATCTTCAAGTAGAATGGCAGTCACCACGCCTGACTTGTCCGCTTCGATTTGGTTCATCATTTTCATCGCTTCAACGATACATAAAGTGTCGCCTACAGAAACAGATTGACCAACTTCAACGAATGCTTTTGAGTCTGGACTTGGAGAACGGTAGAAAGTACCTACCATTGGAGAAAGCACTTGGTGACCAGTTACTACAGCAGGCGCGGCCGCTTCAGCCGTTGGCGCTGCAGGGGCTGCTGTTGGTGCTGCAACTGGTGCAGGTGCAGCGGCGTAATGCACTGGAGCCATTTGAGCAGGAGCTGCGTTGCGGCTGATGCGTACTGATTCTTCACCTTCAGAGATTTCTAATTCAGAAATGCCAGATTCTTCTACCAGTTCGATAAGCTTCTTGATTTTACGAATATCCATCTTTTCTTTCTCTTTATCTTGTGAATAAGACAGCCCTAGTGGGCTGCAGAGTGTTTGTTTACTTTGCCTGCAATGCGTTAATTGCTGCCGACAAAGCGAATTCATAACCTTGAGCACCTAAACCACAAATCACCCCTTGTGCTTTATCGGACAAGTATGAGTGATGGCGAAACGCTTCACGTGCGTGAACGTTAGATAAGTGCACTTCAATAAATGGGATAGCGACTCCCAATAGCGCATCTCGCAGTGCGACACTGGTATGCGTAAACGCTGCAGGATTAATAATGATGAAGTCGACCTTGCCATAAGCATTGTGGATCGCTTCAATCAATTCATATTCACGGTTCGATTGAAGATGTTCCAATTCAATGTCTGCTTTTTGCGCTTGCTCGCGTAATGTCTCGACAATTTGCGTTAAGGTGTTCGACCCATAGTGCGCAGGCTCACGTAGCCCTAACAGGTTAAGGTTTGGACCATTTAAGACTAGAATGCGAGATTTTGCAGTCATTGTGTAGACATCTCCCTATATCGTGAAACGAATATCAATATTCCCATATAATCTTAATGTCAGAGTGAATTTTTCGCAAAAAATTCCCTGTATTTAAGAAATTGCCCCAGATTATAGCTAATTCAGCGCAAATGGCAGCAATTTACTGGTCTTATCAGATAGTTTGCTCATTTAATTTTGTAACCGAGTTAACAGAATAAGAATTAACCATTTAATCATTGTGGGAATAGTTTGATGAATAGAAAAAGCCGCCACGGTTGTGACGGCTTGATAGCGTAACCTATTTTATACTCTTGCTACTAGAAGTAGCGGTGGTGTTGGCTGCGTTTGTTCACCTCAATCACATCGTTTATCTATGCTCATGAGGATTTACTCACTTGCCGACTACCTGCGACTCCAAGTCGTTTGGGGAGCGGTGGATTGTTGGCTCCAGTTAAGCGATTTCGGCTTTTTCAGCAATCAACTTATCCACGACACTTGGGTCAGCTAGGGTCGATGTATCACCGAGGTTGCTAGTATCTCCGGTCGCAATTTTGCGCAAAATACGGCGCATGATTTTACCTGAACGGGTTTTTGGTAAAGAGTCGGTCCAGTGCAGTACATCTGGAGTGGCGATCGGGCCAATTTCTTTGCGCACCCAATCTTTCACTTCTTTGTGCAGCTCTGCGCTTGGGTATACTCCATCATTTAAAGTGATATAAGCATAAATCGCTTGGCCTTTAATATCATGTGGGACCCCGACAATCGCCGCTTCAGCAATTTTATCAAACGCGACCAGTGCCGATTCAATCTCCGCAGTACCCATTCGGTGTCCAGACACGTTCAATACGTCATCGACACGACCGGTGATCCAGTAGTAGCCATCTTCATCACGACGAGCGCCATCACTGGTGAAGTACATGCCTCTGAAGGTTGAGAAGTAAGTTTGCTCAAAGCGTTCGTGATCACCGTATACGGTGCGCATTTGCCCCGGCCATGAGTCCAAAATTACTAAGTTACCTTCGGCAGCGCCTTCAATAATATTGCCCATGTTATCGACCAACGCGGGTTGGACACCAAAGAAAGGACGAGTTGCCGAGCCTGGTTTTAGCGCAGTTGCGCCCGGTAGTGGTGAGATCAAAATGCCACCGGTTTCGGTTTGCCACCATGTATCGACAATAGGAGAATTCTCGTTACCGATGGTTTTGTAATACCACTCCCACGCTTCTGGGTTAATTGGCTCACCCACTGACCCCATAATACGTAAGCTGGTGCGTGAGGTATCTTTAACCGCTTCGTTACCTTTGGCCATTAAGGCGCGAATTGCTGTTGGTGCGGTATACAAAATGTTGACTTGATGTTTGTCGACGACCTGGCTCATGCGGTTGGTGTCTGGATAGTTTGGAACCCCTTCAAACAGAATTGTTTTAGCGCCATTAGCCAGCGGCCCATAAACCAGATAAGTGTGGCCGGTGATCCAACCTACATCAGCGGTACACCAGAAGGTTTCACCTTGTTGGTAGTCAAATACATATTTGAAGGTCATGGCAGCGTAAACAAGATAGCCACCTGTGGTATGCAATACGCCTTTTGGTTTACCGGTTGAGCCAGAAGTATAAAGAATAAATAGCGGATCTTCTGCTTTCATCTCTTCTGGTGGGCAGTGGTCAGAAACTTTCGCTGTCGCTTCATGCCACCATACATCACGGTGATCATGCCAATCAATATCGCCACCAGTACGTTTAAGAACGATAACTTTACTAATAGTTTTCACTTCCGGGTTGGTCAGCGCTTCATCGACATTTTTCTTCAATGGAACCGCGCGGCCACCGCGAACGCCTTCATCAGCGGTGATCACCACTTTGGAATCTGAATCGATAATGCGTCCTGACAACGCTTCAGGAGAGAAACCACCGAATACCACAGTGTGAACAGCGCCAATGCGAGTACAAGCCAGCATGGCAACTGCTGCTTCTGGAACCATTGGCATATAAAGGCAAACTACATCGCCTTTGCGTACGCCCTGTTCTTTGAGGGCGTTAGAGAAGCGACAAACTTGCTGGTGTAGCTGGTTGAAAGTCAGGGTTTTATCGTCGGCAGGGTCATCACCTTCCCAGATAATCGCGACTTCATCACCGCGCGAGGCTAGGTGGCGATCAATACAGTTAGCAGACACATTTAATGTGCCATCTTCGAACCAACGAATGTCCACATGACCGGTATCGAAAGAGGTGTGCTTCACTTTGGTGAATGGCTTAATCCAATCCACAATCTTGCCGTGTTCACTCCAGAAACCTTCTGGGTCAGTCACTGATTGTTGGTACATCGCTAGGTAAGTGTCATTATCCGCGTGGGTCTGTGCTTTGATATTCTCTTTTACCGGATAAACGTGGGCTTCACTCATTGCTTCTTCTCCTTGTGAATTCACTCAATTTTCCATATTGCTTGATCTAAACAGAGCGGTTTGGAAAATCTGTATGCCTCTAACTGTCAGCCAGTCAGCGTTTTTCTACAATTAGACTTTAGGATGAGTGAGCGGCTTTTGTATAAAAAATAGAAACTTATGTTTAAATTTGCGAGCGGAACTGGCTTGCTATAGCGTGAAAGTGTTTAAAACTAATGGCGGTTTGGAGCAACGAATGGTGGCAGTTCACCTTTGGTTAAGCGTACAAACACCAATGCCGCAGCAATGGCATCTTGCAGAGCGTCATGCTTATCCTGCATTGGCAGATCAAGGTGACGACAAATGGCGTCAAGGCTCAAGTCGATATAAGCATTAGGCAGCATTTTTTCCAGCTTGTCGTGATAGATCTGGCTCACTTCTATCAAGGTATTAGGTAGTGGAAAGCCTAGGTGCCTGCGACATGCTAGGTCGAGAATTTTTTTGTCGTAGCGAATGTGATAACCCACTAATGGGCGGTTGCCGATAAAAGTCAGCAGGCGTGTGATAGCCTCTTGCTCACCAATACCATCGACTAAGTCTTGATGGCGAATTTTATGAATTTTGACTGAGCCAGAATCAAGTGATTGCGGCGCTCGTAATCGGACCTCAAATGGTTGACTGGTGAGAATGCGATTGTCGATGATTTTCGTCGCGGCAATCGTCACAAGTTCCGCACGGTTAGGGTCAAGGCTGGTGGTTTCACAGTCGAGCGATACATACTCCCCCTGCATTGGTGTGCTAAATAGTGGCTGATAGGGGGAACCTTTCAACTTGTGAAACCAGTACTGGCGTGTAAACCAATTCAATCGTTCATCCTCACTAGTCGCGAATTTGATAGTGATAACCAAGCCATTGCTTGAATTTTTTCACCACATGTAAACTGTGGCGTAATAAGTCTCGCTCGGTTCGTTCAAGCTGTTTGATATCAAGTTTATTGGTGCTGTGTTGATTGCTCAGTTGTTGGGCTAAACGCAGTTTAAAAAACTGTTTGAGGGCTTCGGTGAGGTTGTCGGCGGTCTGTTTTTCCAACACTTTGTGTTTGACTAGCGCTTCAATACGTTCAAAGGTGTTGTTTTCAGCAATTTCATGTTCAAGGCTGAGCGCTCGCACCCCGTGCACAATCGGGAAAATGCCACCTTGCTTGATGTCTAAACCGGTTTTGGAGTGTTTTACGTTACCAAACAAAGTAAGTGGCACAGAAAAGCTGAGTGCAGGGCGCGTGAACTCAGTGAGGATCAACTCTTGACCTGCCATTAAATGACTTAAATGCTGTTTGATGGGCGCAAGTAGGGTGGTATTACCCGCGACGGCGTGGGCATCGGCCATGATCGCGATATCCATTACTTGCTCGGGTTTGGCAGCTTTGACCCATTGTGTGAGGGTATTTTTCCATTCGCTTTGGCTTTTAACCCATTTCGGATTGTTAACCATGACATTGCCGGGGCACAATGGGTAACCCAGTTGTTGCAAGGTGTGAGTGAGCGTATTCATCACCATTTCGCATTGGTGCCACTGCAAACCATCTTTGATAATTAAGGCATTGTCTTGATCTGTTTTGAGGATTTGTTCCCCTCGACCTTCAGAGCCAAGTACAATCAAGCAGCAGTGGTCATGCAGTGCGGGCGGCACCACTAAATGGAACGCTTTTTCGATGATCTGCTCGTTGACTGCGGAAATGAGCTCCATGATAAAGCGAGTACGAATACCATTGTTGATTAAACTTTCGACCAATTGCCGCTGTTTGTTTGAAGCGAGTGCTAACTCTTCGACAGTGGTAGCGCGTGCAATACTCAGGCTCAAAACGTGTGAATGAGTAGAAAACGCGCTGAGTATTTGGGTCATATCCAACATGCCGACAGCCTGATTGCCATCACAGACCATCACGCGTTTAATACGGTTACGCGTCATGGCAACCATCGCGTTAAACAGAAAATCACCATCGTCGACATGCAGTACTGGGAAGGTGGCTATTTTACCCACCGGAGTATCGAGTGGGTGGTTGTCGAGCATTACCGCATGCAGCATGTTGGTGCGAGTTACAATCGCGTAAGGGTGTACATGAGGAGCATCGATTAGGCGCACATCACTGTCTTCTAGACGTACTAAGGCTGAATCAACGCCGTTATCTTTAAGCTGCTGAGTTACTTCATTAATTGGTTGCTCTGGGCTTAAAATCATCGGTGGGTGGTAAATGGAGTCATCGACCTTAGTCAGAATAAATTCGGCGAGGTTTTTCTGCTGTTGAGCGACTTCGATCAGTTCTTGCCGTTTAGCGAGGTTGTTATCAAAATAGGCCGCAAACTGACCATTTTCATTATACAGTTCGAGAAAAATAGCTTTAGGTAATAGGTAGCTTAACGTGTCTTCTAGTGCCACATACTGGTGTTTGGCCTGCTCATCGAATAGGGCACGCACATCGAACATGTCGTCGTTGGCGTAATGAGCGAAGATCTCTTTGCCATCTTTTGAACGTTCTTCAACCGCGCCCTTGATCAAAATATGTAAATGTTGGCTTGGCTTTTCGCAATGCAGCAGTACCTCTTTGGTGCGAAAATACGCCACGTCGAGTGAAGCACGAAGGTGGTTTTGCTGTTTCTGTGTCAGGCGGTCAAATGGGGGCGACTGCATGTTAAATTTATCAGGCATAGCGGATGTTCACTCACAAAAAATCTCTATCTAAGTGTGGCTGAAATCCTCACGAGCTCCAGACGACTTTGGTCTAAGGTATGGTGGTTTTGCATGCATTAAGGTGCTAATGGCGAATAGGGAAACATAGTGTTGTGTAATATTCCCTTTTTACAACTATCAACACACTGCATAATACGTCAGTTTTCTTTTCTCTCTTTCAGGATGAATCATGTTAAATCCCTCGCCGCATGGCTGGATATCTCAATATTTTATTGGTTTCTTTTTTGCCTATGGCGTTTACCTCCCTTTTTGGGCGCTGTGGTTTGAAAACCAAGGCGTATCAGCAACGGATATTGGCCTACTCATCGGTATAGGTTTTGCGACTCGTTGTGTGGCGAACCTTGTCATCACGCCGCGTATTCATAAGGTAGAGCACTTGTTGCCAACATTGCGTTGGTTAAGTTTAGCGGCGCTGTTATTTATAGGTTTCCACTTCTTTACCGGCGGTAGTTTCTGGTTGATGGCGTTAGCCACCGTGTTATTTAACCTCTGTTGTGGCCCTGCAATACCGTTGTCAGATGCAATGGCGAACTACTATGCTCGTCTACAAATGTTGGATTATGGCCGTACTCGCTTGTGGGGATCGGTCGCGTTTATTGGAGGTTCAACGGTAGTTGGTCTGCTTGTGGCAAGTTACGGTACGGATATGATTCTGTACACCGCGTTGGCGGGGATATTTGTGTCGCTGCTGCTGAGTCTGCGCAACCCGAATCCAATGCCTGTTACCGTCAGTGAGGAGCATGCCGAGCGCCCTAAATTGAGCCAATTACTGCGCGAATGGCCAGTGATTAAATTTTTGCTGTTAGTAGCGCTTATTCAAGGAAGCCACGCTGCCTACTACAGTTTTAGTTCTATTTATTGGAAAAGTGCTGGTCACTCTGAAGAGCTAATTGGTTATTTATGGAGCCTAGGTGTGGTTGCCGAAGTGGCTGTGTTTGCTTTGAGCAAGCGTTTATTTTCTGGTTGGTCACTACGCGCCTTATTTGTGGCGGCAGCTATCGGTGTTATTGCGCGGTGGGGCTTGATGGCTTCGACAACGGCTATCGTTGCATTAGCGGCCATCCAGTTATTGCATGGCGTCACTTTTGCAATGGCACATATTGCCGCTATTCAATACATTCAACATGCGCCACAAAATAAAATGGTGGCTTTGCAGGCGTTGTATAACGCAATTCCACTGGGTGCATTTATCGCCTTGATGACCACCTTGAGTGGGTGGGGTTATGAGAACTGGGGCGCGAACGTATTTTGGGCAATGGCGTTGATGGGTGCGTTGGCATTGTTCATCAAAGTGGAGCCGGCTCAATCGATAGTGAAAAGTCAGGGTGTGAAAGCGGAGCCTGAAGCACAGAATTAACCTCAACAGACAGAGATTATACCCAAACCACTTGAAGTTGCAGGTAGGCGGCAAGTGAGTTCATCCCCATGAGCATAGATAAACTGTGTGATTGGGGGGAGCGAATGTAGTCAACATCGCTGCAGCTTCAAGTAGGAAGGGGATAGATAAGGATATCGAATGCAAGGATGGATCGTTGTTCCTGTTTCACTCGCTTACCTAGGTGTACTGTTTCTCGTCGCTTGGTACGGTGATCGGCAAACCAAGTGGTTGGCGAAATGGCGACCGTGGATCTATAGCCTATCGATTGCGGTGTACTGTACTTCTTGGACTTTCTACGGCACGGTCGGTCAAGCAAGCAATAACCCTTGGTCATTCCTACCTATCTATATTGCGCCTATTTTAGTTTTTACATTGGGCTGGCGCATGCTTGCCCGTTTGATTCTTATCGCCAAGCGTGAACACATTACCTCTATTGCTGATTTTATCGGTGCTCGTTATGGCAAATCGCAAGGATTAGCGGTTGCCATTACCCTTATTGCCGTGGTCGGCATTTTGCCCTATATCGCGTTGCAGCTGCGTGGGATCACCATGGGGCTCAATATCGTTGCGCCCAATTTGGCTGAACAATTTGGTTATCAGGATTACCACGTATCATGGTTTGTGGTCGCTGCATTAGCGGTATTTACCATGCTGTTTGGCACGCGTCATATCGATAATACGGAGCACCACCGCGGTATGATGATGGCCATCGCCTTTGAGTCGATCGTTAAATTATTCGCCTTTCTAGCGGTTGGAGTATTCATCGTCTATTTAGCTTGGCAACGGGATAGTGTTGATTTACAGACGATTGCAGAGCAAACCTACCAAGCACCGAATTGGCCAACACTGCTGATCCACACCCTGCTCACCATGATGGCTATCATCTGTCTACCGCGTCAGTTTCATACTATGGTGGTGGAAAATGAGCGAGCACAAGATCTACATACCGCGCGTTGGTTGTTCCCCTTGTATTTGATTTTGATGGGGCTATTTGTCCTGCCCATCGCTTGGGTCGGTCAGAGTCTACTCAGTGGCAGTCCGGCAGATACTTATGTGATCAGCGTACCGATGTCTGTTGGCGCTGAAAATATTGCGTTGTTGGCCTTTGTCGGAGGTACTTCAGCGGCGAGTGGTATGGTCATTGTATCGACGATTGCCTTAGCCATTATGGTTTCTAACGACTTGGTGATGCCGTTACTTCTTCGGCGTATGCGCTTAACTCAGCGTAATTATCGTCATTTCTCTGGTTTGTTGCTGATTATTCGCCGAGCGTTAATCTTGCTGCTGCTATTTGGTGCATGGGGCTTTTATCAAGCGTTGGACTCTATTCGCTCATTGTCGGCGATTGGCTTTCTATCATTTGCCGCGATTGCACAATTTGCCCCAGCATTGGTTGGTGGTATGTATTGGCGAGAAGGTAATCGTAAAGGGGTTTATGTTGGCCTTGCGGTAGGGTTTACCCTGTGGCTCATCACCTTAATGACTCAAACCGACATGCTGGCCGGAGACGCGCAGAGTAACTTGTTATTGTGGCTGATCACCCCTCCTGAAGCGTTGAGTTCGTGGGGGCTTGCGAATTCAGATTGGGGGATGGTGCTCAGTGTGGCGCTAAATACTCTGTGCTATGTCGTGGTGTCATCACTCACTCGCCCAAGCCTAAGTGAGCGCTTACAATCGGCGGCATTTGTCGGTACGCCACTACCAGAGAGTGAAAATATCAGCTTGTACCAAAGCCGCGTTACGGTGGCTGAGCTTGAAATGCTGGCCTCACGTTTTGTCGGACGAACGCGCGTACGCACTGCTTTTCGGCAATATTGGAGTTTGCAACGTGAAACCATGCTGCCAAATCAACAAGCACCATCGACTTTAATTCGTCATACCGAAAGGGTGCTGGCTGGTGTTTTTGGTGCATCGTCAGCCAAGTTAGTGCTCACTTCCGCCCTACAAGGTCGCAATATGCAGCTGGAAGAAGTCGCCACCATCGTCGATGAAGCGTCCGAGCTGTACGACTTTAGTCGCGGCTTGCTTCAAGGGGCGATAGAACATATTGGTCAAGGAATTGCGGTGGTTGATAAACAGCTACGGCTGGTGGCATGGAATCAACGTTATTTAGAGCTGTTTGAATTTCCGGCTGGGCTTATCCAAGTCGGGCGACCAATAGCGGATGTTATTCGGCACAATGCACAACAAGGTTTGTGTGGTCCGGGGGATCCTGAAGAACATGTGCGGCGTCGTGTTTATTACCTTGAGCAGGGGTCGCGTCATACCTCATCACGTATCCGCCCTGATGGACGAGTGATCGAAGTGCAAGGTAACCCAATGCCCGGTGGTGGTTTTGTGATGAGCTTTACCGACATCACTGTATTCCGCGATGCAGAACAAGCACTTAAAGAAGCCAATGAGACGCTAGAAGAGCGCGTGCATGAGCGAACTCAAGAGCTTGAAGCGCTCAATAAACGCTTGGTTACCGCAACCCAAAAATCTGAACAAGAGTCGCAATCCAAATCGCGTTTTTTAGCGGCTGTTAGCCATGATTTAATGCAGCCTCTTAATGCGGCGCGTTTGTTTGCTTCCTCATTGTCGGAAGTGGCGAAAGAGGCTGAAGAGAAAAAGTTAGCCGGTTACATCGAAAGCTCGCTCGAAGCGGCGGAAGATTTGATTGGTGACTTGCTGGATATCTCTCGTTTGGAGTCCGGTAAGCTTGATACTCATCGCTATAGTTTTGCGATTAATGACGTGCTTGCCAATCTTAATGCTGAGTTCAGTGCGTTAGCCAAACAGCAGGGGATTGATTTTACCTTGATCCCATCGTCACTTTACGTGATGTCTGATCCGAAATTACTACGCCGAGTCATACAAAACTTTCTTACCAATGCTTTTCGTTATAACCCACGCGGCAAAGTGCTGCTTGGAGTGCGACGAGTTGAAGGCCGAGTACGGATTGATGTGTGGGACAACGGGATCGGTATAGAAGAAGATAAACAGCAGGAAATTTTTGAAGAGTTCAACCGTGGTAGCCAGGTACGCTCTGATCAAGGTCTTGGTTTGGGGTTAGCGATCTCGAAAGGGATTGCTCATGTGCTTGGTCATCAAATTTCAATGCGCTCTTGGGCTGGCAAAGGGAGCGTATTTTCGATCACTCTGGATAAATCTGAGCCCGCAGAGCAACAACCAGAAGTGCCGACCGCACAACAAGCTCAATCAGATCTCAATCATTTGCGCGTGTTGTGCGTGGATAACGAACCCGATATTTTAGTGGGAATGGAAGATTTACTAGCAAGGTGGGGATGTGATGTGAAGGTCGCCGTTGATTTGATGCAAAGCTTAAAAGCATTGGAAGATAACTGGGTTCCAGACGTGATTTTATCGGATTACCGTTTAGATAATGGGCGCACTGGCTTAGAAGTGTTGCAGCAGTGTCGTTTGCGCCTAGGCGACTGTTTTGAAGGCGTTATCATCAGCGCGGATCGCACCGATGATATGCTGGAAGGCATTAAATCAAACGGATTCAGTTTTATCCCTAAACCTGTTAAACCACTGAAATTGCGAGCGGTATTGAATCGCGTGAGCTAATGATGCCAATCGGAGCGATATGATACAAAAAGCCGATGCAGAGCATCGGCTTTATTGTTATCAACATTATCTGTACTTCAGAGCTAATCCCTACAATTGAACTCGTCAGTGTCCGTGATTAATGGTCGTGAGCTTGGCCTGCACCTTTAGGGAAGCGGATAGACTCAACCATATCTTGTACTTCTGTTGGCACTTCTGCGGTGAACTTATTGACCACAATCGAGACCACGAAGTTCAAACACATACCTAGCGTACCAATCCCTTCTGGACTGATACCGAATAGCCAGTTGTCCGGAGTGCTGGCCGCTGGGTTGATAAACTTGAAGTAGATGATGTAAGCCGCAGTGAAAGCAATACCTGCCAACATACCTGCAATCGCCCCTTCTTTGTTCATCTTCTTATAGAAGATACCTAGAATGATGGCAGGGAAGAAGGAGGCGGCTGCCAAGCCGAAGGCAAATGCCACCACCTGAGCTACGAAGCCGGGGGGGTTAATACCCAAGTAACCCGCACCAACAATGGCGACTACCGCTGCAAGACGAGCAGCCAAGAGCTCTTGTTTGTCGGTCATATCAGGTTTAATGCCTTTCTTCAGCAAATCATGCGAAATGGATGTTGAGATAACCAACAATAGACCTGCCGCTGTTGATAGTGCCGCTGCTAAGCCACCAGCCGCCAGTAAGCCCACAACCCAGTTCGGTAGTTTTGCAAGCTCTGGTGATGCTAATACAATGATGTCACGGTTGATTTTCATCTCGTTACGTTCATCGCCAGAATAGAACATTCTGCCATCGCCGTTCTTATCTTCCCAACCGACAAGACCTGTGCTTTCCCAGTTTTTGTACCAGCTTGGTGCTTCTTCACCCGGTACACCTTGCATGTCTGGACCGTTAATAGTGTCGATCATGTTGACGCGAGCAAATGCCGCTACGCCAGGTGCCGTGGTGTAAAGTAGTGAAATAAAAAGTAGTGCCCAACCTGCAGAGATACGTGCATCGCGTACTTTTGGTACAGTAAAGAAGCGAATAATAACGTGCGGTAGACCTGCTGTACCAACCATAAGTGCTGCACAGATAAAGAACACATCGACCATGCTCTTATTACCTTCGGTGTACGCGGTAAAGCCAAGCTCTTGCGTCAGACCGTCCAGTTTATCGAGTAAGTACACATCTGAGCCGGTGATGGTCGAACCCATACCAATTTGTGGGAACGGGTTACCTGTCATCATAATCGAGGTAAAGATAGCTGGCACAAGGAAAGCGAAAATGAGTACACAGAATTGAGCAACCTGCGTATAAGTGATGCCTTTCATGCCGCCAAGTACTGCGTAGAAGAACACAATACCCATACCGATGATGATCCCCATGTTGATGTCTACTTCAAGGAAGCGAGAGAACACCACACCCACACCACGCATTTGACCAGCTACATAAGTGAAGGAGATAAAGATGGCACAGAACACCGCAACCATGCGCGCGGTTTTTGAGTAGTAACGTTCGCCAATGAAATCTGGCACGGTGAATTGACCAAATTTACGAAGGTAAGGTGCTAAACAAAGCGCCAGTAATACATAGCCGCCCGTCCAACCCATCAAGTACACCGCACCGTCGTAACCGACGAATGAAATGATACCTGCCATAGAGATAAACGATGCTGCCGACATCCAGTCAGCTGCGGTTGCCATGCCGTTAGCGACAGGGTGAACACCGCCCCCTGCAACGTAGAATTCACTGGTGGATCCTGCGCGAGCCCAAATTGCGATGCCGATATAAAGTGCGAACGTAATACCGACAAGAATAAACGTCCAAGTTTGAATATCCATTTCTAAAACCTCTTAGTCTTCCTGTACGTTATATTTCTTGTCGAGCGCATTCATGCGCGCAACGTAAATAAAGATTAAGGCAACAAAGGTGTAGATTGACCCTTGTTGTGCGAACCAGAATCCTAATTTAAAACCGCCTAAATGAATCGTATTGAGCGCATCGACAAATAAAACGCCAGCTCCATACGATACCAAGAACCACACCGCTAAGAGTGATCCCATTATTCCTAAGTTTTCCTTCCAGTAGGCTTGCGCGTGTTCTGTAGATTCGAACGACATGGCCTTCTCCTTCCGTTTGCATATGGTGATATTTATCGTGTTAACGTAATGTTACATGCTTAAGATAGCAGCGAAAAATCAACAGATCTGTGCAACTTTAGTCGGGCGTTGGAAAACAAAAAGCGCCCGTAAAGTGGGCGCTTAGTGGTAGATAAGGTGAAAATCTCAATGTTAACGTTTTGTTAACTTAGCCTAAGGTCTAAGGTTAGAAATAAAAATCTTTAATGCCGAGCAATAAATTATTAACCGCTACTGCGGCAAGGATCAGGCCCATGACACGACTGATGATTGCAGCTCCTACATTGCCAATTAAGCGCTGAATGGTGGTCGCACCGAGTAGAAGCAATAAAGTGATGATTAGAACGACGAGCATGACAGCGGCTGTAATACTTTGATCGGCAAAAGAATATCGATGATTATCGGTCAGTAAGACGATAGCCATCATGGCTCCGGGTGAGGCTATCGATGGAATAGCCAGCGGATAAACGGCAAGATTTGCCAGTTCCGAGCGGCTCATCTCTTTCATCAGCTTTTGTTCTTGTTCCGGTTTGCTTTCACCAAAAATCATGGTGAGAGCGAACAAAAGCAGTACTAGTCCACCAGCAGCTTGAAAAGCAGGGAGGGGAATTTGCATCGCTTCGAGCAACATTTGCCCTACGGCTAGGAAAAACAGCAGTACCCCAGCTGAAATTGCGATAGCTTTTAATGCCACTAACCGCCTTTGTTTAGGGGTTAAATGTTGTGTTTGCGAAAGATAAACAGGCACAGAACCTATAGGGTCGATGACTGCCCATAAAACGACGAATTGAGTAACAAGGATACTTAGCAACAGAGATGCCTCCCAGAGTTGGGCCTCAAGCAATGACTATAAAATCATTGGGTTTGAGTACGTGAAACAGAGGGATAAATACGGCTGCAAAATGCAGCCGATGGTCATAACATCAAAATAATGATGAGCCTAAGTATAGCGAGCAATCTAAGGGGCGTGTTAGCCCTTTGTTAGTCTTATTGCTCAGTTTCCATCTGTTGTAGCAAAATTACCGCTTGGGTGCGGTTTTTTACCCCCAACTTACGGAAAATAGCGGTCATGTGTGCTTTGATGGTTGCTTCTGAAACATGCAGTTCATAAGCGATCTGCTTATTTAGCAAGCCGTCAGATAGCATACCCAGCACTTTATATTGCTGAGGCGTAAGGGCGGCTAATTTTTCGGCCAAATCATTACACGCGGCTTTATTGGTAATTAAGCCTTCAGGGAAGAATGGGTCACCAGCTAATACCTGATTTAAGGCGTTAATCAGGGCGCGCATATCACTTGATTTAGGAATGAAGCCAAAAGCGCCGTGGCTTTTTACTTGTGATACCACGGAGGATTCTTCACTGGCAGAGACAACCACAATCGGTAAATCAGGGTACTCCGCTCTTAAATGAATCAACCCCGACATACCATTGGCTCCCGGCATTTTTAGATCCAGCAGTAGCAAGTCTGGCTCGGGCTCTTTCTCAAGCAAGGCGAGCAGTGCATCAAGCGAGTCAGCTTCGAGTAGATTGGCGCCACTTATCGCCATATGCACGGATTGAAACAGAGCATTACGGAATAATGGGTGGTCGTCAGCAATAATGATGGTGTAGGTCGAATCCATGACGTTTTACACTTTTAACAATTTCGTTAAATAGATTATTGTCCGCGATGGCTTATTGAACAATCGTTATGCGTTAAAAGTCTGAACCTTATCCACTTTTATCTGAGACAGAATGAATATTTACCGCTCGTTTGTTTTGGTCTTCAAACGAGCGGCTAACAAGGCTAACGTTTCGTTTAAAGTTGGTGGTCAGCGAGATGCGTTAAAAAGCGATCAGCGCGCATAAAACCAGTAATTCGAGCACTTGGAAGTGCTTCACCCTGTGCGTTCCAAAACTCAATCGTTGGTAAGCCGAGCACTCCCATTGCTTTTAGTAGCTCAATATCTTGAGGTTGGTTGTTGGTCACGTCAGCTTGCAATAACACAAAGTGCTGTAGCTTTTGTTCCACCTCTTGTTGGTGGAAGGTGTACTTCTCAAATTCTTTGCACGCCACACACCAGTCGGCGTAGAAATCGAGCATGACGGGTTTGCCCGCCATTTTTGCTTGGCTCAGTTGCAGGTTTAGTTCAGACACATTATTGATGCGAATAAACTCAATACTAGGTTGCTGTTGGCTAGTTTGCTGATCATGTCCAAACCATATATCAAGCGCAGGTTGCGCAGAAGCAAATAGCCCAAGCACCGCAATAATGCCGATAACACTCTGTTTCCAACCGCCAAAAGGCAGGGTGTTTTTGCAATGATAAAGCCAGCCAAAAGCGACGATACCTAGTGCTGACCACAGCGCTGTTGACCAGAATTCTGGTAGTAGGCGTTCAAGCAAAAATATCGGAGCTGCAAGCAATATAAAACCGAACAGTGTTTTGACTTTATCCATCCAGCCGCCAGCTTTGGGCAGTAGTTTGTTACCAAATACGGCCACTAGCATTAGTGGGATTCCCATCCCCATCGCTAATGCATACAGCGCAACACCACCAGTGAGTAAGTCACCACTTTGAGCCACATACAGCAATGCACCCGATAGCGGTGCGGTAGTGCAGGGTGAGCAAACTAAACCCGAAATAGCACCCATAGCGAATACACCGGCACTGTTTCCACCTTGCTGTTTATTACTGAGGTTATTGAGCCAGGTTTGTATGCCACTTGGAAGTTGAATGGTGTAAAGACCAAACATCGAAAGGGCGAGTAATACAAACAAGGCACTGAGGCCAATCAACACATAAGGATGTTGCATCGCCCCTTGAAATTGTAAACCAGCTGAAGCGACAACAAGGCCGAGCAAGGTATAGGTTAAAGCCATACCTTGCACATAAATAAACGATAAACCTAGCGCACGGCGATGGGAAAGTTTACCGCCACCCAACACAATACTGGTCAAAATTGGGTACATAGGCAATACGCATGGTGTAAAAGCAAGGCCAACCCCAAGCGCTAAAAACAGTAATGGCGTCCACCAGTTATCTGCCAAGCTAGAGGCGAGGCTATCTTGCTCTGTGGTAGGAGGTGTTTTTGTTGTTGAAATAGGTTGAGGCTTCGATGCTGCTGGTGGTGCAATATTGGTGCTGGCAATCGCTTGCAGATCAACTACCCGAGTTTCTGGTGGGTAGCAAAAGCCAGCCTTTGCACAACCTTGATATTGCACCATTAGCTTGCCATTGGTCTGCACATTATCAAGTGCTACATTCACAAACAGAGGCTGAGTGTAGATCTTTACATCACCAAAAAACTCATCGTGATAAGGCTGACCATCGACCATATCGATTTTGCCGACAGTCGCGTTTTCTCCGCTGATACTGATACGGTCTTGGTACAGGTAGTAACCCTCTTTTACCTGCCAATCAATGAAGACTTGGTTTCCCTGCTGATAAGCATTAAATGGGAAAGCTTTATCAACTGGAACAAATTGATTATTAGACGAAGCAAGGCTAATGGTATTGCTATTGTCAAATGGGTTGTCGTTACCAAACACGGCTAATGCGGGTTGAGAGAGGGTCAATAAACCGAGTAGTAAAAAGGAAAAGAATGAGCGCATAAAAAGTCGAGTCTTCACAAGGTTAGAGGCATCTTAACCCAATCAGACCGATTGTAGGTGGAATAAGTTTCATCAAACCGTAAATGTTTTGCTGATTCAGTAAACCCTGACAAGGCTTAGAGGATTGTTCAATGACGGAAATTAAAAACAGTAAACAACCCACCTTCTAATAAAGGGGATTATTTACTGCTGGCTGTTGGTTGCATTCGATTTAACGCACACCAAGGCGTGCTTTCACAACTGTTTCACAGGCATCAATATTGTTGGTGTCTTTAGGGATAATTAATACCGTGTCGTTGCCCCCTACGGTACCTAAAATTTCTGTGTGTGGGTCAATATCAACCAACCGCGCGACTAATTGTGCGCTACCGGGGTGAGTTTTTACAACCACCATCGATTGGTTATGGGTGATAAATTCAATTTGCGATGAGATAGAGGATTCAACTCGAACCGGTGCAGTTTCTACGGTAATGCAGTACACTTTTTTGCCACACGCATTTTGCACTTTTACTACACCCAACTGGGAGAGTAAGCGTGAAACAGTGGATTGACTGATCCCTTCATAGCCGAGTTCGACCAATTTAAGTCGAAGCTCATTTTGATTTGAGAAACTCTGCTGCTGTAACAGTTTTTTGCAAGCGGCAGCTAATGTTTTGTCATCGGTTTGCATTGCACCGTGGGGAATTTTTCTATTCACGGGCTGTTCCTTTCTATACGCGCAATGGCGTTTGAGGGTGTTGGTGATCCTTACCATGCCAGCACACTCCCAAAGCCATAGAGTGTGAGTTCATCTTGTTCATTTTGTGTGCAGTAGTGTGTCACGGTTGAAAAAATAAACTCGTTATCCCCTTATTACTTAACATGGCAGCGGTATTGATTTGCGTATTTGTAACTGCAAATTTTTTAGGGGGATATCTGAGTGAAACGGACCGTGATTATTCCTATTCATTAAATGAATACCACATTATGCCGGTAGAGTATCATTAATAAATTATCTTATTGTTGCTGGGGATCACCAAATAATAAACTGGATTGTTGGTGGTTGGTTGGTGTTTTATCTGGTTTTTATGGAATATTATTCATTGTGAAATGAATGATGTGAGCGGAGAACCCAACGCACTTGGCATGCGTTGGGTAAGTATGTGGAATTAGCGATGTTCGGTCATGATCTCACGAGAGAAAACTTTCTCGCAGTAGTGGCATTTAAGCTGGACACTTTCCTGTTTGCTCTGCACTTTAAAGCGGCTTGCGACAGGTTCACCGTGTGAAATACAGTTGCTATTTGGGCAACTGAATACCCCATCAATTCGTTCTGGTAGTGTCAAAGTCAGTTTGTTCACCACTTTGTATTCTTCAATTTGGTTGACGGTCGCTTTCGGTGCATAAAGTGCTAATTGGTTGGCTTGCTCTTTACTTAAATAGACGTTTTCAATCTTAATTAGGTCTTTATGACCTTGTGCTGAAGAAGGTAAGTTGAGGCCAATGGTTACACGCTGATTAGTTTCATTTAACTTAAACAAAGAGAGAATTTTGATCCCAAGGTTGGCAGGAATATGGTCAATTACGCTACCGTTACGAATCGCTTCAACTTGCAATTGGGTTTCTTTTACCATGATATTGTCTCCTGCTTATAGGTTTGGGTTTAGGACGAGAGCCAGTAGCGCTTCACGCGCGTACACACCGTTTTCGGCTTGTTGGAAGTAGTAGGCGTAAGGTGTTTTATCGACGTCGGTAGTAATTTCATCAACACGTGGCAGTGGGTGTAGCACTTTCAAATTATCACGCGCTTCTTTAAGTGTGTCAGTGGTGAGGATGTACGCTGATTTCATATGCGCGTATTCAGACTCATCAAAACGTTCTTTTTGTACGCGAGTCATATAAAGTACATCCAGCTCCGCTACGACTTCTTCGATATTACTGTGGGTACTAAAGCGAATGCCTGCCTCACTGAGTTCTTCACAGATGTAATCCGGCATGGCGAGCACTTCTGGTGCGATAAAGAAAAAGCGCACGTTGTTGAATTTTGATAACGCCTGAGTCAAAGAGTGTACGGTGCGGCCATATTTTAAATCACCAACGAATGCGACGTTTAGATTGTCGAGTGTGCCTTGTGTTTCGTAAATAGAGAACAGATCGAGCAAGGTTTGTGTTGGGTGCTGGTTTGCACCGTCACCACCGTTGACCACTGGGACACCGTTGGAAAATTCAGATGCTAAACGAGCTGCCCCTTCTTGTGGATGACGCATCACAAACGCATCAACATAAGAAGAAATGACTTGTACTGAGTCGGCCAAGGTTTCGCCTTTTTTGGCGAGAGAGGTGTTACCACCATTATCAAACCCAATTACAGTGCCACCCAAACGTTGCACCGCGGTTTCAAACGATAAACGAGTTCGTGTTGAAGGTTCGAAGAAGCAGCTTGCTACCACTTTATTCTTGAGCAGTTCTGGATTCGGTTCAGCCTTGAGCCTAGTTGTGGTATCTACAATCAGTTCCAGTTCTTTGCGGCTTAGTTCTGGAATGGAGATGATATGTTTATTAAATAACGAATGCGCCATAACGTGTCTTCCCTCTATGTCATTCTCTTCAGCGTAGGGTTGAAGAGAAATTTTGCTCAAAAAAAAGCCCCCTAAAATAGGAGGCTTCAAAAACGATCAAAACAGAAAAATAAAATGGCTAATTCCACCAGTGCCGGGCGTAATAAATGGCGTTGATAGTGACAGTATCGGTTCATTTTCTGCTCTGTTTTGACAAATTGCGAAGGATTATACGGACAAAAACCTGCCTTGCAATAGGGTTTTGAAAATATCCAAAAAATGGATTTTTATGCGAAATTGGCTCGTTTTTGTTGTGTTTTCAATTACGTTGCCAACACAAGCGTGAAGTGGTTTTTTTGGAATTTAGTGATGAAAAAAAATGCGAGCTTTATTCAAGCCCGCATTGAGTTAAATATCGAAGAGAGGGTAATGGCTGATTAATTACCTAAGGTTGCAACCATAATTGCTTTGATGGTGTGCATGCGGTTTTCAGCTTCATCGAACACGATAGAATACTCAGATTCGATCACCTCATCGGTCACTTCCACACCTTTTGCTAATACTGGGTACTCTTTGGCAAGTTGTTTACCAACGGTTGTGTCTTCACCGTGGAAAGCTGGCAAGCAGTGCATGAATTTCACATGTGGGTTGCCTGTGGCTTTAAGCATTTCCATATTAACTTGGTAAGGGAGCATCATTTCAATACGCTCAGCCCATGCTTCTTTCGCTTCACCCATTGATACCCACACATCGGTGTAAAGGAAATCACAGCCTTGAACGCCTTCTTGTACATCATCAGTTAGCGTGATTTTTGCACCGGTTTCCTGTGCGATGGCGCGACATTCAGCGACTAATTCATCGGTTGGCCAGAATGCTTTTGGCGCAACAAGGCGAATGTCCATACCCATTTTCGCAGCACCAACCATGAGTGAGTTACCCATGTTGTTACGCGCATCGCCTAGGTACGCAAATTTCATCTCATGCAGACGTTTACCGCGACCATGCTCGGTCATGGTTAAGAAGTCAGCCAAGATTTGCGTTGGGTGGAATTCGTCAGTTAAGCCGTTCCATACTGGTACGCCAGCATAAGCGCCAAGCTCTTCAACGATCTCTTGACCAAAGCCACGGTATTCGATGCCATCATACATACGGCCCAATACGCGAGCGGTATCTTTCATTGATTCTTTATGGCCGATTTGAGAGCCTGAAGGGCCTAAGTAAGACACTTGAGCGCCTTGGTCAAACGCCGCGACTTCGAATGCACAACGAGTACGAGTCGATGTTTTTTCAAAGATAAGCGCGATGTTTTTGCCTTTTAGGCGTGGCTGTTCGTAGCCGTTGTATTTGGCTTTTTTCAACTCAAGTGACAGATCCAATAAATGTTGGATTTCGCGTGGGGTGAAGTCTAGTAGTTTTAGAAAGTTACGATTGCGTAGGTTAAAAGCCATGATCTTATCCTCATTTGTAACGCTTTCCTCAGATGAGAGAATGGAAGAAAGCGTCAATATTTGTTTAAAGTTAAAAACAGATTCGGTTTATAAAATAGGTTTGCTCAACAACACGGTTAGTCACGAGTGATGTTGGTGCCCGCTTGGCCTTCTAGGATGCGTAATCCATCTTGAAGAGCACCAATGCCCACGACCTTGCCACCTTGTTTAATAAATTCACAAGAAGCTTCAATTTTTGGTCCCATGGAACCGGCATCAAATTGGTAGTTCGCAAGTTCGCTTGGTGTTGTGCTGCGTAGTGCATGTTGGGTTGGTTTGCCCCAATCAAGGTAGACAGCATCGGCATCGGTCAAAATAAGCAATGCGTCAGCATTCAATTGTTTGGCGAGGAATGCCGCAGACATATCTTTGTCGATAACCGCTTCGACACCAACTAATTTGCCGTTTTCGCGCTTGACTGGAATACCGCCACCGCCAGTACAAATCACTAGGTGACCTGCATCGATAAGTTGAGTGATTGCTTCGTGTTCAACAATGCCGGTTGGCTGTGGGCTAGGGACTACGCGGCGGAAATATTGGCCGTCTGGTTTGACGGTCCAGTGGTATTTTTCTGCTAATTCACGTGCTTCCGCTTCTTGGTAAACTGGGCCAATTGGTTTGGTTGGGTCTGCAAATGCAGGATCTTTTGGATCAACCGTCATTTGTGTCAACATGCAAGAGATGTTGCGTTCAGGCAGCATGTTTTTGAATTCTTGCATTAACATATAGCCAATCATTCCTTGGGTTTCACTGCCCAAGACGTCGAGTGGATATGGTGCGACTTTCTTGTATTCAAGACCTTGTAGTGCAAGTAAACCCACTTGAGGGCCATTTCCATGCACAAGCACTACGTTATATTCTTTAGCAATTTCGGAAATGGTCTTCACTGCAACTTCAATATTGCGACGTTGAACATCGGCTTCTAATGGCTCACCACGACGAAGCAATGCGTTTCCGCCTAATGCAACAACAACAGTTTGTTTGGTCATAATCATGTCTCTTTAAAGGTGAGTTGAGGCTCGCAGAGGAAATAGCCCCAACTCATTTGTTAACCAGTGAAAGTGGTGTTAGATACCGTCACGCTCAATTGGGCAGCTCATGCAGCGAGCGCCACCGCGGCCGCGGCCAAGTTCATCGCCTGGAATCGGCAATACTGTAATACCCGCTTTGTCGTATTTTTCGTTGGTGTAAGTGTTGCCTTCATAGCCAATTACCACACCAGGTTTAACGGTTAGAACATTGTTTGCATCGTTCCACTGTTCACGTTCTGCGTTGAAGTTGTCACCACCAGTAGTGATTAGGTTGAGTTTATCGACGCCAAGTGCTTTTTCGATGGCGGTAACGAAGTAACCTTCTTCTTTGACGTTAACGGCACCAGACTCATCGCCTGTTAGGGTCCAGCATTTCACATCTTTACGCACTACTTCTGGGTAAACTGAGAAGGTGTCTTCACGCATGTGTGTCATAACGGTATCTAAGTGCATGCAAGAACGGTGTTTTGGTAGTTCCATAGCAATAATTTGTTTAGCTTGGCCGTGTTTAAATAGGCCTGCCGCTAAGTGCTCAACGCCTTGCGCGGTTGTGCGTTCAGACATACCAATCAGTACCGCACCTTTACCAATCACTAGAACATCACCACCTTCAATGGTTGAGTTGTCGTAATTAATGCTTTCATCATCACCGAAGTATTTAATGAAGTCTTGACCTGCGAAGCTTGGGTGCCAACGGTAAATCGCACGGACATGGTTGGTTTCGCGTTGACGCGCAGGTTTGGCCATCGGGTTAATTGACACGCCACCGTATACCCAGCAAGAAGTGTCACGAGTAAATAGATGGTTTGGTAGTGGTTCGATAATGAAATCAGTTGGTGCATGTAAGCCTTGCATCATTGAAGAGGATTTCATTGGCATTTCAGCGTAAGACAAACCACCAGTCAGAATTTTTGCGAGTTCAAGGTTTGGTAAGTCGCTTAAGTAACAGCGCACGTCATTAGCAAATTTTTTACCAAGGCGGTAATCAGATACCTGTTTGGTTAGTAGCCAATCTTTCGCAACGGGAACGGCTAGTGTGTCGGCTAATAAATCGGTCAGCAGTAGGACCTCGACACCTTGATCGCGAAGCGTTTGTGTAAATGCATCATGTTCTTTGCCAGCACGCTCTACGGCTAAAACATCATCAAACAAAAGATCGTGACAGTTTGATGGCGTTAAGTGAGTGAGTGAACGTCTAGGGCGGTGAACAAGAACTCGACGTAATTGACCAATTTCAGAACCAACATATAACTTACTCATAATATTATCTCTCTTAATCTATATGTATTTATTCCATTTTATTTTTTTGAAATTTAATTCAACTTGTTTTGGATAAGTACATAATTATTTCTGTAGGGAATTCAGTATTAATTTGTTTGTTCACTTCCGTGTTCTGAAATTAATATTACCCTTGATTGAAAGATGTTCTTAGAGGTGCATCACAGAATGATTTATATTAAAAATGAACTGTAACCGTCTATTTTTAAC
>NZ_JAAZTU010000031.1 GCF_012395185.1 Vibrio aestuarianus
TTTTTATACCAAGGATAAAATAAAAGCAATCGTTCAAACAAAAATAATTTAATGGACTTTATTTACAACCCTAGAAAAATCATAAAAGATAAATATAAAAGGCTCCCAATAATGGGAGCCTCATTAATATAGAATGGTTAGTAATTATCGTGAGCGACGTGCTCGAACTGCATCAGCTAACTGACGAAGAACGGCTTCTGTATCATCCCAACCAATACATGCATCAGTAATCGATTGCCCGTACGTTGCAGCACAACCATCGACTAAATCTTGACGACCTTCCACAAGATGAGATTCAATCATCACCCCAAAAATAGCGTGTTCACCATTAGCAAGCTGGTCACTCACATCTTGTGCCACCACCATTTGACGATTGTAGTCTTTCGAGCTGTTTGCGTGGCTGAAATCGATCATCACTTTTTGTGGTAAACCCGACGCTTCAAGCTCTTGCTTAATCACACCTACGTGTTGTGCACTATAATTTGGCTCTTTACCACCACGCAAAATAATGTGGCAATCTGGATTACCCGCAGTTTGAATAATGGCAGAGTGGCCAAACTTCGTCACTGACAAAAAATGGTGTGAAGCACTGGCAGAGCGGATCGCATCGGAAGCGATTTTTATATTGCCATCCGTACCATTTTTAAAGCCAACTGGGCAAGAAAGTCCAGAAGCTAGCTCTCGGTGAACCTGAGATTCTGTTGTACGAGCACCAATAGCGCCCCAACTGATAAGGTCGGCCACATATTGAGGGGTAATCATATCCAAAAATTCACTGGCTGTTGGCATGCCCATATCCGTTAAATCAAGCAACAATTTACGCCCCATGCGTAAACCATCATTGATTTTATAGGTATCATTTAGGTAAGGGTCGTTAATTAAACCTTTCCAACCCACCGTGGTACGTGGCTTTTCAAAATATACGCGCATCACGATTTCAAGGCGATCACCCAACTCGTCACGCAATACTTTCAGTCGCTTACCATATTCAACCGCCGCCTCAGGGTCATGAATTGAACATGGACCAATAATAACCAATAGGCGATCATCTTTATCTTGCAGAATGTTATGGATCGCTTCACGTGCTTGAAATGTGGTTGAAGAAGCAATTTCTGTCGCTGGAAACTTTTCTAAAACGGCAACAGGGGGTAATAACTCTTTAACTCTTTTAATTTTTACATCATCGGTCTGGAACATTGCTTACTTCTTCCTTTCTATTCTTTCTACTGCCTGCCATATGAACAGCGATGGCGAATCTAATTTGCAGCCTTGCTTTCGGCCTTCCCTTGTAACTTATCCACTAAAAACCTCAACTTCAATCATTATTTTCATCAAAAGGCAATATTATTATATTTTTTACAAAACAAGCATCATGTAAAAAATTCGTTACATGGAATACTGTTGTCAGATTTTTTGCTTTATGCTGTCTCAAGAGTGCAATATCTTGTTGATATTGCTAAGGTAGATGAATAACAAATAAAAATAGAAGTTCAACAATGAACGTGATCGAATTTAGTAACGTCAATAAATGGTATAACGATTTTCACGCTTTAAAAGATATTACGCTGCAAGTCCAACGTGGTGAAATATTAGTCGTTTGTGGTCCCTCCGGCTCTGGAAAATCAACGTTAATCCGGACTGTAAACCGGCTAGAAGCCATTACTGAGGGCAGTATTACACTGCGCTCAGCTCAATCAAACGCTTCATTATCAGCAGGGAAAATCGGTATGGTTTTTCAACATTTCAATCTGTTTCCGCATTTAACTGTTATCGAAAACTTGACACTTGCTCCTATTCGCACCTTGAAACTCTCAAAATCCGCAGCAAGGGAACGCGCACTGCATTTTCTAGAGCGCGTCAATATTGTTGAGCAAGCCGATAAGTACCCGGTGCAACTGTCTGGCGGCCAACAACAACGCGTCGCTATTGCTCGCTCACTGTGCATGCAGCCAGAGATTTTACTGTTTGACGAACCCACTTCTGCGCTTGATCCTGAAACCATTCAAGAAGTGTTGGATGTCATGATCGATCTCGCTCAAGATGGTATCACCATGATGTGCGTGACTCATGAAATGGGCTTTGCGCGCAAAGTGGCAGATCGCGTTATCTTTATGGATGAAGGAGAAATCTTGGAAATTGCGACACCAGAGGTGCTGTTTAGCCAACCTAAACACCCTAGAACACAACAGTTTCTCAAACAAATCCTCAGTCACTGATGATAAAAGTCATGATCAAACCTGTGCTGTCTGCTGCTGCACAAATGGTACTACTGTTGTTAGGTATGATGTGGTTACTCAACTCTGGGGCTCAAGCGATGGGCTACCAATGGCAGTGGGAGCGTGTTCCTGACTACATTGCATTTTATGAAGATGGTGAATGGTGGCCTGCAGAGCTTATCGAGGGCTTAGTGGTTACCTTACAAATCTCTGCCATCAGTCTGTTTTTAACACTGGTGATTGGGCTTGCGACAGCACTATTAAAGCTTTCAAACTCTATCGTTGGACGGCTATTAGCGAATGGTTATATCGAGCTTATCCGTAACACACCTTTGCTGGTTCAAATTTATCTGCTTTACTTTGTGTTTGGTCCCGTGATTGGGCTGGATCGCTTTTCCACTGCTGTTGTTGCTTTGTCCTTGTTTCAAGGCGCGTACACCGCTGAAGTGTTTCGTGGTGGATTAAACAGTATTGCCAAAGGTCAGTTTGAGGCGTCTCAATCACTCGGGTTATCGCGCTTTTATACTTACTACGATGTGATCCTCCCGCAACTGCTTCAACGTACATTACCTCCGTTGACCAATGAAGTAGTGTCGTTAATTAAAAACTCTTCAATAGTCAGTGTAATGGCGATTTTCGACCTCACCACACAAGGTAGAAACATCGTGTCTGAAACCGCTATGCCATTTGAAATTTGGTTTACCGTCGCGGGTATTTATTTGCTGTTAACGCTTTCTTTATCGGGGCTTTCAGCTTGGCTAGAACATAAACTGGGCGCTCAGTGGCGCTCTCAAAAATGAACCAGAAGAAGGGAAATAACATGCAACCATATGGAAAAATAAGCTGGCGAAAACGAGGCTTTTTGAGTATTGCATTCAGTGCACTATTGGGATTGGCCGTCTCACTACCAGCGACCGCAAGTGACACGCCTAACCTAGATAAAATCAACGAACGAGGCACGCTACGTGTGGGCATGTCGACGTTTGTACCTTGGGCAATGCGCGATAAGCAAGGTGAGTTGATCGGTTTTGAAATTGATGTCGCTAAACGCTTAGCTGCGGACTCAGGTTGGAAAGTTGAATTTGTACCGACAGCGTGGGATGGAATTATCCCCGCACTTTTGGCCAAAAAATTTGATGTAATCATTGGTGGTATGTCTGTCACACCTGAACGTTCAAAAAGCGTACTATTTAGCGCCCCTTATTCTCACTCAGGGGTACAACTTGCGGCAAGCAAAGCACTCGCGACTGGCTTTTCAACTTTTGATGACTTTAACTCTCGCAAAGTGAAAATTGCGGCTCGCCGCGGCGCGTTTACAGTGCAAGTCGCACGTGAAACCTTTCCCAAAGCAAAAGTTCTGCAATTCGATGACGATGCGCAAGCGTTCCAAGAAGTGCTCAATGGTAATGCTCACGCAGTGATTGCCTCTAGCCCTAAACCAGAACATGAAACGGTCAAACACAGTGATAAACTGTTTATTCCTTTTAGCGAACGTTTATCAAAAGGCAATGAAGCTTTTGCTGTTCGTCTGGGTGAAAACGATAAAAGAGTCTTTTTTGATCAATGGATTGAAGCGCGCACTGCCGATGGTTGGCTCAGTGAGCGTTATGAATATTGGTTCTCAACGCTAGATTGGCAAAAGCAAATTGCTTCAGGGCAATGATGCTAGGGAACAAATGTGAATACAACGACAGCATTGACCACTAAAACGATGAGCCCACCCAAGGTGTCACGCCTATCGCTCGATAAGCTAGATTACTTATTACTGGTGTTATTTACCTGCTTCGCGCTGTGGTTGACCTACCGCGCAGATGTTGGTGTGAACTACCACTGGCGCTGGAACGATGCTTTTGCTCTGATATTCACACCAAAAGCAGACGGCAGTACGCCCTACTTCTTTCAAGGGCTTGCTGCTACTTTACGCTTGAGCATTTGGGGCATGTTGCTTGCCCTAGTACTTGGCACGCTACTCGGTGTGGCTCGTCACGCAAATAATCCTTTGTTTAAACTGCCCGCTAATGCCTTTGTGCAGTTGGTGCGTAATATCCCACCATTAGTATTTGTCTTTATCTTCTACTTTTTCATCTCAAACCAGTTGATCCCTTTGCTTGGGTTAGACACTTTACTGCGTGATCACCATGGGCAAATTAATACCATTCAACAACTACTGTTTGGCCCTGCTCATTTATGGGAAAACTTACTTTCTGGCATTTTATGTATTGGCCTACTCTCTTCGGCTTACATTGCTGAAGTAGTCCGTTCCGGACTGGCAGGTATTGCGCAAGGTCAATGGGAAGCGTCGCATTCTCTCGGACTTTCTCCTTGGGTCAAATATCGCTATATCATTGCTCCGCAAGTGCTCAGTGCCATTACGCCAGCATTAGCAGGACAAGCTATTTCGCTGGTGAAAGATTCTTCTATTGTCTCGCTTATTTCTATCCAAGAAATGACGTTTGTTGGCACTGAAATGGCCAATTCATCAGGGTTGATTTTTGAAATTTGGTTGCTGGTGGGTAGCTTTTACCTAGCCATATGTCTAACCCTGTCATTGCTATTTAAGCGCCTTGAGAGACACAGTTTGCGCCACCTTTGATGCGTTAAAGATCGGCAACTGACATTTAATTCTTGAATATTTAGCGATTGCGCCCCCATAATTGAGAATGAATATCAGTTAAAATCTATATCAATCGACATTAAGCAGGTAAGAATCATGATGGAATACGTTGCCGAGTGGTTAGAAAAAGATCCCGATCCTAAAACGCGTAAAGAGCTTCAATCATTAATTGATGAGCAGCAACTTGATGCCATTAAAGAGCGCTTTCAATCACGCCTTGAATTTGGTACCGCAGGTTTACGTGGCAAAGTGGGATGTGGGCCTAATCGCATGAACCGCCTTGTCATTCAAGAAACCGCAACGGGCTTAGGGCACTACTTAATTCAAAAAATAGCTGATGCGAAAAATCGCGGGGTAGTGATCGGTTATGACGGACGACCAGATTCACAACAATTTGCGCATGATACCGCTTCTGTACTGACCGCATTGGGCATTAAGGTTTACCTTACTTATAAAGTCGCCCCTACCCCCGTAGTGGCATTTGGCGTTAAACATTTTAACGCAGCCGCTGCCGTGGTTGTGACTGCCAGCCACAACCCGCCAGAATACAATGGGTTCAAAGTATATTGGGAAAATGGCGCGCAAATTATTCCACCTCATGATGGCGGTATTGCCTCGGAAATTGACCTAGCAGCAACGCGAGCGGTTTCTCTAATGCCCCTAGAAGACGCTCATAAAAAAGGGCGACTGGAATGGCTGACTGACGATTATTACCAAACGTATCGCCAGACAATCAACCAAAATCCACTACTTAACCATCATTCTGATCCAAAAAGCATCGCCATCACTTACACAGCAATGCATGGGGTCGGAGCTGAAATGGCAGAAACGTTACTCCATGATGCAGGTTTCACTCGCGTCAGTAGTGTAAAAGAACAGCGTGAACCTGATGGCCGATTCCCGACCGTCAACTTCCCTAACCCTGAAGAATTAGGGGCAATGGATATGGTTACCGCGCTTGCTCATGCGCAATGTGCCGAGCTCGCTTGTGCTAACGACCCTGATGCTGACCGATTTGCCGTTAGCGTAAGAAAAGCCGATGGCACTTATCAAATGTTGACTGGTGACCAAGTTGGCATCTTATTTGGGTACTACTTATTATCGAAAAGTGAAGCTAAAAAACAATTAGTCGGTAACACCATTGTTTCATCCAGTTTACTTGGAGAAATCGCTCAATCAATGGGGGCGAAATACTTCCAAACGCTGACGGGTTTTAAATGGTTAACCAATGTGGCCATGCAAGAACAAAATGATGATCATCAATTCTTATTCGCTTATGAGGAAGCCTTAGGCTACACCATCGGTAGTACTGTTTGGGATAAAGATGGCCTGTCTGCATTGGTCGCTTTTGCTCAATTAGCCGCAGAGCTCTACAGCCAAGGCAAGACCATTTGGGATCAATTAGAAGCGATCTATCGCCAACATGGTTTGTACGTCAATGCACAGCGTAGCATCAAATTAGATCCGAATTCGCCGCCGGTGGGGGATAAACTTCGCGCACAACCTCCGACAGAAATTGCAGGGCGCAAAGTGTTGGTAATTGAAGATCTAAAATCATCGATTCGCTATATCAGCAGCGGAGTAAACGAAGTGATCAACTTACCCGCTAGCGATGTGCTCACCTATCATCTAGAAGGTGGGGCGCGAGTGATCGTTCGCCCTTCTGGAACTGAGCCGAAACTAAAATGTTACTACGAAGTGGTCGGCACTTTTGAAGGAGATGAAGATTTCGCCTCTGCTCAGCGAAAGGCAGATGAACAAATGGCAATGTTGATTGCCGAGCATCAACGCAGTTTGTAAAAAACCATTGATATTGCGCAGTAGTGAAAGCGGTTATGCCGCTTTCACTGGCAATTTGACTACTTAGCGATAAAAGAGCTGAGCATCCAACAAGCAAGTAACACAAAAACAACGCCCATGAACTTGTGCTGATTAGTTCGAAACTTCTCATTTTCTAGCAAGGAACGTCCAAACGTTCCGGCCAATGTGACCAATAAAAAATTAAACGTCAAGCCAAGAATATTCAGTAACAGTCCTAACGCGAACATTTGTTCACCCGAGGTTGCACCAATATTGCTTGAGACAAACTGCGGTAAAAACATGACAAAGAATACCAGTGCCTTGGGGTTGAGTAAGTTACTAACCAAAGCACGTTGGTAGAACTGAGCCGCCATTTTATGGTCGTTATCAAGATCAGGCATATCTGCCGGGGTTGCACGCAAGCAATCCCAGCCCATTTTTAGCAGGTACGCACCACCTAAAAAATGCAATACGTTTAACGCTAAAGGACTCATGGCGATTAACGCAGATACCCCCAACGCGGCAAGTAGCGTCAGAATGATGCCCGAAGTAGCATTACCTAAACTTGCAAAAATGCCTACACGTCGCCCGTAGCTCATACTTGAACTGGCGATCAGCAACATATCTGGTCCAGGAAGCAGCAATAGGGCAATCACTGCCGTAAGATAAACAGGCAAGATGGAAATATCGATCATGATGAGATTTTATTAAAAACAAGAAGCGGCGGATTTTATAGCAACAATTTCATTATTACCACCACCAAAAACCACTTTAAACGACATTGTTAGATTATTATTTCACACAAACTGAACGAAGAGTAACACTACAGCGCTGTTTTCTATCCTCGTAGATTCATCATGTAATACAATCACTTGATCAAATTTCGTAGCTTGATATGTTCACTAGTATGAATAAGGATTTTTGATGAGTACCGTGATTTTGGATAATCAACACCCAACCTCTAAGGGATATTGTTTCTGGCAAGGGACACTTGCCATGCTGCCACTAAGTATTGCCGTCTTACCATGGGGATTACTTGCCGGCTCATTTGCTATAGAAACTGGCTTATCTCCATTTGAAAGCCAAGCCTTGTCTGCGATTTTGTTTGCAGGCTCTGCGCAGTTAGTGGCTACCGGCATGTTCAAAGCGGGGGCTGGGTTGTTCACCATGCTAATCACCACATTTTTCATAACGTCTCGCCATTTTTTGTACAGCGTATCGATGCGCAGCAAAATTAGCCTACTCCCTATGCGCTGGCGCATAATTTTAGGTTTTTTGCTTACTGATGAACTGTTCGCGATTTGCGGGCAGCATGACGAAAAGCAGTTTAACCGCTGGTACGCATTAGGAGCAGGACTTAGCTTTTACCTCATTTGGAACCTAGCCACCCTAGCCGGTATTATTGCAGGCAGCTATATTCCCTCCTTAAACGAACTTGGATTAGAATTTGCGGTTGCTGCAACCTTCATTGCCATTGTGATCCCCAACGTGAAAACCTTACCAGTGTTCATGGCAGTGCTAACCGCTTTGATACTTTCTGTTGCATTAAAAATGTGCAACGTGAACGGCAGCCTTATGTTTGCCAGTATTGGAGCTATGTGCGCGGGTTATGTAACTGAACTTGCGCTTGAACCTCGCAGAGGGAAATAATCATGATTATGCTTTCTATTCTTGCGATGACCGCGCTTGTATTTACCAGTCGCTACCTGTTTTTAGAGCCCAAGCTGCCACTGCGACTCAGTCCTGCTATTCAACGTTTACTTAGCTATTCAAGCCCTGCGGTATTGACTGCCATATGGGCGCCCATCGTATTTATGCCAGAGACCGATTTATGGATTAATGCGCACAATCCTTATTTATGGGCAGCAGCACTCGCGGGATTGATTGCTTGGAAAACCAAGAATGTGCTTCTAACCACGGTCGCTAGCATGGTGGTATTTCTGGTACTTAATTTGATAATTTTCACTCATTAATAGTCGTGGTTAACGCCTAAATAAGACTTAGTTGGAATCTCCACTCGCACCATTATTCAGCTAACCATTCAATTTCTATAAGAGTTTCTTGAGCGGATTTTAAACGTCCTAAAAATACATCACCGCAGTGTACTTCCCCTACACCTTGAGGAGTCCCGGTCATGATCACATCGCCATCGCGCAACGAAGTATAGGATTTTAGCTCTTCTAAAATGGTAGACGGTGAATAGAGCATCTGATTGACACCACCGCACTGCACTCGAACGCAGTTGATGAATAGCTCTAACTGCAAGCTATTGATGTCGATACCATCAAGCGGGACAAATCGACTGAATACTGCTGAGCCATCAAACGCTTTTGCTCTCTCCCACGGCAATCCTTTCGCTTTAAGCTTTGATTGCAATTCGCGCTTTGTGAGATCCAAACCCAAACCAACCGCTGAATACTTTCCGTTTTCAACTAAAAAACAAATTTCCGTTTCATAATGCAGTGATTCTTGATGGAAAGAAGTCAAGGTGGTGGTAATGCTAGTATTCGGCTTGTTAAATACTACCATTTGCTCTGGTATAGCGTTGTTGAGCTCTTTAATGTGCTCAACATAATTACGACCAATACACAGTACTTTTGAAGGGGAGATTCGTTGGTCACCCAAACGGACTGAATACATACAATCTTCCTTGATATGAATGAGATGAGCGCAGAGTTTAACCGATATTCCTAACTAGGAAATAAATTTGATGATTCAAATATAAAAAGTAAGATCTTCAACTCAAAGCGAGCCAATCGCGGCTATCCCTTCTTGCACCACAACAACACATATCGCACTACCTTAGTTCACTCTTCGAGACGGATAAAAAACAATATTATTATTTTTCATATAGTTAAAAACTGGCACGCCATCTGCTATCTATAAAATACAAATGCACGGCAGCGTTTGTGCTTCTTTTCAGTGTTAGGCAGAACACTGGCAAATTCATGTTCTTTGACCTCCCTATGGGAGGTTTTTTTTGATACAAACACCTCTCCCATTTATAAACCAGATCATTCAATTTCTAAGCAACTAACGCTATAGCCTCAAATAACAAAGAGAAATCCTTGATTGGTTTAATCATGATAAATCAGTATGATTCAACCACTTTTCATGTCTGTACGATTTATATGAGCCTAAAACACCATCACCCACTCCAAGGAGCAAGCTGGATGCTGCTTGCCGGACTCGCTTTTGCGATAGTTAATAGCCTCGCTCAAGTCGCCAGTATCAATTATGGTCTGTCATCCACCACTGTTGCACTCATCCAATACGCTATTGCACTGGTAGTGATCTTGCCTTATTTATCAACACTCGGCATTCGTCGTTCACTCCGTACCCAACATTTGGGGTTACATATTTTCCGTGTGTTTTTATCCGTTATCGGTATTCAGCTTTGGTTATGGGCCCTCGCCTATCCTGTACCTATTTGGCAAGGTATTGCCCTATTAATGACATCACCACTCTTCGCCACCATTGGCTCTGGGCTCTTTTTAAAAGAAAAAGTGGGGATGGCTCGTTGGGGAGCAACACTAACTGGTTTTATTGGCGCGATGATCATTCTAGAGCCTTGGGCTGATAATTTTAATTGGGCTTCACTACTCCCTGTGGGGGCTGCTTTTTTCTGGGCTTGTTACTCATTAATGGTAAAAAAACTATCTTCTGAAGATTCACCTTCAACCATGGTCGTTTACTTGTTAGTGCTTATAACACCCTTTAACCTTTTATTAGCACTACCGGAATGGCAAACTCCAGAAGGCAATACATTATGGCTAATATTACTTTTCGCCGGTGCAATGACAGCATTAGCTCAATGGGCTATTGTCAAAGCCTATGCCGTGGCCGACGCTTCTTTTGTTCAACCGTTTGATCACGCAAAATTACCATTAAATGTGCTGGCTGGCTGGGTTGTATTTGGTTGGGCACCACCAGGACGTTTATGGCTAGGCGCAGCTATCATCATTGCTTCGGTCGCCTTTATTACTCGCTGGGAAACAAAAAAATCATCACGCTGAAATAAAAGGTGTGATAAGCCTTTCCTATTCTTTAAGCGAAGATTGTTGAGGAAAATACAATGGCGGAACCCATTAAAATCACGTTATACCGTTGGGCTGGCAGTTGGGGACCATTTAAAGTCAATATCCCTTGTGGAGAGTGCACGCTAACCAAAGATATTCTAACTGACACCTTTAACAACGAATTGGTGGATGTTGCTGTTGAACTTGAAGTGAAAGATTGGCTTTCTCACTGGTGGGAGCCGCTCAAATTAGGGGCATGGCATGCACCGATTCTAGTGATAGAGGGAAAAGTTGTTAGCCAGGGTGAAGCTTTGAATCGTGGAGTCTTAGTTCAAGCTGTGATCAACGTGTGGGCTCAGCGTGATAATTTAAAAGGCAATATTGTTTATGGTAAAGCAACATGCCCATACTGTATTAAAGCGAAAAAGTTGCTCGATGAGGCTGGTATTGAATATACCTACCATGATGTCGTTAAAGAAAGTGCCGCTTTGTATCGAATGATCCCTGAAGTCAAAGCAATTATTGGTCCTAAAACGCCTGTGACTGTCCCACAGATCTGGTTGGATGATCGTTATATTGGTGGGTGCGATAAGTTGGAAAGTTGGCTGAAAGAAAAAAAATTGGATACCGTGCCTGATAATGTGCTCGACCTTGGAAAGGTAACCGCTAATCGATAACACTACCCTAGACAATCATTAGTATCTCAACAGTCTCAGTTTACATTGAATAGATAAAGTAAAGCCCCAGCCTAGTGATAGGCTGGGGCTTTTAATTCGTCATCGTTTATTTGTGGCTAAACTTCTTAACCAACGCCTTAATGAAAGACTTTTTCTTTGCTTGTGGCTTACCATTCATTGAGTCATACATTGCTTTTTTAGCAATGATTTGTCCAACGTAAGCTCCACCTAATTCATAACCCATGAACCACCTCAAATGTAATTTAATTACTTAACTGAGGCAGATTGTAGCTATAAAAACCAATAAAACAAGACAAATATCACACTTTTAAGTAATTAAATTTCAATCAACTACGTTTGGGTTGCTTGTAAGTCTTGCCAGCCGACAAATAAGTCTCTTTTTGTTTGACCTCAAACATCGCATCAAAAAACCACGCAATAAATTTGATCACATCGTCACCTTCATTCATGATGTGCTCAACAAACTCTTCCTCTTCACCTTGCTCATTTTCTTGAATGATCACATGGTAAATTCGTTGTTCACCATCAACTTCCGCCAAAGCAAATTGCCCAGTTAATGACTGTGCAGCCTCAGCAATCTCTTGATCTTCATTGGTTTTTAGTACTTCTAATGCTTGAGGTAACGTTTTCTGTTCACACAGTTCTTTGACTAGTGCCTGAAATTCTTCTTGATGCATTCTCATTTCCATCGGTTAACGTATTGGAGATTATATATCTAAACCAGATCAATATGGATGAGTAAGCCTAGAAAAATTAGGCGAACTCGGTTTGCAAGTGACGCTGGGATGACAATAGAACCAGTAACATCAACGACCCCGTGGCCAAATAGAAGATGCCTAAAGCTGGCTGATTAGTCACCCAAACTTTAACAAGATGCCCACCGAGTAACCCAGCCAAACACATTTGAACTGAGCCCGACAAAGCAGAAACCGAGCCTGCTTGCGTTTTATGTGGAGCAAGCAGCATGCTGGTTGATAAAGGAAAAGAAATACCTTGGGCAATGGTCAACCAAGTAAACGCCCAAACTAAATTAAATACACTCAACGGTGTGGCTAACAACCACGCTCCAGCAAATGACATCAGTATTATCGCTAACATCAGTAATTGCCGAGAAGAAAAACGACCATTAAGTAAATTAACCAAAACACTGCCGATCATCAACCCAGCCGAGGGAACAATCATCACAGTGCCATACTCAGCAGCCGTTAAGCCAAGTTGATTCTGTAACAAGAAAGGTAAAACAGATAACGTTACTAAGCTCGATAAATAACTAATCCAGTTGTAGCTGGCACTACTCAATACCTGTGGGTTTTTAATCAATAGCAAATAATTATGGCAAATTTTGCTCGGTTCAAATCGACGCTTAGAATACGGTAATGTTTCAGGTAGTACCCACAACCCTAAAATAAAAATAGCGCAAATATAAGCCAACACGAAGACAAAAACGGCATGCCAACTTAAGTGAAATGCTATCCATCCGCCCATCACTGGGGCGATGATCGGCATCACTGAAGCGGTGATCGCGATATAAGACAACGCCTTGGTCAGTTGTGAGCCGTCGTAACTATCTCGTAATACGCTACGCCCAAGAACTGAAGCACTACCAGCCCCAAGACCTTGTAATAAACGTCCGGCTTCTAACATAGTGAAGTTATCAGAAAAGCAAACACAGAGCACAGTGCCAACTAGGTAAATACCTTGCCCTAAAATGAAAGTAGGCCGCCTTCCTACTGCATCAGATAACGGTCCGTAAAAGAGTTGAGAGGCACCAAACCCAAGCAAAAACAAGGTCACCAATAGTTGCACTGCAGCTTGATCTACCATCAAATCTCGACTGATGAGTGGCAATGAAGGCAAATAAATACTCACCCCGACTTGTCCCGTCGCAATGATCATCATCGCAAGTAACATGGGGGTTTTCTTAAATGATGTGCTGCTAGCGCTATTCATAGGTAAGTGAGTTGGCCTTTATCAGTGGCAAAAGTGGTATTACGAAAGGTTTTCAGTATATATTGGCAACTCATACATGATAATTTAGCTTTCAGGAAATGGATTAGTTCCCCCTTGGAATTAATAAGGTAAACATGGATTGGATACAAAGTGTTAAAACTTATATTAGAGTGGTGGAAGATGGCAGTTTTAACGGCGCCGCTCGTAAACTTAATACCACCAGCTCTGCCGTCAGCAAACGTGTACATTTGTTAGAAGAAAGGATTGGCGTACAACTGCTTAAACGAACCACACGTTCCGTCACTCAAACTGAAGCTGGTGCATTATTTTATCAACGCGCTAAAGCCCAGTTAGACAGTTGGCAGTCTGTGGTCGATGAAACCCGGTCGGTCAATCAAACCCCCGCAGGCTTATTAAAAATTGGCGCAACGCTTTCGGTCGGCTCTAAGTTTCTCATGCAATATTTGGATGAATTCCTACAACGCTACCCAGACATTCGCATTCAACTTACCACCACCACACCTGGGCAACTTCCTGAATTACATTTAGATTTATTCATCAGTCGTGAAATCGATCAGCTCAACTCACTCAGTTTTAAGGCTACTCCACTGTTTGAGCATAAAGCAGGATTTTATGCCTCCCCTCAATATATTGAAAAATATGGAATGCCCAAAAATGCGGATCAACTCGAACAACATAACATTCTGATATGGGGAGAATATACGTCGCGGGAACTGAAAACATCCACCGGCCAACGTCTTTCTTTGTCAGGCAATTTCGCAACGACCAATCCAGAAGCGCTGTTTTATGCAGGTAAAAATGGTATGGGAGTCATTGTAACCAACAATGTGATGATCAAAGAAGACCTTAAATCAGGAAGTTTAGTTAGGATATTACCTGATGTGACCGTCGATCAAGCCACAGTTTATGCTTATTACCCAAAGCTTGACTATCAACATACTAGGACTCAGTTATTCCTCAATTATTTAAAAGAAAAACTGCCTCCTCAACTCACTCTATAGCCAATATTTTGCAACCCATTAGTCACAAAAAATTATTTTGTCTAAGCGGTTGAATGAACGCCACTTTCACTTTCTACACCTAAAGTCGTAAACAAAGTTGCTGGAAAAATAGACTAACCTGCACCATAGTAACTAAGTGCATATTATTAAAATAAACTGAGTGCAACATTATGACTAAGACATCATTGGCTAGAGATGCAGTTAGTCTGGATACCATAAACGAGCTATTGGCACTTGATAATAACGAGCTATTCGATAGAGCAACTTTGGTACTGCATACCCATTTTCAAAGTTTTTGTACATGCATTATCGAACTGGATAAACTGCATCACAAAGCCCATACCTTATCTTATGCCTGTGAAAACCGGCTTATCAACGATACATGCTATCAACTGAAGAACACTCCTTGCGAACAAGTGGGTAAATCGAAGCAAGAATACTGCTTATACCCTTCACAAGTGGCTAAAATTTTCCCCGATGATAATTTTCTTCGTGAAAATCATATTGAGTCTTACATCGGTATCCCACTACGTGCTAAAAATGGAGAAGTGTTAGGCATCCTAGTGTCTACTTTCTGCTCGCCAGTTGACGATGAACACCCTATCGTAAAGTATCACAGCATTATTGCCAGTATGGTGGTACACAGCCTACGTAATAAGTGGCTCAGTGAACGTTCAGATAGCCTTGTTAACCAGCTCAGCCACGAAGTATCTCACGATAACCTAACAAACTTAATGAACCGCAGTTATCTCTCAGACAAATTAGAGCGTTTGATCGAAACCGTCAATGAACCGTTTACTTTAGCGTACTTAGATATTGATAACTTTAAATCTATCAATGATTTATATGGACATTACATCGGTGACCAAGTCATTAAATTTGTTGCAAATACAATACTAGAACATATTCCTGAAAAAAATTTAGCCTTTCGTATTGCTGGTGATGAATTTGCCTTCATTACCTTCTCCAAAGACCCACTGGCCATTTGTCGAAACATAATAAGCAGCATTGAAAGCGGCTACGTCGATACATCACATCGGATAAAGATGAGCCTTAGTATTGGTATTGCCAAAAAACACCAAGAAAATATCAGTTCAGATCAATTGATATTAAATGCAAGCTTGGCACTGAAAGATTGTAAACAAGTGCGAGGAGAACACATCAGGTGCTACGACAGTGTTCTCAGTGTACAATATCACCGCCGCACACAGATCATTGATGCCTTACGCTATGAACTGGATAAAGCGCCCGGTTGTGATAGTGAAATATTCGTTGTTACACAGCCCATTGTCAGGCGAGCACATGATGAGTGGGACTATTTTGAAGTCCTTGCTCGCTGGAATAGTGAAACACTTGGTTCCATTTCTCCTTTAGAGTTTATTGAAGCTGCCGAGCAATCAGGGCTTATTGTTGATCTCGGTAAAAAAATTGTTGAACTCGCTTGTATCGCAAAACTCGAGCTTGAAAAAGGTCTCGGTTATAAGGTAAAACTTGGCCTTAATTGCTCCGCTTATGAATTGTCAAATTCAAACCGTTATATCGACCACCTAATGAAAACTATTGCTCAATTTGGTTTTGAGCCAAATGAATTTACTATCGAGCTCACTGAAACCGTGCTGCTTTCTCAAACTAGCGAAGTACTGGATATCTTAGATAAATTAAGGTTTGTCGGCTTTACCATCGCTCTAGACGACTTTGGTACGGGTTACTCAAGCCTCAACTATATCCATAGCTACCCTATTGATTGTATTAAAATTGATGCAACGTTCATTAGAAATATGTTGTGCAATGAAACTTCAGAACGAGTGGTCTGGCTTATTGTACAGCTCGCTAATCAGCTGCAAGTTGATTTGATTGCTGAGGGGGTTGAAAGCCAAGAAGCGCTCGAAAAACTGTATGCGATGGGGTGTGATCAAATTCAGGGTTATTATTTTTCTCGGCCAGAGACACCGCATTCCATCGTCAGCCACTGGGACAATATCAAACAAGCACGCCGGGCATAAAAAAACCTCTCACGTATTCGATAAGAGGTTTTATGGATGCAAACCGTAGATTAAGAGCCGACGTTTACTGATGTATCATTCGCTGCGTATCTACGTTCTTGCTTTAACAACATCTCATCTAATTCATTGCGTCTCGCTATGAAACCCGCCATTTCTTTCTTAGGGACCGAATTAGCCATCGGGATATTCGCTGTCATCGCATTGACAGCACGATCACGCACCATCAACTCATAGTGAAGATGAGGACCTGTAACGCGTCCTGACTTTCCAGACAAACCAATTTTCTGACCACGCGTTATTTTTTGCCCTTTGCGAACTAAAATTTTGCTCAGATGAAGGTAACGCGTTTTGTAAGTAGTACCGTGCTGGATAACCACATAATTTCCGGCATAGGGGTGTTTACGAGTCATGATCACCGTACCATCACCCGTAGAAAATACCGGAGTACCAACGGGAACACCAAAATCGGTACCGTTATGCGGTGAAACACGCTTGGTTACAGGATGTAAGCGATGTGCATCAAAATTAGAGGTTATTCGGTGGTTTTTCGTTGGGTAACGCTGAAACGCGCGCTGTAGACTGTCCCCATTTTCATCGTAATACTGACCATCGCGGTGCAAGTAAGCCGTGACATTCTTACCACGAGTGAAAATCTTGACCGCTTGAATTTCATTATTACCCGTTAGCTTATCATCAACAAACTGACGAGATTGAACAACTTCAAATTTGTCACCAGCTCGCAGATCCCGCGTAAAATTCAGCTTATCTTTTAACAGAGAAACCATCTGTTCAATCTCAGCACTACCTAACCCTAGCGAATTGACCGACTGAGAAAAACTACCTTGAATTTCACCGACCATGGCAAATTCTTTCCAAACACCAGGAAGGGTAACATTCTTAAACTCGTAGCTACCGTCATCGAGACGTGAATACACCGCACGTTCAACCAAACTAAATTCCAACTCCATTTTGGAAAGAGCAACTCCATTTTGCGCTTTCCAAAACCTTAGAATATTCCCAGGTTTGAGGGTATCTAGTGCTAAGTAGTTTAAATCGGTTTCCATGATTTTCATCAAATCTTGATATTTGAAACCGAGTTGATTGAATATGGTACTTAAATTATCACCGGAGCGAATCTCATATTCGTAATCTGGTAGGTTTTTTACGTCTACCGCATCCGACAAAATCGATCTGACAATTTGGGTTTCTGGGATTGACAGCTCAATACTACGTTGCTGTGAAGTATCCGAAATAGAAGAAGAAATCGCGATGGAAGCAGCTATAATGGGCAAACCTACCACTGAGGTTTTCTTGCGCATTGAAAGCTCAGAAAATCGCATAAGAAGAGAACGAGGAAGCACTATCTACCCTGTTGATTAAGCCAAAAGTGCTCCAAGATTAAGACTTTCTGCTGTAAAAGTCACCTATCACATTGCATTCAGTGATTAAAAAAGGCACCGAGGTGCCTTCGATTAAGTATACATTGACGCGTAAGCAACTACTTACTTATTTGTTATTACTTAAATGCCATCGCAACAAAAATGATAACTTATTGATATGTCGATACTAGGCTGTTGTCCTCTCCAAAACCATTAGCAATATATTGATCAGCCTGAGGATCATTCACCCATTTTTGGTCATCTAACAGATAACGAAATTGAAACTCGGCATCTTTAGGCAAACGTGTTTTGAATTTAAAACAGTTACTTTTCGCCACTTTCTTCATCGGCTCTGGTTGCCAATCAAGAAAATCCGCCACAATAGCGACTGTCGACGACACATCAGCCGCATCCACTTCGAAAGTCACTTCGACTTCCTGTTTTGTTTTAAAAAAACGTTTATTGATCATCTCAAACTCCATCTCAGTATAAAAAACATCCTACAAAGAGGAATCATAAGAAAATAGACTCACATCTACAATACCGAATTGCAATCTGATTAATTTTTTATTCATTAAAGGATAACTTTCTGTTGATTCACCACACTGCTATAGCACTATTCATTGAGGCTGGTTATCCGTCGCTTCTGACTGATTGTCGGTATCTCTGTCATTGCTTGCTCTTTAGTTCGCTTTAAAAGATCAACATCAAATTTAGATTTTTACTGCTGAATTTAACGCCCTCACGTTATACTACGCCACTTCAACTTGAGGGCGTTACCTTGATTTCAAAACTTCCACGCTGGGTAGAATATGGAGCTTTTTTACTCGCAGCACTTGCAGGGACAGTCAACGCCATTGGTTTACTCGGTTTTCAGCATCAATCTATCTCACATTTATCCGGAACCATCACACTACTTGGTACTGGGCTTGAAACTTTTAATGACCAATCTCTTCATTTATTAATGATCGTTGTCAGCTTTATGATGGGCGCCACACTCAGTGGTGTTTTTATTGAAAGTACCGCATTAAAATTAGGCCGACGCTATGGTGTCGCCTTATGCATTGAGGGCTCATTGCTCTTTGCCGCACTTTATGCATTGAACCATGGTTCATTAGCGGGTCATTATTTTGCTTCCGCAGCATGTGGCTTACAGAATGCGATGATCACCACCTTCAGCGGTGCGATTGTACGCACTACACATATGACAGGGATTATTACTGACCTGGGTATCATGATTGGTGCGCGTTTTCGCGGCCAACCTTTCGATTACAGAAAAGCAAAATTGTTCTTGTTTATTGTTTTTGGCTTCTTACTCGGAGGGCTACTCGGCGCTCGTTTCTATACTGTCTATAGCTTAAATGCACTATTGATCCCCGCCTACTTTGCCTTTGCTCTAGCACTGGTTTATTGGTTTTATCTATTTATAAAAAGCGTGATTAAACCCAAAACCAATAGCAACAATTAATCAAACAATGTAACATTTACAAAACAAACAACCAATCCCTAGCTATGCAACAACATTAAAATAATGAATATTTAGCCCAATACAATGAATAGTATTGCAAAGAAAAACAAAGCTAGATACTCTTGCTGACAATGCTTAAATAGGGATGTTTAGTGAATTAATATGCCAGGGAGTTGGCATAAATTGACTAGCGGTAACACGAGAAACATAATGCAAGATAATGCTCAAACTTTAGAATCGCCAACGCAAAATAAGCAAGGCAACTTTTGGATGTTCTTCATCCCTTCTTTGATTGGTCTATTTCTATTTATGGCACCTATCAGCTACGAGGGTGACCTAACTATTCCTGTCGCAGTCCTAGCGAAGTCTATTCAAGCTATTTTGGGTGACTATTTAGTGCCATTGGTTACTATCATCATCGCCTTTATGTCTGTAGCATCGATTGTATGCAAACTTTTCAAACCGACATTTATAACCAAAAGTGCCTTCCTAGATAGCCTATTTAACCCATCCTTACTGTGGCTGGCGGTACGCGTGTTCGGCGGTATTGCGGTGGTTATGACTTATTTCCAAATTGGTCCTGAAGCAATCTGGGAAGAAAACACTGGTGGTCTGGTACTCGAAGGCCTATTGCCGACACTATTTTCAGTCTTCATTTTTGCCGGTTTACTATTACCTTTGCTACTTAATTTCGGCTTATTAGAACTGTTTGGTAGCTTGCTGAGTAAAGTAATGCGTCCAATATTCAACTTACCAGGACGCAGTGCGATCGACTGTATGGCCTCTTGGTTAGGTGATGGTAGTGTCGGTATTTTGCTAACCAGTAAACAATACGAAAATAAATTCTATACCCAACGTGAAGCTGCCATTGTTGGTACCACCTTCTCAGCGGTGTCTATCACTTTTAGTCTGGTTGTAATTGCTCAGGTAAAACTGGAACACCTATTCTTACCTTTTTATGGCACGATCTGTTTAGCTGGTTTCGTTGCAGCCATCATCATTCCTCGCCTGCCGCCACTTAGTTTGAAAAAAGACACTTATATTGACGGTAGCAAACCAGAAAAAGACGCCGATGCAGTTCCCTGTGGGCACACATCATTTTCATGGGGTATGGAACTAGCCTTAGCGAAAGCAAGCCAAGTAAAATCAGCCAAGTCTGTATTTGGCGAAGGCATTCGTAACGCAATGGACATGGTTTTTGGTGTACTTCCAGTTGTTATGGGCTTAGGAACTATCGCGCTAGTCATTGCTGAGTACACCTCTGTATTCTCTATTTTAGGACAACCATTTATCCCATTCTTAGAATTATTAGGCGTACCAGAAGCGGTTCAAGCATCACAAACGATTGTCGTAGGTTTTGCCGATATGTTTATCCCTGCGATTTTGGCTTCTTCTATCGATAATGAAATGACACGCTTTGTTATCGCGGCAATGTCTGTTACCCAGTTGATCTACATGTCTGAAGTAGGTGCATTAATGCTTGGTAGCCGCATTCCTGTCAACGTATTGGAATTGTTTATTATCTTCATTCTACGCACGCTTATTACCTTACCGGTCATTGCTGGTGTCGCGCATCTGATTTTTTAATCTAGATTGAGTTGCAGTACATCCATCGAAAAATCCTCACTTATGTGGGGATTTTTTTGATCTAAACTAAAGTTTGAACTCATTGAATTAACAAAAATATAAATAAAAAGTGATGTCATTGATTAAAATCTCACCTTATACTTTTAGAGGATATAGCAATAATAAAGATAATATAAATTAGGTCATTGATGATGAAATGGATAGCCACCCTACCACTTTTGTGTTTTAGCTTTTTGGCTCACGCTTCGCACTTAACAATCACACTGCCGAATAAACAGGTGGTGACATACTCACTCTCAGAACTTGCAGAAGCTTTACCTAAAGATACCTTTACGACTCAGTTACCTTGGTACCCACAAGCCAATACTTTTACCGGTTTTAAAATTGTTGATTTACTGAACTACCTGAAAGTCGGACATGTATCTTCAGTTTCATTTTTCGCGATCAACGACTATGCAGCCAATATATCAATTGAAGACTTAAGCCGCTATGAGCCCATTATTGCTTACTATATGAATGGTTACGAAATGAAAGTCAGAAATAAGGGACCGTTTTGGTTAGTCTATAATTTGGATAAATATCCACAAATCAACAATGAGGTCTATTACACACATATGGTTTGGCAACTCGAAAAAATAACGATTATCGGCAAATGATGAACTCTGAAAATGATAAAATTTTACATCCCTTCTTATCTCGGGCAAAAACACTGCTAATCGTGTTGTCCGCGGCCTTAATCATTGCCAATTTGTACATACTTTCGACCACTCGGACTTTAGCCAGCTCTTATACTGAACAGAAAAATTACACAACATGGTATCTTTTCCAACTGACTAAAGAATATTCAGAGCTGATCGCTTCAGCGCCTTACGCTTTAGAGTCAAAAGAAAAAATGGATCATATTTGGTTGCAGTATGAGCTGACTTGGAGCCGCTTTGACTTAATCTTAAATAGTAATGAAGGCGACAGTTTCATTAATTTAGATGGCGGACAACACTTTTTTAAAAGCAATTTTGATGATTTTAAAATCTTAGAAAGCTACCTATTAGCCGCTAAAGACCAACCAACATTAGCCCAATTTGAAATACGCGCCAGAGCCATTTATGACCGAATTATTGGCTATGTAAACGAAAGTTTTCGGCTACAAAGCCCCCTTTATCAGGAACAAAAAGCACAGGCCCGCTTGCTAACCCAAATTCAGTTTTTACTGATGTTTTTGACATTCGGTTGTATTGGCTTGGTCAGCTATATTTTTCATAAAGAGGCTTTAGCGCATAGAAAACAAGCGTTAACCGACCCTTTAACTGGACTTGCTAATCGCTTAGCCATGTTTGAAGCGCTGAATCATATTTCATCACAACAGCCCTTTTCTCTCTTTCTGCTTGATTTAAATGGCTTCAAAGAAATCAACGATCAAAATGGCCATAAAGTAGGTGACAGCGTGTTGCAGCAAGTCGCTTTTCGCTTGGAATATTCGCTCCCCACTTTCGAGTATTCCGTATTCCGCATGGGAGGCGATGAGTTTGCTATCGTTATCAACAGCGTAGACGAGACTGAATTGAGCATCATGCAGCGTCATATCAAAGAGTGCTTCCACGAAGATTTTTTCCTTGAAAATGGTACTGTGGGTAGGCTTTCTACCAGCATTGGTATTGCTTCTTTCCCTAAAGATTCAAGCAATATTAACCAGTTAATACATATTGCAGACAAAAATATGTATGCAATGAAGTTTCTACAAAAAAGCCCCTCAATATGAGGGGCAAAGTTACCATCGCTTTATAGTTATAATGAGTTCTTTAATAGACGATTAACCAAAGTCACCATTAACGTAACCCATGGTTCTATCATCTTGTGGATTATTGAAAATTACTTGTGTGTCATTGTGTTCAACTAATTCTCCCATGAGGAAAAAAGCGGTGCGGTCTGAAATACGACGCGCTTGCTGCATAGAGTGAGTGACAATAACAATCGTGTAATTTTTCTTTAACTCTTCCATTAATTCTTCAATTTTATGCGTCGCAATCGGATCCAGCGCTGAAGTAGGTTCATCCATTAAAATAACATCTGGTTCCATCGCAATCGTACGAGCTATACACAAACGCTGCTGTTGACCACCAGAGAGGCCAAAAGCGTGAGACTTTAATCGGTCTTTCACTTCATCCCATAATGCAGCGCCACGCAGCGAACGCTCAACAACATCATCAATATGCTTTTTATCTTTGATTCCTTGAGCACGAAGGCCATAAGCAACATTTTCATAGATACTCATCGGGAATGGATTTGGCTTCTGGAAGACCATACCAACTTTGATACGCAGATCAGATACATCAATATTACCGTAGATATCTTGACCATCCATTGCCAACTTACCGGTGATTTTGACGCCTTCAATTAAGTCGTTCATGCGGTTCAAACAGCGCAATAGTGTTGATTTACCACAACCTGAAGGACCAATCAAAGCGGTGACTTGACGTGTAGGGATTGGCAAATTAATCGCTTTCAGTGCTTGGTTTTCACCGTAAAAAAGATCTAAATTTTCAATATTAAATTTGTTCATTATGCTGTCTCTAAATTCGGTTAATCGTGTTAAGCACGTTGTTTAATAAGAAGCAGTGTTAAATCGCTTGGCGATCAGCTTCGTTACCGTGTTGATCAATAACACGACCACTATCAATACTGTTGCTGTCCCGTAGGCTTGGTTCCATTCTTCTATGGTGAATAGCTCAGTCGTCAGCTTATAAAGGTGAACCGTTAAAGTACGTCCTGAATCTAGCAATGAATCAGGAACACGAGCCACCATACCAGCGGTTAGAAATACAGGGGCAGACTCACCAATCACACGACCAATACTCAGGATGACGGAAGTTAGAATACCTGGCATTGCACTTGGCAAAATAAGACGCCAGATGGTGTAAATCTTAGATGCTCCAAGCCCATATGAGCCTTCACGAAAGGTTTGCGGTACCGCCATTAGAGCTTCTTCGGTGGTACGGATGATCACTGGCAAGATCAAAATACTCAGCGTTAGCGCACCCGACAAAATTGAGAACCCTAAACCCAAGATAACCACAAAGAATGTCATCCCGAACAAACCAAAGATAATAGATGGAATCCCCGCAAGAGACTCGGTACAAAAGCGGATAACTTTAACAAGACGGCTGCCAACTTTAGCGTATTCCGTCAGATAAATTGCCGTCATTATACCCAGTGGCGCGGCAACGGAAATCGATGCAATAACCATGTATATGGTTGAGACGATCATCGGGAAAATACCGTGTTCTTCACCAGTACGCGTGTAATCATCCGATATAAAGTTCCAGTCTACATGCTGTAACCCGTTTGAAAGAATGTACCAAATGATCCAAAATAAAAAACCGACGGTTAGTGCAGCCGCCATCCAGATACAAAATTGCAGTAGGTTGTCTTTTAACTGGCGAGCGCGTTTTAGTTTTACTGTATCCATCGTCATTATCTCGCTTTCTCACGGTTTAAGTAGAGTAGTGCTGCATTAAGCATCATGATGAAAACCAGTAACACTACCCCCGTTGCGTATAACGCATTGGCATGCACACCACTGGCGTATGACATTTCAATCGCAATATTTGCAGTTAGCGTGCGAGCCGAATCTAAAATACCTTCCGGCATCGCTGGTGCGTTACCCATCACCATAATAATCGCCATCGTTTCACCTAAAGCACGACCAATCCCTAAAATGACACCCGTCATAATGCCTGAACGAGCAGCCGGAACGAGTAACTTAAATATAGTAAAAATACTTGAGGCACCTAAGGCTAATGACCCCTCTTTATACGCTCTTGGTACCGCTCGAATAGAGGTTTCAGAGACCGTAATCACCGTAGGTAAAATCATCACACCGAGTACGATAATACCGGCCAAAATAGTATTACCTGCAGGAACTTGAAATACGTTTTGGATCAGTGGAACGATAATGACAAGGCCAAAGAAGCCGTAAACCACTGATGGAATACCAGCTAATAATTCAACCGCAGGACGAATAATATCAGCAAGACGCTTGGGAGCGACCTCCGCGATAAAAATAGCGGTCAGGACACCAACCGGCACACCAACAATAACTGCGCCGAACGTTGATACCACTGAAGCAACAATCATCGTTGCTACACCATAGAGGGCTGGCGGTAGCCAATCTTGTCCGAGGACAATGCCTGTAACACCCACTTCTTGGAAAGCTGGAATACTTTCGCGGAAAATAAAATAAGCAATGATGGCAAGAGAAACAATACCGATAATGGCACTGGTTAAAAATAAGCCGTGGAAGATTCGTTCCTTCCAGTCAACACGCTTTTTCGCACGTAATGTGCGTTTTGATGCTTGCGCAGAGACTCTGTTCATAAGCTTTTCACTATTAGTTGCGATGGTCATATTATCAATCTCACTACTCGACTAATCGAAGTGGATAGAAAAGGCCCAGCCCTAATCAGCGGGCTGAGCAAACTTAGAAATATAGTTTAATTAGTTGATTGAAATGTAATGGTGGCCTTCAACCAACTGCTGAGCTTCTGCTGTAAGCATCCAATCTAAGAATTTTTGTGTTTCTGCAGAGGGTTGGCCTTTTTTGTACAGCACAAGGAAGGGACGAGCGACTTTATAAGAGCCGTTCTTCACATTTTCTACAGAGGCCGGTGTTCCATCAACCGCTAGCGCATGAACGGAACCATCTACCGTGCCTAAAGAGATGTAGCCAATAGCGTAAGGGTTAGATGCCACCATGGTTTTCAAACCACCGTTACCATTGGCAACTTGTGCGCGTTGAGAAATGGCCGAAACAGTTTTACCTGAGATTTTTTTCTTCAGTGACATAATGTCTTCGAAAGCACCACGAGTACCCGATGCCGTATCACGAGTAATTGCGACAATAGGCTTGTCTTCACCACCAACTTGTTTCCAGTTGCTGATTTCACCTTTGTAAATCTCAGAAACTTGCTCTGCGGTCAGGCCTTTCACTTTGTTGCTTGGGTGAACAACGACGGCGATACCGTCACGAGCGACAACTTCTTCAACCAGTGACGCATCTTTTTCTGACTCTTTTAGGCTACGTGAAGACATGCCGATGTCAGCACTGCCATTTTTTGCCGCTTTGATACCTGCAGAAGAACCAGGGCCTTGAACTTCAATAAATACGTCCGAGTTTTTCTTCATGTATGTTTCAGAGAAAACTTCCATCAGTGGAGTAACGCTACTAGAACCAACTGCAGAAATTGTTTCTTTTGCGAAAACTGGGTTAACTGCTAATGCACCTAGAAGAGCGATTGCACCGATTACTGTCTTTTTCATCACAAATTTCCTTAAGAGGCTTTATTGCCGTTGTGTCTTGAACGAAGCTCACTTTAGGACTTAAATATGACAGTTGTGTTTCACTTAGTTGAAAACTAGATGACAGAGTGAAATATTTCCTTAAAGGTAAGGATAACATTGAGCGTTTCGACTGATTACAATCAGTCCACGAAAAAAATAATTATTATAAAACAAAAAGATAAAACAAAAAGATAAAACAAAACCAACGATAGAGAACTCATAAAAAACAAGTACAACACCGCGATAAATAATCAATGATGCAGATACCTAACATATTCATAAAATACAAAAAAACCGCCACAACGGCGGTTTTTTAAACATTGCTGACGGCAAATTACTCATCGTCGACTTTAGGTGCCACTTTCTTTTTCGGTACAAATACCGCATCACCGACCGCCACATTTTGATAAAATGTTTTATCACGTTTAATCGGCTTCTTGTCTGTTTGCTTCGCTTTTGGTTTCGCAGTTTTACTCTTCGCAGAATGATTTTTCTTGAAAGCAGGTTTACGCGGTTTTAAACCTGTAAATTTACCTTTAAGTCCTTCAAACACTGAAAATTCAATATCTTGTTGTAAGAATGCTTCGACACGTTTGAAGCTATCCCAATCTTTAGGACCCACTAATGAAATAGCATCACCTTTATTGCCCGCACGCCCCGTACGACCAACACGGTGCACGTATTCCTCTGTGTGTTTTGGCATATCAAAGTTGATAACATGAGTCACGTTAGCAATATCTAACCCGCGCGAAGCCACATCTGTTGTCACCAAAATTTTGAACACAGCACGTTCAAACTGGCTCATGATGGTATTACGTTGCGTTTGATTCAAGTTACCACTTAAAGCGATGGCTTTCAGTTTCTGTTCGTTCAGTTTTTCAGTTAGACGATCGGTGTCAGCACGCGTCGCGGTGAAGATAATCACCTGACGGTACTCCGCTTCTTCTAACGCTCGCTCTAGCAACGCTTCTTTATGATCTAAGTGATCACACAGATAAAACTTTTGGGTGATATCTTTATGCTCTTCATTGGCAACACCAATTGAAATACGCTTCGGCTCTTTGAGAAGTTCAGTACCGAAATCATTAACTTGGCCATGATCTAGTGTTGCAGAGAACATTAATGTCTGGCGACGACGGTGGTTGGCCGCATTGTGAATGCGTCGTAACTCAGGTGAAAAACCGAGATCAAGCATGCGGTCAGCTTCATCTAAGATCAGCGTATCCAAACCATCCAAACGCAAAGAACGATGCTCTAGGTGGTCAGCTAAGCGTCCTGGAGTCGCAACGATAAAGCGTGGATAACGGCGCAAAGCTTTAACTTGATCATTGAAGTTTTCACCACCAACAATTAACGCAGCTTCATAGCTTAAACCACTCAACATGGTACGCAGTTCACCGTAAACTTGTTTGGCTAACTCACGAGTAGGTGCAAGAATAAGCGCTCTAGGATCTTTGGCAGACAGTGCTTTGGTCTTCAGAGATTTATGCAGCATAGGTAAAACGAAAGCTAACGTTTTGCCTGAACCAGTCTTAGAGGATGCCAACAAGTCTTTACCCATAATAGCGACTGGTATCGCTTTTTGTTGGATCCCTGTCGCCTGCTTAAAGTCATAATGTTTAAGTGTCTTCAACAAACGATTATCTAAGCCTAAATCTTTAAACTGCAAAGGATTCTCCAAAAATTGTATGATTGCCGCAATATTGTGGGCAAGAGGTCAAAATGAAAACGCAATATGATAGCGCGAAAGGTGCTTAAATAGATAGAGATCACATAAAAATAATCAGCATCCGATAACGTAGCAACGATACTCAATCAGCAACCGTTGCAAGGGTGCTCCAATAATTTAAATGCCAATCAAATAGATAAAACGCTCTTAATTATGAGACATTGCTTTCATTAACCAGCACCAAATTGAAATTCTTGGATTATTTTGACGTTCATCTAGTGTGTGAACGTTAAAATTGCGTCTACAATTGAATACGTCACTATATGATGTTTTAGAAAAGTATAGGGCGTTATAGGTAATTATCTTACAAACAAGGAGTTCATAATGAACAAAATGTTAATTGCAGCGGCAGCGTCTTCTGTACTTCTACTTGCTGGTTGTGCATCTGGCCCTGAAGAAGAAATGGCTAAAATGGACGAACTTACTAACAAAGTTAGTGAGCTAAGTGACCAAATCTCAGCACTACAGAGCGAACAATCTATGCTCGCTTCTAAAGTAAACCAAGCTGCTGATGCTTCCGCAGCGGCGCAAGAAGAAGCGGCTCGTGCTAATGAGCGTATCGATAACATTGCTCAGTCATACACTAAATAATCACGTCGACTAAGTGATTACATTGTTATCAAAAGGCCTGTTTCAAAGCAGGCCTTATTACTACCCCAAACAACTTAAAGTTGCAGGTAGACAGCAAGTGAGTACATCCCCATGAGCAGAGATAAACTATGTGGTTGGAGTGAGCGAACGTAGCCAACACCGCCGCTATATTTTAATAGATAACCTCAAAGAAATCTGGCGCTACAATCTCAACCGGCACGCCATTTTGTGCCAGTATTACTGCTCTTGCCTTTGCATCGGACTGACCAAACTCCTCTAACCACCAACTGAGTTCTTGTGGGATAACTAACGCCTTTTTACTGCCATTGCTACGGGTTAATGGTTCATGAGCTTCAAGAAAAACACTGCGATCGGGCTCTAACGCCACCTTTATTGGTTCGTCAATCACTCGAACTTTTTCACCACGTTGCACTTGATTAAAAAGCCATTCAATATCCTTTGGATCCATACGGATGCACCCTGAACTCACCCGCAAACCGATACCAAAATCTTTATTGGTGCCGTGAATGAGGTAGTCACCAGCACCATATGCCAAACGTAGTGCATACTCACCTAGGGGATTATCGGGACCAGCTGGTACTACAGCAGGAAGCTCTATACCTTTTTCTTGATATTCTTTGCGTATCGATTGAGGTGGCGTCCATGTTGGGTTTGGGCGTTTTTGACTAATAGAGGTTTCCATCTCTGGCGTATCACGGCCAATTCGACCAATACCGACAGGGAAAATGTGTACCTTGCGAATGTCAGGCTCAAAATAATACAAACGCAGTTCAGCTAAGTTGATCACTATCCCTTCGTAAGGGACATGTGGCAGAATAATTTGTGACGGAATGGTTAACACAAAATCTTGCTGTGGCAAGAAAGGATCAACCCCTTTATTCGCAGCCATTAAAGACAAAAAGCCAATATCGTATTGTTTGGCAATTTCAGCTAACGTTTCACCTTTCTCAACCACATGGTATTGAGTGCGCCCAACTAAACTGCTGCCATCGGCAGGAAAGTCGTAAGACGCAGCAAATAGCGCAGAGTTTAACCCCCAACAGCAACAAAACATAAGTAGCTTACGTAACATGGTGATCAGTTATCCTTAGCTTCTTTATAAAGTCTCAAGGTTATCTCTCTTTCTACTTTGTGATCAACCATTGGCGCTGGATATGACAATGAGTTGACAGCAGGTGACTTCCACGGAGTATGAATAAGCTGATTGCTCAACGACGCAAGTTCTGGCACCCAGTGACGAATAAACGTTCCTTGTGGATCAAATCGCTCACCTTGACTGGTTGGATTAAAAATCCGAAAGTAAGGTTGGCCATCGCATCCCGTTGAAGCACACCACTGCCAGCCACCATTGTTTGCTGCATAATCGCCATCAACAAGCATTTGCATAAAGTAGCGCTCACCCAGTCGCCAATCAATGTGTAAATCCTTGGTTAAAAAGCTTGCAACAACCATTCTTAATCGGTTGTGCATCCAGCCAGTTTGGTTTAGTTGGCGCATCGCTGCGTCAACGATTGGAAATCCAGTTTGCCCCAACTTCCAACGTTCAAATGCTGCGGGATTATCCCACCATTCAAGCTGGGATCCCCACACTACGAAATCTTTGCTTTTACACAAATCCGGTCTGAACACAATGAGATGTTGATAAAATTCACGCCATACCAGTTCACTAAGCCAGGTTTGAGCACCTTCAGATAATACGCCGCTGTACGACTCAGCGTATAATCTCGCCATACATTGACGTGCAGAAAGAGCACCAATCGCGAGGTAGGGAGAAAGAGAACTCGTCGACTCCCTAGCAGGGAAATCACGCTCTTGCTGATAATTCTCGACTCTATCACGACAAAATTGTCTTAATTGCCCACGTATGGAATCAAAATCCACAGCCCAGTGCTCACTGCTAATACGCGTAAAAGAAAATACGCACTGATCTCCCCACAACTCCTTGGCATATTGCTTTGGGTTGGCATGACGCGCAGCCGGCTTAGCTGAAACAATTTGGGGAATTGTCACCTGTGATAACCAAGCACGCTTAAAAGGAGTAAATACTTTGAAGTGCTCGCCTTGTTTATTAATAACACTACGCGGAGCCAGAATGCACTTATCATCAAATTCACTCCAATTAATATCGCTTTGCCCGCATAACGTTCTCGCGCTTAAATCACGTGCCAATTCGTTGATTTCGTAATCTCGATTGACCACAACCTCATCAACGTTTAGCTGCTGTGCGAGATCAACCACAGTTTGCGACGCCTGCGTATAGTTGCCCACTTCACGATAAAGCAACGGAATGTTCAGTACTTCCAGTTCGCGTTGAAGTTCAAATAAACGGCGGTAGATAAAATCTGCCTGCATAGGGGCCATATGATGTTTTTGCCACTGCGTTGGTGTCGCGACAAATACTGCAATCACAGGCTCACCTGAATTGATGGCATAGTTCAACGCTGTATTATCAACGGCACGCAAATCACGCCGCAACCATATTAGTTTCATGCTACATCCTTGAACTTTTACGTAAGGGAAGTGTGTAAACGACAGATCACTTCAGACAGAGATAGCTTATTAGCTAACTGCTGCTGTAATTTTTCTAACGCGTTGATTTGGTGATCAGGCAAAGAGCGATTTGCAAAAACTGCAATGTGTTGGTAAGAAGGTAAAGCCTCATGACCAACCAGAGCGGTGATGTCTTCAACACCGTCTAACACCGTCACGTTATAGCCCGCTTCAGACTTACTCACAAACCACAACCAAGCCAAAATACTGGACATAGGATCAAGACTGACACACAAGCACTTACCTTTAGTCGCCGCTTTATTTTCTGACTCAATAATTGAACTTAATTTGCTGATCATTAGTGATTGAAACAACCCTTTATGTAAGGTACGTAATGGGCCTTTTACTCGTTCAAGCGCATCGATCATTGGGAATACAAACTGCTGTTCAACAATATCCAGCGGGTACTCTTTTAATACCGTCGCAATAGTCGATTCGGCTTTACCTTTATTGAGTTCTACTAATGCCTGCAGAAGGGTTTCTTGTTCTTGTAGCTCAACTTGCTCGCTCGGCAGATCTTGGTGAAGATTTTCACTTCCTTCAAGCAGTGCACTGACTTTGCCAATAGAAACGCCTTTCGCAAGCCAACCTTGAATAACTCGGATGGTCGCGATGTTCTCCTCAGAATAAAGGCGATGCCCTTTTTCAGTTCGTTTCGGCTGAATGAGGTGATAGCGCCGCTGCCACGCTCGTAACGTAACGGGCTTAACCCCTGTAATATCGGCAACTTCTCTAATTGCGTAAAGTTTTGCTGTCATCGTTTACAGTCCATAACGTAGTCTTAATTGTTGCGGATAAGGTTCAAAGTAATGCTGCTGCTCTAGATATCCATCTGGGTACATTTTCAGGTAATGCTTGAGTAAAGTCAGCGGCGCTAACAACGGCAACAGACCCGTGCGGTAATCATCAATTACTTGTGCCAATTCCGCCTTTTGTTCTTTAGTTAAAGAGCGTTTGAAATAACCTTGAAGGTGCATAAGAACATTGGTGTTATTTTTGCGGCTGGCTCTGTTTTTGAGCGCTTCCATCAAACCCAAGCGGTATTCATTAATAAAGTCTTGAGGTTGGTACTGTTTAATATTGGCCACTAAACGACCTAACTCTTTGTATGACTCAGGGTGATGCGCCATTAAAGTGAGCTTGTAGCGAGAATGAAATGCGACAACCTTGCCGGGTGTAGCCTGTTCACCCATCGATTGATAAAAGTCATGCAAACAATAAACACGAGTGATGAAATTCTCTCTCAACACGGGGTCATGTAAGCGTCCATCTTCTTCAACGGGTAACCACGGCATCTTGCGCATTAAAGTCTCGGTATATAGCCCAACCCCTTCTTTGTCAGCCCGTTGATGTTTGTACACTTTTACTCGTTCCATACCGCAAGTCGGCGATTTTGCACAGACGATATAACCACATAAATTCATCGGTTCAAGCTCATCAACTTTTCGCTCTGAAAATTCATACATACTTTGGGTATAGTCTTTGCTCGCGTCTTTGGTTTCAACCAAAGCAACCCGTTCTTCATTAGAGACAAGACGAATCGTTGGTCGCGGGACACTCAAGCCAATCCCCACTTCTGGACATACTGGTACAAAAGAGAAATAACTCGACAGCTCTTGCGTGACAAATACGCTTGCTTTGTGACCGGAATCAAAACGTACATTCTCGCCAAGTACACAAGCACTGATACCGATACGAATTTCTGAATTACTCATAGCCACCCTCATAGATAATAGGTATACAAAAACATTTCTTGTATAACTTATAGCACAACAAAACTAAACTATACAAAAAAAAATATTGTACAAATAAAGAAAACGTTTACTCAAATCGATTGCCTTAGCACTTTCAACATTTTTGGTTATCAATGGAGTTAGATAAGATGATAAGAACCCATTTTGTGACCAAGTTCTCAAGGAGCCTTATTTTGTAAGGCTAGTATTGCCTCAACGAAAAATGACAAATTCAACAGAATTGGTAATATCATTGATTACCACTGATGAGCACTAACTCAGAAACCTTGGAGTAATAACTATGGCAACCCCACACATTAATGCACAAGCTGGTGATTTCGCTGAAACAGTCCTAATGCCGGGCGATCCACTACGTGCAAAATACATCGCTGAAACATTTCTAGATGACGCTAAACAAGTCTGTGATGTACGTAATATGTTTGGTTACACAGGAACTTATAAAGGTAAAAAAGTATCGGTAATGGGCCATGGTATGGGTATTCCATCATGCTCTATTTACGTTCATGAGCTTATCTCTGAATATGGTGTAAAAAACATTATTCGTGTTGGTAGCTGTGGCGCGGTTCGTGATGACGTCAACCTGATGGACATCGTGATTGGCATGGGTGCTTCTACCGATTCAAAAGTAAACCGTATCCGTTTCAATAACCACGATTTTGCAGCGATTGCTGACTATGGCCTTCTTGAAGCAGCAGTAAACCAAGCACGTGAGCAAAAGGTTCCAGTCAAAGTTGGCAACGTATTCTCTGCTGATTTGTTCTACACACCTGAAGGTGATTTGTTCGAGAAAATGAACAAACTTGGCATTTTGGGCGTTGATATGGAAGCAGCTGGTATCTATGGCGTAGCCGCTGATCTTGGTGCAAAGGCACTGACCATTCTAACGGTTTCTGACCATATCATTCGTGGTGAAAAATTAAGCTCAGAAGATCGTCAAACTTCATTCAACGATATGATGAAAGTCGCTCTAGAGACCGCCATCAATATCTAATTTAATTTGCAGTATTGTGCTGCCAAGACAACTTGGCAGCCCTAAATTACCCCGAGGGGGCGATCGTGTCTAACGACCAACTACCCAAGGACGCAGATGGTTTACAACTCAACTTTTGTAAAACATTGGCGTGTGACAACTTTGGCTTGAGCGCAGCAGAACGGTATGTCCTGCAACACGTGAACCCGAAACGTCCAACGATGGTTTGTCGTGAATGTGGAGCTTTCCCCCCCTTACTTAACAATCGTGAAGTGTTAAATGAGTTACACCGTTTAAGACAACTTCATAGCGATGGTTTGCCTGCCTGCCGTAACCCTGACTGTGTCAATACAGGCCTATCAGTTCATACCCATAAACATCTCTACCATGCCTTTGGCTACAGTGGTGACCGCCAACGTTATCGTTGCAAAGAGTGTCATTCAACCTTCGTCGATAAATGGTCAGGAGCCAATAAAAAACTGGCTTTCCAAGAGACACTACTCGGTTTACTTTTCATGAGCTATTCGGTTCGTGAAATCTGCCGCAAGCTGGCTATTAACCCCAAAACCTTCTACGACCATGTTGATCACATTGCGAGCCGTTGTCGTCGAAAACTGGCGATGATCGATGCGCGCTGGGTTAACCATGCGACCCACTATGAGCTAGCATCTCACTACATCCCGTTGCAACCGAATAGCAATAATGGGGTGCTATGGTTTGCCACTGGCGAGGCAAACTCCGGTTATATCCTTTGCCAACATGTCAATTATTCAGCGAAAGAAGAGCCCGAGGGCTCGCTTGATCACAACCCTTATGAATACCCAGCTCGGTTTGTATCTCGAGAGCACTCATCTGAAGCTAACATGCCGACGCCGCAACCTTCTCCACTATTGCGAGAACGTATTGATCAAAAATATCAAACTATTTTAGCACGCGGCAATGTCGAAGACCCTATGGGAAACTTGACAGTGTTTAACTATCCATCCAAAGGAGCACTGATCCGCCCTCCCTACACTTCATATGCTCATTTTCTGCACATTTTAGACATGTGTGCCATAGATAAACGCGTATCTATTTATATGCCTCAAGATCCTGTGTTGCGATCTGCGGCATTGAGTGTTTGTCTGTCGAGAATAAAGCGTCAAAATATTGACTTAATGTATGTTGAAGAAGATCACCAATGGCAGAATGGGATACCCTTTGGCAAAATCGATATTGTGCATATGGGGTGGTGGCGAGACCGCTGGGCAATAACCAATCAATCATCAGCCTCCAAAGGCGTCTGCTATTTGGCCGGAGACACCCCCGAGCCAGAAGCTTGGCTATCTAGGGCTTCCATTAAACAAACTGAATTTTATCAGCAACGATTCCAATTGCTGTTCGAAACCTTTATCAATGAGCCTAGGCGTAAACTTCGCCCCGGAGGCTTACAACCCATGCTGGATATATTCCGAGCTTGGCACAATCTGTGCTACCAAGATAAACATGGATTTACTGCCGCACAGAATCTGGGGCTGACTAAACATCCACTCACATTAAAAGAGCTGCTATCATAAATTTGTCCATCACAGACTGTGAAGTAGCACCAATTATTGCTGAGCCGGTAGCTAAAGTAACAGATTTGCGATAAGTAAATAGTGCGATTTGGTGACAGCTTCATATAATGAAACTGTGATTAAAGCTTTTTACTCTTAAGGATCAGCCAGTTTGGATAAGAGTCAGTATCTTCTCGAGATAGAATTAGAACAGCTTAAAGCCCGCATTGAAGCTGAGCCTGAGAAGGTATTGATTGTTGCGGAGCAATGTTTATTGCGTGCTCAACAGATCATTTTTCCCGAAGGCGTTATCCAATCTCTTATCGTGATGTCACGTTGCGCTTGGAATGCCATGGACTATCGCAATGGTTTAAAGTACATCAAAGAAGCGCTGGTTAGGCAGAATAGCCTTGATACTGATGACCACCTGCCTGAAATTCTTCACCTTCACGCCCTCAATTTATGGGGGCAAGCTAAGTACTACACCGCTCAACAATATTGGATTAACGCTCTAGAACAATCAGCGTTAGTGGATGAAATTGAGATCCAAATTGAGTGCTTGATTGGGCTGGGTAATGTCTGGCGCATCACCAATGAATATAAGCTTGCCTGTTCAACTCATGAATTAGCCGTAAAAGTGGCGAACAATGCGCGCATTGGCTGGCTTGAGGGTAAAGCGCGAATTTTATAGGCTTGGGATCTCTACTTACTCAACCAATATGTTGATATGTTAACGGTGCTTGATGGCGCCGAAGAAGTTCTAAAAGGGAATTCGAACAAAACATGGCAAGCAGAAGTCTGGGATTTTCGTGGACTAGCGATGCTTGGTCTTGAGCGAATTGAAGATGCTGAAAACGCCACCTACAAGGCGCACGAACTGGCCGTACAACATAATCTGGTGTGGATGAAAGCTCACTCGTTTATCAGCAGAGCACGCCTTGAACTGCTTAGGAAAAACCCCGAGCAAGCCACAGAACTTCTTATCCAAGCCGAAGTGTCAGCCTCTTCTTTTGATCACGGTGAATTGCTTTCACAAATATGCTACCAACAATCTTTAGTTGCAGAACAACGTGGTGATTTTAAAGCCTCACTGGCCGCGTTTAAAAAGTATCGCCACTTCTCTATTGACATGCTGCGCGAGCAAACCTCACGGGTTGGTTTAGACAAAGCCAGAGCCTCCAAACGGCAACTCGAACAGCGAGCGCGCAAACTCATTAATCGTATTCGCGGTCAACATGAATACGACCCCGAAAAACACCTATCAAACGTAGTTTCAGAAACATATTGGTGGGAACAGTTGATGTTATTTAAAACTGAGCTGAAACATTCCAACCATTCCATTATCGTGATAGTGCATAATGACCCACTGTATCTTGATGTTTGTACTGAAATTGCTCATTCGCTGTGTAACAAGAAAGACTTGGTGTCACGCTTGAGCAGTGAACGGTTAGGTCTATTACTCGCCGACAAAGGCGACACAGCACTCAATGTTTTTCATGTACTTGCCAAAATGATAGAAATTTATCCTTGGATGAGAAAAGGATTAACCGGCCCACTGCCTAAAGTGATGTTCCAAGACATATTGAGTTTCCCATTCACACTAGAACAACTCGAAGAAAGCCAACCTCAGGAATGGTCACATGGAAGAACTACTCAATAAAATTCAAGATACTGGCTTAGATGCAACATCTGTATCCGGAGAAGAGGCCATTATTTTCTGGAATCATGTACGTCAACACGTTGCCACCACGCCAAAAGAAAAAGCCTTAAGCTATATTATCAGTGCCGACTATCGCGCCGAACTACACCAACCCATGGCAAGTATTGAAGAGCTAAAAAAAGCCCTTGAGTTACTTGAACTACCTAAAGATGCGCATATTATTTTATCGGTTAAAAACAGCTTAAGTGAGCGTTTAGTGGACAGTGGTGACTATACTGCTGCTCTCAGTGAGTATGTATCATCATCAAATATTGCTGTCGATAACGGCTATATTGATGAATACGTAATGGCAATACTAGGGATGGGCAACCTTTGTGATGCTTATGGTGAACACAGCCGCGCACTGCGTTACTATCAAAAAGTCGACAGTATTGATCACGCCATTTCTAGCCGTTCCTTAAGGCTTCGCTATAAGCTCTATATGTTGGCGTGTTACATCAACCTAAACCGGCTTTCAGCCGCCAACGATCTAATCAAAGAGTGTGAAGAGCTCAGCATTCTAGTCAGCGATAAGATCCTCACAGGCCAAATATTGCTTTACCAAGCGAAATTGTATCTTCACCAAAATCAAGTCGATAAGGCCTTGATGACACTGGCGAGCGTGCAATACAGCGCAGGCAATGTCAATTCAACTTGGTTGTCGAATATGATCCGAATTGAGACAGCAAACTGCTTGGCGAGAATTGGCAAATCTCATATTGCCGAGATGCTACTAGCAAGCACGGATAAACGCCTACAACGTCATACCTCACCGGTGATAGCAAAACAGTTATATCAGGCATTTAGCGCAATTTGCGAACACCAAGAGCTATATCAAGCCGCCCTGTCATATGAGAAAAAAAGTTTTCGCATCGAAACGGATCTTATGAAGAATATTCCTATCGGTGAACTCGGAGCTAACCAGTTGCGCCGTTTATCGCGCTTTGAACTTCAACTGAAACTGATTCTATCTGAGATTGAAAACCGAGAATTAAAGGAAACCACAGAAAGCCAAAAAAATACAGTGGCGCAATTACAGCAAGATGTCTTTACCGATCCTCTCACTGGCTTGCACAACCGCCGCTGGTTAGACGTAAAATTGAAAGACCTGTTACTGCATGAAAAATCGTTCGCTTTTCTTGTAATTGATATTGACCACTTTAAATCAATCAATGATGAACTGAGTCACTTAGTGGGTGATAAAGCGATTGTCAGTGTGTCACATGAATTAAAAAGTTACTTCAAATTCAGAGGGTCATCCTGTGTACGTTTTGGTGGCGAGGAATTCCTTGTCATTTTAGAGGATACGTCGCTCGATCAAGCCGAAATGCACGCAGAAAATTACCGAGAGCGGATATATCAATTTGGCTGGCATGATATTTTAGGTGAACGGGGCTTAACTGTTAGTATTGGTATTACATTACATCGTGAAGGGGAAAATACGCAGCGCACTTTCTACCGTGCAGACAAAGCCTTATACCGTGCCAAGGCCAATGGGCGCAATCAAGTATGTACCGAATAACCATATGCATACAGGTCCAATTATTTGTTTATACTAAAGTAAGTTTTATCTGACCATTCATGGAATGAACTTATTTAAATTCAAGGATATCTTATGTTTTTAGACTATTTTGCCCTCGGTTTGCTCGTCTTTGTCGCCTTAGTGATTTTTTACGGAATTATAGTGATTCATGATATCCCCTATGAAATCGCTAAAGAACGCGACCATCCACATCAGGACGCTATCCATGTGTCAGGCTGGGTTAGTTTATTTACCTTACACACCATTTGGCCATTTCTTTGGATTTGGGCCACTTTATGGCGTAAGGACCGAGGTTGGGGGTTTGCTAAACTGCAAGAAGAGCAACACGACATACATCACCGTGTCGATGAATTAATAAACCAAATCAGCAAGCTAAATGAAGAAGTTAATACGCTAAAAGCACAGAAAAATCTAAACCAAGCACAAGATCAGGAGACTAAATAATGGATTTACTTCTGATAATGACCTACGCCGCTTTATGTATCACCATTTTTAAAGTTTTCAAAATTCCATTGAATAAATGGACGGTACCGACAGCGGTTCTTGGCGGTGTTGTGCTGATTGGTACTCTTATTTTGCTCATGAACTACAACCATCCCTTCACACAAATGGGTAACCAAGTATTCTCGACTACGCCTGTCGTTTCAGGTGTGAGAGGCAAGGTGATTGAAGTTCCCGTTCAACCGAACACGCCCGTCTTAAAAGGGGATGTATTATTTAAAATTGATCCCATCCCTTTTGAAGCAGAAGTAGCAAAAGTTGAAGCTCAAATCAAAGAAGCAAGCCAAAGTGCACTCGGTTTAGAATCAGACGTTATCGAAGCAGAAGCGTCAAAAGCTCAAGCAATTGCTGATCGAGACAAAGCCAAGCGTGAATACTCGCGCTATCAACGAGGGTACGACAAAGGTGCTTTCACCGAACAAGATTTAGACACTCGTCGCCAAGCCTATAAAGCCGCTGAAGCCGCTGTCGATGTTGCTCAAGCCCGTGTGGAACAGGCTGCTATTGCCTTAGACTCTGAAATTGGTGGCGAGAATACAGCCGTAGCGCGCTTAATTGCTCAATTACGACAAGCACAATTCGACTTAGAACAAACCGTTGTACGTGCACCAACCAACGGTTACGTTACTCAATTGGCGCTTCGTCCCGGTGTAATGGCGACACCACTACCATTGGCACCGGTTATGACCTTTGTGCACAGCGAGGAAAAAATCTACACCGCCGCATTTAGACAAAATTCATTGCAACGCCTAAAACCAGGGTTTGAAGCCGAGTTTTTGTTCCGTGCACTCCCAGGAAAAGTATTCAAAGGCGAAGTAGTTGACGTACTCCCTGCGATTGGCGAAAGCCAAATTCAGGCGCGTGGCGCATTGCTAGGCACAGATGCTCTACGAACTAATGGACGTGTTCTCGTCACCCTAAAAATAAACGATGACCTAAGCGAATATAATCTACCGTTGGGTACTGCTTTCGAAGCTGCCGTATATTCAGACAGCTTCACCCACGTTTCCATTATGCGTAAGGTTTTGATTCGAATGAAGAGTTGGCAAAACTTTTTGTATCTGGATCACTAACCATCCTCGCAAACATCAAAAAGGGTCGATATCGACCCTTTTTATTGCCTTTTACTTTATTCTGTCTGCACTGTGGCTATCTATCACTCCAATGTAAAATCCGAACTTCATTGCCCTCTTCCGGCTTAATTGGGATATTGAGTGATAAAATCAGTGAAACTGCTGCCATAGCCGCACCAATATAAAAAACACTAGCAGGGGAAACGAGCCATATAAGGCCAAATGTTGCAGGAATAACGACGGCAGCAATATGGTTAATAGTAAACGAAACCCCTGCGGTGGATGCCATATCGGCAGGATCAGCAATTTTTTGGAAATAAGTTTTAATGGCGAGGGCTAAGGCAAAGAAAAGATGGTCAATCACGTACAGTGCCGCAGCCCAATGTGCATTTTGCACTAAACCATAACCAATAAAGACGCAGATTAAACCGCCATATTCGAACAGTAATGCTTTGCGTTCACCGACAACGCCAATAAATTTTCCAATTCGCTTTGCAAACAAAAAGTTAAACAAATAGTTAATCAAAAACAATAACGTAATATCGGCTGCTGAATAGCCAAACTTTTCAACCATTAAGAAACCCGCGAACACGGTGAAAATTTGTCGACGGGCACCGCTCATAAAGGTTAATGCGTAGTAGAGCCAATAGCGCTTACGCAGTACCAATTTTTTATTTTGCGGCACTTGCGCTTGAAACTCTGGGAAGGCAAACGCGATCAAGGCAACCAGACAAAAAGCAATGCCTCCAGTGATGGTATATACCCATTTAAAATCAAGTGTGAAGATCTCTAGCATTACCCAGAGCGCACCATAAGTAATGAGTGAAGCCAAAGCTCCTACCGAAATCAACTTGCCAAGCATTTCAGGTGCTTCATCCTTATTCAACCATTGCAGCGACAATGATTGTTTAAGCGTTTCAAAGTAATGAAAACCTGTCGACATTAATAAGGTAGTCATCAACAAACCTATCAACGATGGAAAGAAACCAGTGATGGCCGTGCCTAAAGTTAGCATAGCCAATGACAGCAACATGAAACGTTGCTCTCGAATGAAGAGTAAAACAAACACCGCTGTGAAAGCTAAAAAACCGGGGATTTCTCGTACGCTTTGTAATAGGCCAATATCGGAACCATCAAAATTAGCTTTTTCCACCACAAAATTATTCAGCAATGCCATCCAGCTAGAGAAGGCTATTGGGACAATTATCGAGATGATCAATAAGAAGTTTTGTGGCGTACGCCACCCTTGAGAAGAACTAGAATTCATGATGGTTCCTTACATTTATGTAACAACATAATACGCATGCTGATTCGAGTTTGGCAATGACGGGATTAGCACTGCCCAAGGTTTACGTTTCGTTATAAACTGATGTTGAGCTGCAATATAAAGGATAGGTATGTCTACTAGCTTCGCTACTATTAATTTATTCAACTATTTGACGCCACCAAATGCTTTTTATCAGTTTGATAATATTTATACCCAAGCACAATGGCTAAAGAAAAAACGATGGTTTAGTGAAAAAATTCAACACATCAATGCCGATGTTATTGCGTTCCAAGAGGTTTTCAGCATCGAAGAGCTACGTAACCAAGTCAGCACCATTGGCTACCCTTATTTCGCCACTATCGACACACCGCACATTGTTGATGATTATATCTACACACACCCTGTGGTCGCCATCGCCTCAAAATACCCTTTGCTACAAGTCTGCTCTGTAGAAAGCAGATTACCCAACCAAACTGTGCCTTTTACATTTAATCGCATCCCACTGCACGCTACTATTGAACTTCCTGAACTCGGCGCTGTTGATGTCTATATCGTACACTTTAAGTCTCAGCGTCCAACTCAGTGGGAGGTTGAGTCACCAAGTATGATTAATAGATGGCAACAAGAGACATTAGGTCGGTGGTTATCCACGGTACAACGTGGTTACGAAGCAAATTTGCTGCATCAATATGTTGTAGAAACTAAGCGGCAGCACACTCGACCTTTTGTGATCATGGGAGATTTCAATAAACCGCTAACCAGCGAAGAATTTATCGGTCTACTATCAAATGCTCTATATCGTCAGCCTGATACCCAATCTGCGTTGGCTGCTTTCACAGTTCACGACAGTTGGAATCTCTACGCCCAGCACTCTGACTTACCCCGCAAGCCGACTCATTATGCAGGGGAGATGGGTTCGGTACTTGACTATATCCTGCTTTCAAGCGATTTTAATCCCTCGGTTCACAGTGCTAAAGCTTACGTCAGCCATTACGAAGTCATCGATCAACATTTAATTAACCCTAATTTTGAACAAGACCATTACAGCACCGATCACGCACTGGTTAGCGTGACATTAAAAACACATACCCAAACAAATTGAAGCCCCAATAAAGGGGCTTCAGATCTATTACACGTTGTTTATACCCAAACCACTTGAAGTTGCCAGTGAGTTCATCCCATGAGCATAGATAAACTGTGCGATTGGGATAAACGAATGTAGCCAACACCGCTGTACCTTCAAGTAGGAAGGGGTTAATGTACAGCTTAGAATTTCGCCTTAACTGTTATGGATTATTAACCGTTGATTGCTCATCGAGCTGTTTCAGTAAGGTTTCAACTGCAACTTTCAACTGCTTATCCTCGCCTTTAGTGACCGATTCAGGCTCTTTATAGACGAGAACATCAGGCACAACCTCTTGATTTTCTAACCAATGACCATCAACGTCTTTTAAACCTAATTGAGGAATGCCATACACCAAGTTAGGCTCTTGTTGCTGAGCCCAAAGTACAGCGGTTCCTGTTCCGGGAACTCTTTCCCCGACCAACAGGCCTATCCCTTCACTTTTATAAAAATGAGGCACAACAGATCCTTCCGAATAGCTGTTTGCATCCGCTAACATGATACTAGGCTTAGCCCAACGTCTAGTTGGGTAAGAAGCAACTTGGTATCCGTCACGAGTTTCCTCTACCGTATGGCGCTGACCAGACAAGATCATCATCATTTGATCGGCCAGAAATCCCCCCTGGTTAAAACGCACATCAACCACGAGTGCTTCTTTGTTATTATCAACACCAAACATATCGTTTTGCATTTTCTCAAAGCTTTGCGCATCCATCGCCGCCATATGTACGTAGCCTAAGCGGCCATTTGACAAGCTTTCAACCATCTGACGACGTTGTTCAACCCAAAGCTCATACGCTAATCGACCTTCTTGCTGCAAACTGATTGGCACAATATTCATGCTTTTTGCGGTTTTTTCACCTGGAGATAAAACCGTTAGGCGTGTCAGCTTTCCTTGTTTGAAATTGAGTTGCGAATAAATGTCCTGCTCAGGCAAGATTTCTTTGCCATCAACCGCATAAATAATGGATCCAGATTTAAGCAAGGTTTGGTATGTATCAGCAGGACCACCTGGTAGCACGGCTTTCACACGAATCCCCTTACCACGGTAATGATCATCATAATACAAACCTAAAGAAGCAGGAATTTCCCACCCAGATCGTTCAGCAAAGAAAAAGGCACCGGTATGTGACGCATTCAGCTCACCAACTAATTCACTCAGAAGTTCGGCGAAATCTTGGTAATTAGTGATGCCTACTAGTTGCTTCTTATATTCTTGAGCATACCGCTGCCAGTTAATACCATGCAAATTGGCATCATAAAATTTACTTTGTGTTAAACGAACAACATGATCAAACATATAGTTCATTTCAGCTCTAAAGTCGTAGTTAGCATCGGCATTGTAATCAAATACTTTGGTCTCGCTATTTACGACATTCAAACGCTCAATACCTTGAGAACCAATGATAAGGATATTTTCGCCATCTTTAGTCATATCAATGGCATTAACATCATCAGCACTACGAGTAAACAGTGACACCTCCTCACCCGTTTCAACATTGAATTCACTGAACTCAACACCTTCACCAGACCAGTGCGCAACAACCAAGTATTTATTATCTGGTGATAAATGAAAATAAAGTGGCGATAGCGAATGAGGTGTTATACGAAATTTGCGATGCTTTAAGCCGTTTATTTCAACGATAGTGGGATCAACAGGTGCATGCTGAACATCGCTTCCTAAAGTCGCCGCAACCTCTTCATCCATCCATTTTTGATCTTCATTCTTAAAAGCATTAAATTGAGATTTCTGATTTAAAAACAGTGCGTAAACATCATACTGTACGGGCATATTATCAATTTGGCGCAAGCTGTTGATATCGCTCAACCAATAGACAATTTGACCGTCATCGCTAAATTTAGGTTGTATATCAGAAAAACCACTGTTGCTTAAATTAATCGGCTCTTCACTACCATCGACCTTAACTAATAGAACATCACTATTGGCGATAGTACGGTTGCGCGTGACAATATATTCACTATCTGGCGACCACGAATAACTGATGTCTCCATCGAAATAGGAATAAAACTGTTGGCTATCGAGCAATGTGTAGGTTTGATCTTGCTCGATATCATAGACTTTCAGGTTATTTCGCCCTTCACGGTACAGCATCCGCTTTTCATTCGGAGACAAAAGCGGTTGAAACTCATCCTCTTCCCCATCAAATAAGATCTCCTCTTGGATATCTAATGAGGTAGAGAAACTTTTGCCAGTGTCATTCACATAACTTTGGAAAATATCCCAATTGCCATTTCGTTCAGAGGAATAAATAATGCGATAACCATCATCTGAAAACGAAATATTGCGCTCTGTGGCAGGCGTATCAGTAATCCGTTTGGTCGTTCCAGATAGCGCTGACACCACATAAATATCCCCACGTGCAACAATCGCCACTTCTGGTGATACTGGAGACACCGCTATTTCTGTCGCCTCTGAATTCAAATTCACAAAATGTCGCCCATCAGAAAAATCGGCTCGCCGAATCGCAATGTCTATTTGATATGGTGCTGTTTCCTGTGCTGATTTCACCCAAACCTTACCATTAAAACCATAGGCTAAATCACCTTGTTTACTCACCGATAAAAACCGTGTTGGTAAATCTGTGTGATATGTTATTTGAACAGGCTCACCATCGAGTAGGTCCTTTTTCCAAACGTTAAAAGAACCAGATCGCTCAGATAGGTAGTACATCGACTGCGTATCAGCCCACACCGCATTTCGGTCCTCCCCTTCAAAGTGAGTTAATTGCGTATGCTTGCCGGTAGTAAGATCAAATTGCCAAATATCTCGCGCCGCATCAGACGTTGTACGCTTACGCCATTCTTGCTCATAAGAAGGCCAATCGGTATATAAAAACTGTTGGCCATCACTGCTGACCGAGAGTGAACTGACGGGAATAGGTAACACGAGCTTCTCTCGCCCACCTAGAGCCGATACCGCATAAAGCTGATCCGCTTGATTTCCTCCATATCCTGCCATCAGATTAGCTTGGCTATCTCCTAAGCGTGCTGAGCGAAAATACACTTGCTTACCATCGGCTGAAAAAGCATAAGGCACATCCAGACTAGCGTGGTAAGTTAAACGCAACGCTTTACCACCCATGCTAGGCACGATGAAGACGTCACCTTTGCCATAACGATCAGAAGTAAAAGCAATGGATTGACTATCTGGAGACCAAATTGGCGTCTGACTGTAGGTATCGCTGTTGGTTAAAGCAAACGCATCACCGCCTTGCGACGATACTAACCAGATCTGTCCGGCGTAAGTAAAGGCAATTTGCTGTCCATCGGGTGATATCGCGACGTCTCTCATCCATGTGTGAGAAACGGGGATCTCAGGAGAAAGAGCGGCCGATATTTCAGCCATAACCGAACTGGGTTGAGTAAACAGTAATGCAAGAGATAGCGAGCTTAATGAGTATTTTCGCAAGGGCATGATTCTTCCTTTATTATCATCATCTTTGAGCGATTCGTTTATATAATCAAAAACTTATATAATAAAACACTATTCATTTGCAGAATTTATAGATAGATTCTAGGTGATGCAACTAGAGATGGAGAATAAATGAATGGAAATTATTGTCAGACCAACAGAAATACGAGACGCTCACGCTTTGTGTGATATTTACTCACAACCCAAAGCTCAACGAGAAACACTACAATTACCAAAACCATCCGTCACTATGTGGCAAAAGCGCCTTGAAAACATGCCAATTGGTGTTTATAGCTTTGTAGCTGAGATTGATGGGCGTGTCGTTGGTAATATTGGTATGGAGCATTCTCAACGTCCTCGCACTGCGCATTGTGCAACTTTTGGCATTGGAGTTCATGATGATTTTCACAGCGTTGGTGTTGGCAGTAAATTGATTGAAACGGTCTTGGATCTGGCCGACAACTGGCTCAATGTTAAACGAGTCCAGATTGAGGTTAATGCTGACAATCAGCAGGCGATTAGTTGTTACAAAAAATTTGGTTTTGAAGTGGAAGGCGAAGCTAAATGTGCCTCTTTTCGCGATGGAAAATTTATTAATACTCTATATATGGCTCGCATCAAGTGCTAACGATACTATTTAGCTCACCTTATCGGTGAGCTATTTTTTAACCTTCGTCATGCAATAAATGCTGCCATTGTTCATGGCGATTTATGTAATGAACAACGTAACTGCAAATAGGCTTTACTTTATAACCACTTTCCTCTATTTGTGGTAACACACTTTCCATCATAATTTTGCCATACCCTTTACCTTGCAGCTCATCAGGTACTCGGGTTGAGGTAATAAATAGAACCTCACCTTGCTGTTGGTATTGCACAGTGGCAAAAAAATCCCCTTCCAAATGCACTAAATACTGATGATTTTGAGTGTCATGTTGTACTTTATCAGACATACTTCTCTCCTATTTGATACTTAACTCAAATAAATTAATGGTAGATAGAATTGAAT
>NZ_JAAZTU010000032.1 GCF_012395185.1 Vibrio aestuarianus
TAGCGATCGTTGGTATCAAAGACACAGTAACAACCACATGTACTGGTGTTGAGATGTTCCGTAAGCTTCTAGACGAAGGTCGTGCGGGTGAGAACGTTGGTGCACTTCTACGTGGTACTAAGCGTGATGAAGTTGAACGTGGTCAAGTACTAGCTAAGCCTGGTTCAATCACTCCACACACTAAGTTCGAATCAGAAGTATACGTACTGTCTAAAGATGAAGGCGGCCGTCATACTCCGTTCTTCAAAGGCTACCGTCCACAGTTCTACTTCCGTACAACTGACGTAACTGGTGATATTTCTCTACCAGAAGGCGTAGAAATGGTAATGCCAGGTGACAACATCCAAATGGTTGTAGAGCTAATCGCTCCAATCGCGATGGATGAAGGTCTACGTTTCGCGATTCGCGAAGGTGGCCGTACAGTTGGTGCTGGTGTTGTTGCTAAAGTTATCGCTTAATTTCGATAATTTCTGCACATACTGCATTGAAAAGGGAAGCTTCGGCTTCCCTTTTCTTTTACCGGAATATAGCAAAAAGACTACTTCTACTTACTTCACATATTTCCCTTGCTATATCTGCTTCCTTTCTATACTATTTGCCGTCCTTAATTCTCGGTCTTTTTCTTTCGTTCCTTGCTTCCTCTGGATGACCGAGCCAACTCAGGAAGCTGAATAATCCGTAAGGAGCAACCGATGCGTCATTATGAAATCGTATTCATGGTGCACCCAGATCAAAGCGAGCAAGTTGCTGGCATGATCGAGCGTTACACTGGTTCTATCACTGAAGCTGGCGGTACTATCCACCGTCTAGAAGATTGGGGTCGTCGTCAAATGGCTTACCCAATCAACAAGCTTCACAAAGCTCATTACGTTCTTATGAACGTTGAAGCTGGCCAAGCTGTGATTGACGAGTTAGAAACTGCTTTCCGTTTTAACGATGCAGTTCTACGTAACATGATCATGCGTACTAAAGCTGCTATCACAGAGCCATCTATCATGCTGAAAGCTAAAGAAGAGCGTTCTAAGCGTGAAGATACTCGTTTCGAAGCAGACGCAGAGTAATTGATTGTATGACCAATCGAATGGAGTTGAGTGGCATTGTCGCGAAACCTCCCATTCGAAGCCAAAGTCCTGCTGGTGTTGAACATTGCCGTTTCTGGCTTGAACATCGCTCAACAGTGATAGAAGCTGATTTACCGAGACAAGTTTATTGTCGTATGCCGGTAGTTGTCAGTGGGCTAAGGTCACAAGCACTCACTCAAAATTTAGTACAAGGCAGCACCATAAACGTTAGTGGCTTTGTCACTTACCAAACCAGCCATAATGGCGTAGGTAAATTGGTGTTACATGCCGACCACATTACTCAAATTTAAGATCAGGAGATAGCCCATGGCTCGTTTCTTCCGTCGTCGTAAATTCTGCCGTTTTACTGCAGAAGGCGTACAAGAGATTGATTACAAAGACGTAGCAACTCTTAAAAACTACATCACTGAAGCTGGTAAAATCGTACCTAGCCGTATCACTGGTACTAGCGCTAAATACCAACGTCAGCTAGCTCGTGCAATCAAGCGTTCTCGCTACCTAGCTCTACTGCCATACACTGACAAACATCAGTAATTGGCACCGTTTATTAAGAAAGAGGATTAAACAATGCAAGTTATTCTACTTGATAAAATCGGTAACCTAGGCAGTCTTGGCGACACAGTAATCGTTAAATCTGGTTATGCTCGTAACTTCCTTATCCCACAAGGTAAGGCTGTAATGGCAACTAAATCTAACGTTGAAATGTTCGAAACTCGTCGTGCTGAACTTGAAGCTAAAGTTGCTGAGCAACTAGTAGCAGCTCAAGCTCGCGCTGATCAAGTTGACGCTCTTGAAGCGGTTGTTATCGCTTCTAAAGCTGGTGACGAAGGTAAACTATTTGGTTCTATCGGTACTCGTGACATCGCTGACGCTATTACAGCGGCAGGTGTTGCAGTAGCTAAGAGCGAAGTTCGCCTACCTGAAGGTGCTCTACGTAACGTTGGTGAGTTCGAAGTAAGCATTCAACTTCATTCAGAAGTTTTTGCAACTGCGAAAGTACAAATCGTTGCTGAGTAATTTCAGTCTTCAGACGAATTGAAAACACCAGCGTCGGCTGGTGTTTTTTTTTGCTTGAAACTAAAAATTGAAAAGTAGATTTATGGAAAAAAGGCTGTCAGCCTTGCTCAATCCTTCGGGCACTTTATCGTGATACTGTCGAGAGCTGCTGACTTTTAATGCGATAGTTTCTGTGATGTTATTGGTCAGGCTAAGCTCTGTATCGGTTCTGGTGTTGCTTTCACCTGATACTATAGTGACATCCGCTGAAAGTGCTAAATTATCCAAAGCTTGCCAATCTGTTCTTACATTGCCACGAAATATGATCTCTTCAACAATGTCAGGGAAAATGATGTCGTCGTCGTCAATCTCGTCTAAATTGGGCTCTTGATAGCGAAAACCAGGCCCAACCTCAAGTTCCAATACAAACTCATCAGTATTGACGAACTGATAACCTAAACCGCTAGAAAGCGTATAATCTTTAAAGTAAGCGGTGTATTTAGAGTCAACCCCTTTGAAGCTGCCGTATAAGTAGGTTTTTGCTCCTAACTTATAATCGCTTTGAGCTGAATAGGTTGATTGGCGTTTATCTTCTTCCCCATCTTTGTACAGCATGTAGAATTTCCACTCGCCACTGGTTCGGTGCCGCCCCTCGGTATACTCCGCTCGAAGGCGTGTGTTAAGGGATTCCGAATCAGAATTACCGGAGTGTGCTTGATAGCCTAACTCTGCTTGAGCATTCCAGGGGGAAGGAACTTCGATTTCCGTATCGCTTTTAGTCTCCTCATCGGCATAGGCTGTACTCAGGGTGAGTAGGCTAAGACTCAGAAGCCAAATTTTGGACACGAAGTACCTCTGTGATGAATATAGCAATGGGCAAAATAGTATGTGCAGTATCATGGTATTTGGTCAGCATAAGGTTAATTCTAGATTAGATAAACACAAAGTTTCGTTTACATAATTACAAATGATCTATTCTCGCTATAATGGACGGTCATTAGATAGTTATTGAGCGAAATCATGCCCGCACCACGAACTAATAACCGAAACCGTAAACCGTTTGACGCGCAAGTAGATGCAATTAAAGTCCCCCCGCACTCCATTGAAGCTGAACAATCAGTCATTGGTGGGTTACTGCTTGATAACGAACGTTGGGATACCGTTGCTGAACGTGTGGTAAGCAAAGACTTTTATAGTCGTCCTCATCGTCTGATTTTTGATGGCGTAAAGTCAATTCTAGAGTCTGGTAAGCCTTTGGATTTAATTACGCTTTCTGAACACCTCGAGCGCCATGAGCAGTTAGATGATGTCGGCGGCTTTGCTTACTTGGCTGATTTAGCGAAAAACACGCCAAGTGCTGCCAATATTAACGCCTATGCCGAGATTGTTGCAGAGCGTGCTTTAGTGCGCAACTTGATTGGGGTGGCAAATGAAATTGCCGATGCAGGGTATGATCCTCAAGGGCGTAGCTCTGAAGATCTACTCGACCTAGCGGAAAGTAAAGTTTTTGCTATCGCTGAAGAACGAACTAGTGAAAACGAAGGGCCACAAAATGTAGACTCTATCCTCGAAAAAACGCTAGAGCGTATCGAGCTTCTATACAAAACTCCTCAAGATGGCGTCACTGGCGTTAACACTGGCTTCACTGATCTCAATAAAAAAACGGCAGGCTTACAAGGGTCTGATCTCATTATCGTCGCCGCTCGTCCTTCAATGGGTAAAACGACCTTTGCGATGAACTTGTGTGAAAACGCAGCGATGGAACAAGAAAAGCCAGTGTTGATTTTTTCGCTAGAGATGCCTGCAGAACAAATCATGATGCGTATGTTGGCTTCCTTATCTCGCGTTGATCAAACCAAGATACGTACTGGCCAATTAGACGATGAAGATTGGGCCCGTATCTCTTCGACCATGGGGATCCTCATGGAGAAGAAAAATATGTATATCGATGACAGCTCTGGTTTAACCCCGACCGAAGTGCGTTCTCGTGCTCGACGTATTGCGCGTGAGCATGGCGGGTTGTCATTAATCATGGTCGATTACCTACAGTTAATGCGTGTGCCTGCATTGTCAGATAACCGAACGTTGGAAATTGCCGAGATTTCTCGCTCGTTAAAGGCGCTCGCAAAAGAGTTAAACGTTCCTGTTGTGGCTTTGTCTCAGTTAAACCGTTCTTTGGAGCAACGTGCTGATAAACGCCCTGTGAACTCAGATCTACGTGAATCAGGCTCTATCGAGCAAGATGCCGACTTAATCATGTTTATCTATCGAGATGAAGTTTATCACCCCGATAGCGCACTAAAAGGTATCGCTGAAATCATTTTAGGTAAGCAACGTAATGGTCCTATCGGTTCAGTTCGCCTGACTTTCCAAGGACAGTATTCTCGCTTTGATAACTATGCAGGACCAGCATTTGATGATGAATAATTCGATGAGCTATATGAAAGCCGCAACGGCTTGGATTGATCTTAATGCGCTCACGCACAATTTGAAGTTAATCAAGCAGCAAGCTCCAAGCAGTAAAGTTATGGCTGTTGTTAAGGCCAATGGTTATGGTCACGGTTTGCGGCATGTTGCTAAGCATGCGTTTGATGCGGATGCTTTTGGCGTTGCGAGAATTGAAGAAGCTTTGCAGCTGCGAGCTTGTGGGGTTGTAAAACCGATTCTACTGCTCGAGGGTTTTTACTCTCCTGTTGATTTAGCGGTGCTCGTTACTAATAACATTCAAACTGTGGTGCATTGTGAAGAACAATTACAAGCGTTAGAGCAGGCCCAGCTAGATACTCCAGTGGTTGTTTGGTTAAAAATTGATAGTGGAATGCATCGTTTAGGGGTTCGCCCTGAACAATACTCGGAGTTTGTTGAGCGTTTGCATGCGTGCAAAAATGTGGCTAAACCACTGCGTTATATGAGTCATTTTGGCTGTGCCGATGAACTTGACAAAGTAACGACTCAACAACAAATTGAGCTATTTTTATCGCTCACTGATGGTCATGACGGAGAGCGTTCGCTCGCGGCATCTGCAGGCTTATTGGCTTGGGAAAAGAGTCGACTCGAATGGGTTCGACCTGGGATCATCATGTATGGAGTGTCGCCTTTTTCTGATAAGTCAGCGAAAGAGTTGGGCTATCAGCCCGTTATGACTTTAAAGTCACACTTGATTGCGGTTCGTGATGTTAAAGCCGGTGAGAGTGTCGGTTATGGTGCGACGTGGACAAGCTTGCGGGATACCAAAGTTGGGGTGATTGCCATTGGTTATGGTGATGGTTATCCCCGAACGGCACCTAATGGTACGCCAGTAATCGTTAATGGTCGTAAAGTGCCTATCGCAGGTAAAGTATCGATGGACATGCTAACGGTTGATCTCGGGCCAGACTGTAATGATAAAGTTGGCGATGAAGTCGTTCTGTGGGGTAATGAGTTATCGGTTGAAGAAGTTGCGTTACATATCGGCACTATTGCTTACGAATTGGTGACTAAACTTACCTCGCGTGTGGAAATGAAGTATCAAGATAAGCTGAGTTAAATGGCGCGGTTAAAGCGTTTTAACGTTACTTTATTTTCCTCAATGATTGTGCTTATGTCTTCTGATTCAGCCAATGCAAATAATGATTGGACGCATTGGTTAGAAGATTCTGCTTTCGTACCTTATCTGTTTTCAACCGACAGCTTAGGGGTAACCGCTGGGGTTGCAGGTATCATCAAAGGAGTCGGTCAGCCACAAGCTAGCTTGTTTGGTACGGCAATAATATCGAGTAAAGGGAGTTATTTAGGGTATGTTTCCTTTAATAACTATCAAGTGGCTACCCAATGGCTATTGGGGGGTGAGATCTATCAAAGTCAGTTTAACGATTACACCTATTACCTTAGTCAACAGGCTGGTAATGGTTCTTCTCTTGAGGATACGACGCTAGCTAATGGGGAAGATAGTCGTTATAGACTCTCCTTTCGTTACATTCTCCCATGGGGAGAGGCGGAACAGAAAGGCGTTAAAGCCGCTGTTAGCCCAACTCGGACATTGACGGGCGGAACACCTTTCTCAAGTGGTGTATCAAGTATCGATATTCAACCCTATTTTGAGTCAAGAGCTTTAGACTTTACTCATGCGGGTTCTACATCAGAAAAAACGACGGCATTAGAGGTGAAATTTGAATGGGATAATCGCGATGATTCACGTAATCCTAGCGCCGGCTCTCGTACTCGCTTTGATTTAACTTACGCTCCCGAGGCATGGAATGAGTCGTCATGGGGAACGTGGGAGATTGAAAATAGCCATTATTGGGATCTTGGCAGTGTCGGGGAACTCTTCGATAAACAAGTAGTTGCGTTTAGCGTTTACACGGCTGATACGCCAACGTGGGAGAATTGTTCTGAAGAGCAATGCCAGCGTCCTCCGGATGTTAGCCAAGTGAAACTAGGGGGGTTATATCGCCTTCGTAGCTACGATAGTGGTCGTTATCATGGTCGTTCAGCTATGCACTACACAGCTGAGTATCGTGTGATGCCACAATGGCAGCCGCTCAGTGAGTGGCCGATTTTCAAGCACTATAATGTGCCGTGGTGGCAGTGGGTCGCTTTTGTTGATGTTGGCCGTGTCGCTGATGACTACAACTTAAAAACCTTACATACCAACATGAAATGGAGTGCCGGAGGCGCGTTACGCTTTCAAGTAGAAGGCATTGTTGTCCGAGCGGAAATGGCTTGGGGAGCCGACCAAAGCTCTTTTATTGTGATGGTTAATCAGCCTTTTTAGCTCGCATCCAACTTCGCCTACCAAATACTATTGATCATGACGCTGGCCATAGAGTGTAGCGATGATTCGTCGACTCCCTCCGTAGTTACGGTGTTCTCCTAAGTAAATACCTTGCCAAGTTCCAAGTGCTAACCTGCGATTCGAAATAGGAATAGAAATACTGGTGTTGAGTATTGATGCCTTGATATGCGCTGGCATGTCATCGTTACCTTCATAAGTATGTTGATAGTATGGTGCTTGTTCTGGTACGTAGTGATTAAAGTGTTGCTCCATATCAATACGTACCGTTGGGTCTGCATTTTCGTTAATGGTTAAGCTTGCGGATGTGTGCTGGATAAAAAGATGTAACAAACCAACAGATAACGCATTTATCTCTGGGATTTGTTGTTCAATTTCATCAGTGATGAGGTGAAACCCACGCTTACGAGCACTAAGCTGAATGGTCTTTTGGTACCACATAAGTAACCTTCTATAATCTATTGGTAAAATTGATAGTTTGACGCTATGGTGAGCACCATGCAGCAATAGCGTAAAGTGCATAGCTCAATCGTTAACGTGATTTAACTCAATATGAGTGCAGACGAGCTGCGTCATAATTACGCACTGAAAATTAATTACAATTTATTGCCGCCTTGAAGTGGGCAATAGTAACAATATTCTTTTTTTTGCTAAATCGGGGATTCCATCATTCTGACACAATGTTCAGTGATGATAGGAATAAAACCTACTGTAACATCGGGATAGATACCATGTTGAAAAATATCAATCCAACGCAAACACAAGCTTGGAAAGCACTAACTGCGCATTTTGAATCAGCGCAAGATATGGACCTCAAATCATTATTTGCACAAGATAGCCAACGTTTCGATAAGTTCTCGACTCGCTTTGGTTCTGATATTCTTGTCGACTATTCAAAAAACCTTATCAGTGAAGAAACACTAAAGCACCTACAAGCTTTGGCGAATGAAACTGAACTAAAATCAGCCATTGAAGCGATGTTTAGTGGTTCTGCTATCAACCAAACTGAAGGTCGTGCAGTATTGCACACAGCATTGCGTAATCGTAGCAATACGCCAGTAATGGTTGATGGTGAAGATGTCATGCCAGCGGTGAATGCTGTACTTGAGAAGATGAAATCTTTCTCTGAGCGTGTGATTTCTGGTGATTGGAAAGGCTATACCGGCAAAGCGATTACGGATATTGTTAACATCGGTATTGGTGGTTCAGACCTTGGTCCTTACATGGTGACTGAAGCTTTGGCGCCTTATAAGAACCACTTAAACATGCATTTTGTTTCCAACGTTGATGGTACACACATCGTTGAAACATTGAAAAAGGTTAATCCTGAAACCACATTATTCTTGGTGGCTTCAAAAACATTCACCACTCAAGAAACTATGACTAATGCACACAGTGCGCGTGACTGGTTCCTAGCTGAAGCGGGTGATGAAGCGCATGTCGCAAAACACTTTGCAGCGCTATCAACCAATGCAAAATCAGTGTCTGAGTTTGGTATTGATACTGATAACATGTTTGAGTTTTGGGATTGGGTTGGTGGTCGCTACTCACTATGGTCAGCGATTGGTTTATCTATTGTTCTGGCTGTAGGTTACGACAATTTTGTTGAGCTACTAGCGGGTGCGCATGAAATGGACCAGCATTTTGTTGCAACACCATTTGAAAACAATATCCCAGTGATCCTCGCCTTAATTGGTATTTGGTATAACAATTTCCATGGTGCAGAATCAGAAGCTATTTTGCCTTACGATCAGTATTTGCACCGCTTTGCTGCTTACTTCCAACAAGGCAATATGGAATCAAATGGTAAATATGTTGACCGTAATGGTGAAGCGGTAACTTACCAAACTGGTCCAATCATTTGGGGTGAGCCGGGTACTAACGGTCAACACGCTTTTTACCAATTGATCCACCAAGGTACGAAATTGATCCCTTGTGACTTTATTGCTCCAGCGGTTAGCCATAACCCAGCAGGCGACCACCATCAAAAATTGATGTCAAATTTCTTTGCTCAAACTGAAGCTTTAGCTTTTGGTAAAACATTAGAAACGGTTGAAGCAGAGTTAAAATCGGCGGGTAAAACAGATCAAGAATTGGCTGCAATTGCACCATTTAAAGTATTTGAAGGTAACCGCCCAACCAACTCTATTCTGGTTAAGCAATTTACGCCACGTACCTTGGGTAACCTGATTGCTATGTACGAACATAAGATTTTCGTACAAGGTGTGATTTGGAATATTTTCAGCTTTGACCAATGGGGGGTTGAGCTAGGTAAGCAGTTAGCTAACCAAATTCTTCCTGAATTGGCAGACCAAGAGCAAGTGATTTCTCACGATAGCTCAACTAACGGTTTGATTAACGCATTTAAAGCGTTTAAAGCATAACTCAATTGCCCTAATCTCGTTTACTACGAGCTAGATTAGAAAATAAAAAGGTTGATACTACGAAGTATCAACCTTTTTTTATCTTTTTTGAAAGAAAGCCGATGGCTTATTCGAAACAGATTTCGATAAACGCATTACCCCATTGAGATGTGAAAGGCATAATAATGATGGCTCCTTCACATTTATGGCGGATAGTATGGCCTTTACCAGAAACGACAACTGGGGTCGCCATATCAAAGTCAAAGCCACTTTCTGCAAGAATGCGCTTGGCTCCACCAGTCACCATATTGGTAATTTCACCCACCATATCTGTGACTTCTTCATTTAAACCATTCGGGCGTTCACCTAACATATTTTGCATGATCTCTAATGCTAGACTTTCATCGAAAGTGATAGACATAGAACCACGACTTTGAGTGCCGACCATACCGATCAAGCCAGAGACATCACCACGAGCAATTTCATCTTTCTTCACACGAGGTTTCTGTGGCTTCAACTCTAGAGAAGCCATCGTTTTTAACACGTTCATTAAAGAGGCTAAAAACGGGTTTACAAATTCAGCGCGCATAATCTTCTTCTACTGTTTTATACTTTTAGATTTGAGGAACACGTTCGGCAAATACCATGAGATTCAATAACGTGATTAACGATGTCAAAACCGTGTTCCTCAGCATTGCTTGCTAGCAAGGCTACCAGACTGTTATCTTGCAATTCAATAACATTGCCGCATTTGTCACAAATTAAAAGGTGTGAGAAATGCATGTTGGCATTACAAGAGCAACACGAAATAAAACTGTTTGTTGACTCTACTCTATGAATAAAGCCCTGTTCGAGCAAAAAGTCCAGAGCGCGATACACCGTCGGCGGTTTAGCTTGGGGTTCACTTTGCTTTAAATCTTCAAGTAATTCATAAGCACTGGATGCTTTTTTGCTTGAACAAATCAGTTCAAACACCCTTTTTCGCTGAGAGGTAAGTCTTACCCCTCGTGCTGCACATATATCTTCAATTTGTTGTGTTAACTTGTGGTCCAAATTCATCACCATAACCATTGGACTTTAATAATAATATACTACTTCCAGATGAATGGCGTTGTGCCCTATAACATTTTTTGGAGTTAGTTAGCGATGTCATCGTTATTTGTAACGAAATAGTGCTTAAACTACCCTATATCAATGTAAAACGATACTGTAGAAGAACTGTTGGCGATATAAACTGGAAGCGATTACAATGCCCAGCTTTGTTTTTGGCTGTAATTGTCACCACTAATGACTCAATGGGATATCTAAATCATGACTCACCCTTGTAGGCTCTCAGTAGCACCCATGCTCGATTGGATTCACTTTCTAGCTATTTAGGGCTTTCTAGTGAGTCATGCGTATTTATATACGTACTCGATTACATTCTTTGTCCCGACCAAACCACTTCACCAATGATTTCAAAGTCATTTCCTGAAATCTCCGTTTTGCTCAATTCCCACTCTTTATAAGTCGAATTATCACTCACGACGGTTAAACCATGTTTTGAAAATTGAAGTCGTTTAACCATCAATTGCCCGTCAAATCGAAAGACATAAACGCCATCACCCGTAAATTGCTCCACTTTATTGACCATGACTAATGCACCGTTTTTTAGTGTTGGGTACATGCTGTCGCCTTTCACGGGCATTAAGAAAACGTTATTAGGGTTTACGCCAATATCGTTATGAATAAACGCCTCGCTGAAAACAATATCTGAAGACTTTTCTTCACTTACAACTAATGCACCATGTCCAGCACTCACAGCTTGCTCATAAATATCTAGTGTCACATATCCACGAGGTGGCACAGCAACGCCGCCATTTTGTGATAAGTCTCTCGCTTTTAGAAAGATGTCATCAGGAATGTGATCCCTATATTTCCAGTTTGAAACGGTCTTTGGAGATATGCCCAGAACCCTTGCTAAATCAACATTCTTAGCTGTATTCGTTAACCTTTTTAGTTCCCTTAGTCTTTCCTCAAAACTTCCCATAATTTCCTCTGATGTATTTTTGGGGTTGATTATTTGGTTTTGATCCTCAATAATTCCCCATGACGTTGCTCTGGGATGTTATGAGGCGTTTGAATTACCTTGAAATGATTTAAATGTAGCACATGAGGAATATATGAATACAAATTTTGCACTGCTAGCGCGCTTTGGAAGTCCTACAGTTGAGCTTAAGCAGGTATCTAAAGAGTTCTTTGGCATCACGCCAAAAACAGCGGAACAACGTGCTAAAGCATGTGATTTTCCAGTACCTACTTTCAAACTGCGTGATTCTGAGCGTAGTCCTACCTTAATCAAAATCGAAGACTTAGCTGCGTATATCGATCAGCGATATGAAGATGCTAGAAACGATTGGCAATCAGTACACGGAGCGCACTAGATGAAAACACCAACTCACTCTATCAACATTGATTTCTCTCATTCCAGTGAAGCTAAAGAGCTTTTTACGATTGTTAAGGGGCGCTTGTCTTGGTTGAGTCCTTCCTCACCGGAATTTGAGTTTTTGTATCCAATTTATGAGCAACTTATTGAAGCTGCTGAACTACTGGAAAGCTTGGAGGTGTAGCAATGTCAAAAGCCTACCCCTTGTTATTAACCGAAGAGCAACGCACTTGCGGTTTACGTGGGATTGAACTTTGCCGTAAAGCCATTGCAAAAAGCCGTAAACCAACCGAAAGAGAGCGCCGAAAATTAGCTTGGTTAGAAAAAGTCGCAACAAAAGCGAACCAACTACCAAGCCGATCAGTAAGCGAACTTCATCAACGAATTCCAGAAACTCTAGAAGAAGCATTGTCGTGAAAAGCTACCGCAAACCGACTAAAAACCCACTAAGCAAGCTCCCTGATAATTTACGTCAGGAGCTTGCTACGTATGTGGTCAAAAATCAGCGTTCTCTACCTGAGTTCTCAATGATTTCTGAACATCAGCGTGCAGATTTCTGCGTACTCTCACCACGAGAGCGAGTATTTGAATTTGCCCACACCATTGCTAATCAATTCAAATTACCAAGTGATATTCGCTGTTATCTCGATAAGGCTGCGGCTGTGCGTTTTCGTAAGTATGGTTTTAAGCGTGCAATAGATTTTATTGAATCCCGCAGTCAGGCTGCGTTTTCTGCGCTTGGTGTATTACCGGAACCTTGGTGGCGGGTAGATACAGAATTAAAACGTGCTCGTCTTGCTACTGAGTTAGTAGGGCGTGCAAGTTTTCGTTTTGAATTAGCGTCTAAAGCTGGAATGTCTGTTTTTGATGCGATTAGTCAAATCCATGAATATGTTGGTGCAGTGCTATGGATGCCACAATTTGAATCAGCAAAAGATGAAGCGCAGGCGTTTTCTATTTTGGCGCGTTTGCTGGATGAATCCGTTTGGCGGCGTGCTATTGAAAAGCATACGCTTGCAGCTTTTGAAAATGCTAGACGTGCTGCTGGCATGGTATCCCCCCATATTTCTCCGTATGCCTCAATATCTGCATGTGAATGGCTCAAGGTTCGCCAAGACAGGCAGCGTGAATGGCTCGAACTTATGGCTATTGAATCAGAGCAAGGTGATGTGGTGAGCATGGATGTGGTACACGCATCATCACAAGCTAACCCTGTTAATCGTCGTCATGAACTTATGACGCGCATTGCGGGATGCCAAGAATATGCAGATTCCTATCAGCACGCCGCCGTGTTTATCACTATGACTGCGCCGAGTCGTTTTCACCGTCTTACACAGCGCGGAGAGTATTGGATTGAAAATAAGCGTTGGGATGGTAGTAGCCCAAGTGATGCTCATGGATGGTTAACCAAAACATGGAATCGCTTTCGAGCTTTTGCACATCGGCATGATCTCACTTACTACGGTATGCGAGTTGTCGAACCTCACCAAGATGGGACACCACACTGGCATGGTGTGTTTTTTATGCCGCTAGAACAAGTTGGTGCATTTGTGGCTGCGTTACAGGCCTATCAATATCAACGTGATAGCAAAGAGCTTTATCGTGATTCTGGTGAGCCAAACTTCAAGGCCATGAAAGCACGTTTTGAAGCAAAGCTGTTAGATGGTAGTGAAGGTGGTGCAGTCGCTTATTTAGCTAAGTACATATCAAAGAATGTGGACGGATTCGGGTTAGATGATTTGGCCGATTTGGACAACAAGAAAGCCAAGTTACAGGACACGGTTAAAAACGTCACCGCATGGTCACGCAATTTCTGTTTCCGTCAGTTTCAATTTCAGAAAACGCCAAGCGTAACGGTATGGAGAGAGCTTCGCCGTATTCAAGATAAGCAAGAGTATTGCTTATTTGAAAAAGCGCGGCGTGCTGCGGATATGGGGTTCTTTTCCGCTTATTTCGATTACATGGGTGGTCACCGTTTACCGCAATCACTTCGACCAATTAAACCGAGCAAAGAAGAACGAGAAAATAAATACGGTGAAATAGTACCGGTTGTTATTGGGCTTGAAGGTAGCGGTTTGAGTGTCTTAACGCATGAAATTGAATGGAAGTTAGTCAAAAAAACGCATAGCGCGGAGGCTCTTCAAAGCAAGCGGGAGCTTGCGCCTTGGTCTAGTGGCAATAATTGTACGCAGGACATTACGCCGACCCGCCAACAACGAATCGTATCGAATTTCTTTTTAAATGTTGAGCTTGACCGTTTTGGTTCGCCTCAATGGGAAGAGCTTTGGAATCAATCCATGCATCCAGAAGATGCCTAGAATTTGCCAACGTCGTGAGACAGGGGCTTTTTATTCACTCACTAACGTCGAGAGACAGGGGAATCTATGAAATTACTCTCTATTGAAGAATGCCAACGCGATTTAAAAGCCTTAGATGCCGCCGACCAACTCACAACGAATATGGAACGTGAAATTGGGCGATTTAAGTCAATGGAAATGAAAGATTTAATTGGCAAAGCCACCAAAATGCTCATGACAGGAAATTTGTCATTGGAAGCGTTAGGGCTACCAACCAACTTTTTTGAACAGCTTGAACAACTCGCAAAGCTCAATGATGTAGCGCGTAGAAAATATCGCGCTCATGTCGTTTCTAACTTGAACCAACTAGAAAATATTTCGGATGGTGATTTCACTGAGGTTGGGGGTAAGAATGAGTAAATACGAAAATCCAGTGCGTGGTGTTGTGCATTGCCCTGTTTGTGTTTCGCTTTCTACCGTTCACCAAGTCGGTGAAGGAAAGCTCATTGCTGAGGGCGAACCACCTAAAAACGGGCGTAACCTTGGGCTTAAATATTATCGTTGTCCTAAATGTGGTAATAGCTCAATGAGCAAAAGTGTGGATGAGTACGTCGATAAGCACATGGCAACCGATGAAAGCGCATTACTTGAACGCGAGGCCAGTGCATTGCCTGTCTTGGTTGAAGCGTTGGACGTAACCGAGCTAACCGTTAGCGATTCGGTTGAAACTGTTGAGCCTTTGCGGGTGGAAGAGTCCAGCACTGACAGGGTTGAAAGCATTATCGAAACCGAAACTCCAACCGACAAGCCGCTAGTGGAAATACGGCCTTTTGTCACGGTTAAGCGTGTATTGATGGTGTTGGGGGTGGTACTTGCCTGCCTGTGGGCGGTGCGTCTTTTACTACCAAAACCACAACCAGAGGAGTCAACCGATGCAACAACCGGATAATGAACTAGAAGTGACGAGCCTAGGTGATGATTGGGGCGATTTTGATGTGGTGATCAAACAACTTGAAACCGAAGAAGCCCCCACCGAATCAACCGAAAGTAGCGCACTATCAACCGAAACCGTGAGCAGTGAGGCTTTTGAAGGGCTTTTATCAGTCGTTTTTACCATTGCCGAACAAGCGACCTCTATCATTTCAGGGATTGATTTTGCTTTTGATGAAAAAGGCAAAAATGAAGTTATCAAAGCGGCTATTCCTGTCTTGAGTAAGCATGGCGGTGAGCTATTAGGCTGGTTTGGTGATTACGTGGAAGAGGCTACTTTATTGCTCGCCGTTTTAGCACTGGTGTACACATCTAAGCGTCATATCACTGAGCTAAAAGCCTATAAAGCAGAGCAGGAGAAGCGAGATGCCGAAAAAGCAAAAGCCACCGCTAAAGCTGCCTAATCCGGTTAACTCTAATGCATCCCATGATGCAGAGCATGTGATTTATGTGGCGGGTACGGGGGGAGGCAAAACCTCTGCCGTTAAACATTTGGGATTGGTGCAAAAAGCCTCTCAAGCTGTTTTTTTTGACCCATATCGAAACTATGCAGGCTCAAAGTTTCAGGGGCAGATGTGTCACGGTACGAGCTCTCGCTCTGCTTTTGTCAAAGCGTTGTTGATGGCTCGCCGTCGTGGTCAGTCTTTTAAACTGGCGTACATTCCGGAGGGGGGCGCGGTTGCTGAAGAGTTGGAGTTTTTCAGTTCGGTTGTGTGGTCTATGGGAAATGGTCATGCGCCCAAGTTGCACACGGTTATAGAAGAGCTAGCAAGTTGTGTTGAAACATCCGGCAAGCTCAAAGGCAAGGCCGGAGAACTGCTGCGTGGTGGTCGCCAATATGGTCTGGTTATTCATACCGTGTTTCAACGTGGGCAAGAAGTACCGAAAACAGTCACCGAGCAATCATCGACTTGGTGGATTGGAGCAGTTAACTCAATGTCGGATGCTGAGTGGCTAGCCAAGAAAAAAGGGTTAGACATTCATGCGATCGCCTCTTTGGTATCTGCTAAGGTGAACAAGCAGAAAATCGGTAAACCCATTGCTGAATATATGATGGTGCGTGATGGTATCGGCAACGTAGAAACTCGTGCTTTCAACTGTCAAACGGGCAAACAGTTAGCTATGAACTATCGATAAACGAGTGTGATTTAACGCTCAAATCAACCTATAGGTTAGCCGTTTAACCTATAGGTTACCTCTCATTTACCCCCTCTTATTTTCTTGTTTCTAATAGCCTCGTTCTTAACACGGGTGAAACTGGAAACATTTATGAAAGCACAGCATAAAACCATGCTAATCACTGCAATCGTGACAATTGTTCTTATTGCAGCGATTAACAACATCAGCGCCATGAGTGCGCTAAAAGAAACCATCAACGGCAAATCTGGCTGGTTCTAAGGGGAACGGTAATGGAAGCACTACAAACGCTATTTAATCCACGTCCTAAAGAACTTGATCCGGTTGAAGGTGTGGCGTGGGGGAATCAGTCAACGTTACGACTCGTTTCTGGCCCTACATATCAAAATCTTGAGTTGGTGACGGACATTACTGACCCTGCTGATATTGAGCGCGTTCGCATTACTCATAATGGTAAAGAGATCGTGTCTCTATCTGGTCAAGATATGGTGGATTTGCAAGAACACCGTTCTAACTATGTCGAGCAAGGTCGATACATTATTTCATTTTCAGATATGGGTATGCGAACCAAGCTTGGTGTCCGTCAAGGTGAGTTGGTGACATTGCCAGGTGAAATCTGGTTTGTGTATATCCAGCTTAAAGCAAAAACTGGTGTTGCAGCACCAAGCATTCGTGCTCGTGCTCATATCACTGAAGCACAAACACAACGCTTATTTATGCCTCGTTTGTACTCTTTGACGTGGTTTGCAAGTGCGGCTGGTCGAACGCCGTTTGATTGGTCTGAGCGTTCGCCATTCTTGAGCCTCAAGCGTATTCACTTCAAAGACGATTCCATCACTCGCGTTCGTGTTCTACGTGACGACCGTGAAGAAATGAATGTGAACAAAGTGGACAACTCTTTTGATCTCTCTGCTGCTGGTCTTGAACAAAACGATGGTTGGTTCTCTCTGGATTTTGTCCGAACTGGTTTCGGCTCTGAGAGCAAACTCAAAACGCAGGCGGTACGTGCATTGCAATTTGAGCTTGAAAAGAGCGCGGCGGGCAGTGTGCCTGTGATTATCGAAGCGATCGAACAGGTAGCGATTCCAACTCAAACCACCGCATAAGGGGGAATTATGAGCTGGTTAGATTCCTTGAGTGAGGCTGGCGGCGAATTACTCGACGCTGTCTCTAGCGCGGGTGGTTCGTGGATTAATGGAACCGTTCAAAATGACTTAGCAAAAAAGCAAGCGAGCGACCCAGACGAAGCACGCAAAAACCAAGTTCAGGGGCAAACCGCAGATGGTCAACCTATCCACACTCAAGCACAAGGTTTGAATACCAATTACTTGATTATGGGCGTAGGTGTTCTGGTTCTTCTGTTGTTGGTGTTCATGCTGGCTAAAGGGGGTAAGTAATGCCCTTTCTATTACCAGTGATGTTCTTGGGTGGTGGCATTGTGGGTTTTCAACTCTCTGAAGGTTCTAGCAAACTCATGCTGATGTTGGTCATTCTCATTGTTGGCTATGTGCTTATGAAGGGGGGCTTATGATTCCATTAATGGGTGGCGGTTTAACCAATAGCGGCACGATGCCTATTAGCGGTGGTCAAGCTGGGCCTTCTACCGCGACCAGTACGAACAATAGCGGTCAAAGTGTTGGTGCAATCAACATGGGAAGCCCTACAGGGGTTAGTCCGTGGTTGATTGGTGTGGTGATTGTTGTAATCGCGTATTTGATGTTGAAAAAGAAATGATTCGCTGTGTCACTGATAACCATGAAGCACTGGAACAATTAAAGGTCGCGTTTCGAGCCTGTCCACAAGACTTTGAGGAGCTGAAAGCCGAAGTCAAAACAGGGCGCGTGAGTCTTTATGAGTTAAGTGCTGAAAACTACCAAATTGTGGTAGCGGGTGAAGTGATCGGAGAAACCTATTTTTTGTGGGGTGTGGCTGGGCATGGTGTTGTTCCAGCCATTCACGAGCTTTCTCAATACGTAAGAAACGCAGGACTAAAAACCATTTCAGCGCATACCTATTTTGCAGGGCTCGCTCGTTTAGTTCGCAAGTTAAATACGACTGAGCAAGCCGCCACCAATATCACAGAGTTAACCATGAGAGTGTAACGCATGGGCGGAAAAAGTAGTTCAAGCAACCAAACAAAAACCACCAATGTCAGCGGTCAAAATGCCATTTCTGGCGATAACCTCGGAACGGCGATTAGTGGCATTAATAATTCAACGCTAAACGTTACCGCAACCGATTATGGTTCGGTGAATAAGGCGCTTGATTTAGGTGGAGAGCTGGTCGAGCAAACAGGGCGAATGTTTAACGATGCGCTCAAGTATGCGGGGGGCGTCAATAAAGATTCTCTCGATTTTGCCAGTGAAGTGAACCAAGGCTCTCTCGATTTTGCAGAAAACGCATTGGAAGATATGTCTTCCAGCAATAGCGAAAACTTGCAGATGCTTGCGGGGCTCGCTGGAAATCAGGCCGCGCAAAATACGCAGAGTTTGAGTGCAATGATGGACTTGGCCAAGTTCAAACAAGATAACGGCGTAAGTGAGAACAAGCAGCAACAAATCATCTTAATGGTGATCATTGCGGTTGTTTTAGGTGCGGTGGCAATTATGGCGATGAAACGATGAATCTTTCTTTAAAAGCACATCAGGCTATGCCTGTCATTGTTGCAGGTAACTGGATTTATTTAGAAACGGCGTTGCAAGCTGTAACGCTTGAAAGTGCATTAGGCGACCGTGTGACGCTTAAAAAGGATGCGGTCATTAAAAGTGCGCAGCAAATCGGGCGAGTGTTGGTGTATTCGGATATTGACCAAAACATCACGCTTGAATTTGGTTTTGGTGATTTTGTCCCACCTGCAAATATCGACGGGCAAAGCATCGTCGTCAGTGAAATGCCTGCTGTTGAATTAGCGGCAGGGCAATCTATCAATATTGATCAGATGCCAGCCGTAGAACTTGCTGATGGTCAAGCTATCAGTATTGCGCAAATGCCTGCGTTAGAAATTGCAGCGGGGCAATCGGTGAGTGTAGGCAGCTTGCCTAAAGTGGAAATCGCCCCAAGCCAAACCGTGAATATTGGAGAGCTTCCAGATATTGCATTAGCTTCTGGTCAGTCTCTAAGTATTGAGCAGATGCCAGCCGTAGAGCTTGCTTCAGGGCAGGAAGTAACAACAAGTATTAGCAACGAATTGAATGTTCATTCTGGCACGATGCCTTTTGTTTTGGCCGCGAATAGTGGTCGCCGCAAAGTGCATATTAAAGCGGCGGCTGGCAATGCCAATTTGATTCTGATTTCAGGGGTATATCCATTGGTTGCTGGCGAAAAAATAGAGCTAGCAACTCAAGCCGAAATTGAGTTCACCGGAGATGCGACAGACTCAGTTCAGATTTTGGAGATTTAAATTATGAGCGTTAATTTACCTACAGGCAGCAATCGCAACAAAATCGAAGCGTTGGCTGCAATGCTCAGTGGTGGCAATGAATCGCAAAAACCAATCGGCAAATTCACGTGGAGTTTCTACACGAGCTTAAAAGAAAGTATCACCACGCCTGAGCAATGGTTTGCAAAGTGTTCAGATTGGACGCCTTGGAGTAAGTCCCTGCACCCAGATTTAGCGTTAAATGGAAAGTTACGTAGTGATTTGACGGCGATTTTGATTCCTGAGCGTGAAGCCAATAATCAAAAATTTATGCAATTTGAAGCCGCAGTAAATCAGGATGCTGATTTAGTTGATGAAATTCTAGCAAGTGGTTTTGAATACGCGAGGGTGCAAGGAACCGTCACGGGCTACGTCTCTGCATTCGGTGGTGATTTTAAATCTACTACGGGTGACGTGCCAGATGCGCGGTTGGATTTAAATGTGTTTATTGAAAACGATAGCACTGGTGTTGTTTGGCAGAATTTTGTTACTCCAATTGGAACGAATCAGGTTATTGCTCCCTTTAATTTTCAAGATAAAAACGGGAAGCAAACCGCTTATTTTTCCTATCCATTTGACATTTTAGTACCAACTTCGTTTTCACAAGGGCGGCGTTCTTGGCTTTATCCGATTGTTTACGCGCAGACTAACAATGATGTGGAGAGCGATATTAACCTGCAAATGAATGTTGAATTGGTGGAGTTTGTGCCAACTCAAATCAAATAGCTGAGAGTTACCCTATGAAGCTCTCTTTGTTTTTCTTACTGCTGATAGCGGTGGTCTATTTAATGAAAAAACAAATTATGACGACAGAGCCCCGTGGTGTGCGTGCTAACAATCCGTTGAACATTGAAAGTAATGCCAATAACAACTGGATAGGCAAAATCACGCCCTCGATAGACAAGCGTTTTGAAACCTTTCGAGCACCTGAATATGGCTTTCGTGCAGGAGCGATTCTACTACGTGATACTTACCAGAAACGCTATGGTCTTGAAACCATCAGCGAGCTCATTCACAAGTTTGCACCAAGCCACGAAAACGAATCGGATCACTATGCGCAGTTTGTTGCAAGTCAGTTAGGTGTGAGTCCACACGAGCCGATTAATCTGCAAAGTGATTCCACTCTCGCCAAGATGGTACATGCAATGTCAGTGATGGAGGTCGGGCGCTTCTACTCACTTGAACAAGCACAAGAAGGGGTTCGCATGGCATGAATAAAGATGACACTAAGCGAATTGTTTTAACGGTGCTGGGCGCAATACTCGCCGCCTATGCAATTAAATATTTGAAAGTATGGAAATTGCTATGAAAGAACTCTTCAAGAAAAAATTGGGTATTGATTTAGACCAACCATCAACCCAAAAAGGTTTGGCATTAGTTGGGGCGGGTGTTGCCTTGGCTGCGGGGCATCCAGAGCTTTTAACTGCAAGTGTAACGGCTGAGGGCGTGCAATACGGTGGCCTTATCGGGACAACCATTCCGATAGTTCTAGGTTTATGGGAAATGATTCGAAACGAGTTTAAATGATGGATACATACCAGACTCTAATTATCGCTGCAATTACTGGTGGAGTGTCTAGTATAGCGACAGTTGTTGCTGTGCGAGTTGATATTCAATGGATCAAAAAATGTCATATATCTATAGATAAGCGAGTCACTACATTAGAAAATCGAATAATTGATTTAATGAAAGTTTAGGTGCAAAACAGTTGAAAAAGAGAGTTTATTGATTAAAATACGCTCTCTTTTTTTGTGTGCTGGTAACAGAAATACTTGCATAACTGATTGCATATACGTAAGCTCTAAATGTGAACTGTAATTCCCTAGAGTTCCGTTTAACTCCTCAAAACAACAATACAGATGGCCTCAATAGTCGATTACTTATCGACAATCACCATCAAAAAGCACTTTAGCAGCATGAGCTAAGGGCGGTAGCGTACCTAAACGTTGATTATGCTCGGCTAAAGTGTAATGTTGACTTACTATATAATTACAAAATCAGAGACGACAGAGCGTGGACTTTTACAAAGGAACACATGGAACTACTTGTTCCGCTGCAAGCTCTATTACGCAACGTGGCTTTACTGCTGGTCCTGGTATTCGGGGTACTGGCATTTATTTTTGGCTTTATCAGTTTGAAGCGCTGTTAGATGAGGCTGAAAACTTGGCGATTGCGTGGTGGAACTTTTCAAAAAACAAAGGATCTTATCATGATCACAAAGATACTAAGTGTGCGATAGTTTTAGCTAATCTTGATGTTTCACCTGATAGTGTATTTGACCTAGAAAATAAGCGACAAGGTATAATGGCCTTGTCACTCGCTATAAAAGAAAAATTAAACGACCCTTCGATAAAAGAAGAAGAAAAAAAGAATTTACTTACAGGTATTCACGACTTGTTTGTTAGTAAATATGAAGAAAAAGAAGGTAAGCTATATAGCGCTGTTCAGGTAAAAGTGCCACCACCTAAAGGTTTTAGAAGCCAATTTGACCGTGATATTAATGGTAATCAACCGTTGTGTTTAGTTATACGAAACAGTAAGGTTATTCAAGTTACAGGTATAAAATACCCAGAAATAGCTTGAACTGATTTTATTAGTTATAGACGCTAAAATAGCCTAATGAAAGGGGCTGGTTATGAATAATGATGCAATTATAAAAGATATATTAGAAGATATAAACAATATGTCATTAGCTGAACTTAAGAAAGTTCTTCTAGAAAATGCAAATGGACCAATTTATCAAGCAATGTCATTTAACCCATATGAAGCAATATATGATTGTTTCTATGCAAATGCTGTTAACTACAAGCTTGCTAAGGTTTTTAATAAAAAAGAATTTTTGAAACTTATTAATAATCTAGATACAAATTCAAGAGTAGCGGCAAGAATGTCTACAGCTGCTGCAAATGATGAGTTTTATAAATATAATTTGGCGGCTTAAAAATGTCCGATAGTAAGAAATCAGATTTTAATTATCATCCAATTCAGTTAAGAGATATTAAAGTATTAAAACTATCAATTAGTGATAATCCTAAGTTTGATAAGGAAATTGAAAATGAAGACTTTTCTGATTTTGGCTTCTATCATATGCATAGCGACTACGATCCAGAAACAAAAGTTTTCGCGGTTCGAGTTAGAGCTGTAATAGGACAAGATCCCGATTGTATGTCTAAAGAAGAAAGTGATTTGCAATCTCCTATCTCACCTTTCGATCTTGATGTTGAATTGGTAGGCTTCTTCCAAGTTGATGAAAGTGGCTTTGACATTAAACATATAGATAGTTTTGCTGAACGAAATGCTCCTCTAATCGTGTATCCATATTTGAGAGAACATGTTTACTCTCTTACGACTAGAGCTGGTTATGACTCTGCATTGCTTCCTCTATTTGAAGTGCCTGCCTTTAGATTATCTAAGTAGACTTTACTTTTAAAGAGCATCAATTACTATTGATGCTCTTTTTATATTCTACTAAGTAGTGGTTCTCATTGAAAAGCTCTTTATTTATGATGCTTTTTATTTTATTCCAATCTCCTCTAGCTAATCCCGCCCCTATTCTTGGATAGATTATTTTTTTACCATGAAATTCATTTTTTATATTTAAAAATACATTTCTGATAGAATTGTAATCTACAAGCACACCATCACCTTTCCAATGGTATTGAGTGTATGCATTTAATATTATCATTTTTTTTCCTGATATATATAAAATGGTTTTACTATAAGAACCTAGTTTACTTTTATCTCCGACTATGGTTTTCTGATCACTCTCTAATATTTGTGGATATTTATTCTTTAAGTAGAAAGCAAATCCGGCGCCCATATTGCAGAAACAATTACATCCATGGACCAATACATCATATTCACCGCTATCAATAAGTTGGATTAGATCCCCTTCTATCACATTCATGTTATTACCTTGTCAATTAGTTTAGTTGTTAGATTTTTCGTGCAATTTTCTAGGGTATAATTGCGTATATACTTGCCAAAGTATATTTAAATTTCGATGCCCTGTAACTTGAGCCACTTCTTCAATCGAGTATCCCTTCTCAAAAAGTCGACTTGCTCCCTCTCGCCTCAAATCGTGGTAGCGTAAATCTTCAATTCCTAGCTCATTACGAACTCGCTGAAACCCAGCGGATACGCTTTTAGCGTTGTATGGAAAGATGCGTTCGCTACTTTGGGGTTGTTTTATCGCTATTTCAAAAGATTCACCGAGTAACGGCACTATCATATGATTACCGGCTTTCTTTCGCGGGTCTTTGCGATCGCGAACTAAAACGGTTTTATGCTCTCGCTCTAAATCTTCCCAACGTATTGCACACACTTCACCAATTCTCATACAAGTGAGAATGCTAAATTCTAGAATATCGGTGAATGGGATTCTGGTTTTTCCATTTGGACGAAAGTTTTCTCGCTGTTTTAATCCCTCTCTGAGCCTATCGAGCTCGTTTGACGTTGGGCGACGTGTTCTTTTATCGCTTTTTCCTACTAGCTCCATATCAATCAAAACAGGCACTGCTTCTTCGAATATTTGATAGTTAGCGGATACGTTGAAAACAGGCTTTGCCTTCTTCATTACTGATCGCAAATAAGCAATGTCATGGTAAATCGTTACGGGTTTTGTGCCTGCGGCTTTACGGTTTTTACAGTGATTTATGAGATCACTCGTTCTGAGCTGATCGCTTTCTACCATTGCAATATCGCAATCCCTTAAAAGGCGAATAACGTACTGCTTTGTGCGTCCGGTGTTATCCCACAGGTCGCGCTCTTCCATAAACATATCGAGCAGTACGTATATTGGTACGGATTTGAGTTTCTGAACGCCTGATTCCTCAAGCTCATTAACCCGTTTTATACCGTAAGTTCTGGCAAGGTCTTTTTTTCTGAATGTTTTAGACTCTCTGTGTATAATTCGCGAATTCTTTTTAACGATAATGTCCACTGTAAAGCGCAGGGAACCGTTTTGTAGTGTGCGTTTTTTGATGCTGAATGACGCCATTGTCCTACCCCATTTATACGTACTATATGCGTACTGGTCGGAGAAATCAGGGGCAATTTTAGCAAACTCATGTATATTTATACAGTATCTTAATTTGACGTAAACTATGACTATTTCTAAAGACACCGATAAATTCAAAGCTCACCGACTTTCTGTTGCACCCATGCTCGATGGAGATGACATCTGAGAACTTGTTTTTTTAAAACAGTTACTTGCATTTTTGGGTCGAAAGGTGGGGGATGGATGAGGGACTGTTTGAGATCACACACGTACAAAAGCACCTACGCCCCTATAATACGTCCCTTAAAAATTTTTTCAAAAAAATTGGCTAAAAATTTGGATTTGTGGAAAAAATTCAGTAAATACTAAAGGTATGGCGCGATGCCGTACGCTCATCAGAAGAATTAAGAGGAGTTATGATGAACGTACCTTTTAGTACCCCAACCACTGCTACATTACTAGCTGCTAAATTCCAGAATCAACCTTTGATTTCACTTGTCGATGTTGCAGGTGAGTACTTAGGACTAACACCGAGCACAGCGAAGCGAAAAGCTCGTGTTAACGACCTCCCATTTCCTGTATTACGATTATCTGATTCACAAAAAGCACCTTGGTTGGTCAAGTTTGAGCACTTTGTCGAGTACGTTGAACGCACATCAGCCAACTCACATAGCGATTGGCTACGCATGCAATGTTAATGTTATAGAAGCCCGCCAGATGGCGGGCTTTGAGTTTTTAGGCTCTTTTCTTCTGTCGAGCAACACGCTCAGCCATTGCTGCTTGAAATTTTTTCGTTTTCTCGACTCTTGTTATCAAAGTGCGTTTATAAGCTTGAATTTTACCTGCACTTTCAGACTTTCCTTCAAGAAAGGTTTTTAGCATTGTGTCTGTCCAGTTCCGCTCTTCTTTCAGTCCTGTTTTTGATATCCACTTTTCGTGCCATGCTTGGCGGTAAATTTCTCTTTGTTGGCGACCATATTCGCGTCTTTCAGCTTCCGAATAGCGGTGCCATCTTCCATTGTAATAAGGCATAAGTTCTATTTTATTTTTTGTTTTATTTTTTCTAATTTTTCTTGTTGTAGAGGTGATAACTTTCTCAATTTCAACTCTTCATACGTTTTTAGCAGTCGGTTTTTTTGTCGGTGTTGCTGCCTTTCGTTGTGCTCTTCTTTAGCCTTGATCCATTTATCAAACTGGCTTTGCATCTTCTTAATTATTTTTTCTATATCTAAAGCTTCGGTCGCTTTTTTGTGCTGGTATTGCCATGTTGAGAGTCTGCGACCTTTTTCTTTTTCAATAGGCTCGTAAGTTCGATGATCTATACCAACATGTTGTAATACTGCCCCATTGAATGCTTGCTTTATGAGCTTGGTGGCTCTTTTTTGCTGTAGTTCTATTAGAACTCGCTCGTCAGTTACTTTACCGATTATTAGATGAACATGATCGCCACTTCCTTTGGTACCGTCTTGGTTTTGTTGGTGTAGCACTGCTCGAATTTGTTGTCTGTATTGAGCGAACTCAGATTTATTCAGTTTGCAGAGCCTCGCGAGTGCTAGACAGCAATCTTTTACAATGGATTGCCACTGCTCAGCGGTCGGCCTGTAGCCTTTTGGTAACGTAAGACAGTATTCCATCGCATAGCTTGAAAGTGGGCGACCACCACGGCGGTTATTTAGTTGTTGATTGAGCCTAAATTTTTCGCCTGCTAGAGCAATTCGGTGGGATGTTTCTCCGCAACCAAAGATCGAAATGAGTGCTTCGGTGCATTTGTGGTTGGCGTGTTTAGCGTTTAGCAGGTAACGTTCGCGCATCATTATGCCGTCAGAAGCGAGGCGAACGGGTTGTGTTGTTACAGTCCAGTTTTTAAGCATGAATCTCTATTTTTTATAAACATAGAAATTTATTTTTGTATTTGCAAATAACCTTTGAGTTATTTTTGTTATTTATGGCAGGTTCCAGATAGGGCAAGTGCTTCGCATTGTCCGCTGGCAAGAGTGGATTCCCCCTCTTAACTCCCCCTAAAAAATTCCGGTACAAATTTGTAATAGAGATAAATACTTTTTACTATTTTAATAAACAGTATGGATAATCTTCCTTCGTCCGACTTGATCGGCTATATCATCGAATTGGAGAAATTCGAGTCTACAACTCTTTTAGACCAAGTCATTGAAAGAGCGAAACTAGCAGGTTTCGTGAGTGACAGTAATAGTGTTGAAAACCTGTCTAAACTGAATTGGATCAAGAAGGTTACGCAGCTTGCTGAAAGCTCGTTCAACCTTCAAGCCACAGTTGATGGCGAGCTTGTTGAGCTGAATATGTCGACGTTTAAGCAGCTTAGGCAAGAACGCGAAAAGCGAGTAAATGATATTTTGGAGTTGTTAGCTAGGTATATCATTGATGCAGCTCCGCCTTACAAAGGCTAAGAACTAGCGTTGTTTAAAATATGATCTCTCATTTAAAGTACCTGTAATAGGTGCTTTTTTGTTGTATGTCGCTGCGACTTGGAGAGTGGTGAGGTACAATCAGCACAATTTTTTCATATTCAATGTGCTGATTATAATGACCAACAACAATTTCTCTTCTGTAGCCGCTTTTTTATGGTCGGTGGCTGACCTTTTGCGTGGTGATTTCAAACAATCTCAATACGGGCGCATCATTCTCCCATTCACACTGCTAAGACGCTTAGAGTGTGTGCTAGAAGCTACCAAGCCAGAGGTACTGGCAAAATACGAAACAGTCAAAGCCATGCCGATTGAGGCGCAAGATAAACTGCTCACCCACGCAGCGAAATTAAGCTTTTACAACACCTCAAAAATGGATTTAAACCACCTTGGTGAAACAGGCGTAGCAAGTAACCTAGAGAGTTACATTCAATCGTTCAGCCCTAATGCGCGTGAGATTTTTGAGCATTTCGATTTTTTCAATACCATCGACAAACTGGAAGAGGCCGATCTGCTTTACAAGGTAGCAAAACGTTTTGCGACCACAGACCTTCACCCGAATACCATCAGCAACTATGGTATGGGTTTAGTGTTTGAAGAGTTGATCAGACGCTTCGCGGAGAGCAGTAATGAAACAGCAGGGGAGCATTTTACCCCAAGAGACATTGTTGAGCTGACCACCTCATTACTCTTCACCAATGAAGAAGAGCTAACCAGTTCGGGCTTAGTGCGTTCAATTTATGACCCTACTGCGGGTACAGGCGGCTTTTTATCGTCTGGTATGGAGTATGTTCATAAGCTGAATGAAAAAGCCTCTTTGTCTGCTTTTGGTCAAGAGCTAAACCCTGAGTCCTACGCTATCTGTAAAGCGGATATGCTGATCAAGGGGCAGAAGGTCGATAACATCAAACTGGGTAATACCTTATCGAACGACCAACTGCGCAACGACAAGTTTGACTATATGCTGTCAAACCCTCCGTTTGGGGTTGATTGGAAAAAGATCCAAAAACAAATCAATGATGAGCACACGCAAAAAGGCTTTGAAGGTCGATTTGGCGCAGGCTTGCCAAGAGTGTCTGACGGTTCATTACTCTTTTTGCTGCACCTAATCAGCAAAATGCGCCCCGTCAGTGAGGGCGGTTCACGTATTGGTATTATCTTGAATGGCTCGCCACTCTTTACAGGTGGTGCGGGCAGTGGTGAAAGCGAAATTAGACGCTACATTCTGGAAAATGACCTGCTAGAAGCCATTGTGGCGCTGCCTACCGATATGTTCTACAACACAGGTATTGCCACTTATATTTGGGTGCTATCGAGCCATAAGCCAGCTCATCGCAAAGGCAAGGTTCAGCTTATCAATGCATCAAAAGAGCGTGCCAAAACTGGCGGTCGTGGTCGCAGTGGGGGATCTGAAGTCGAAGGTGATGATGAAAATGTATTCTATGCCGCAATGCGTAAATCACTCGGTAGCAAGCGCAAAGAACTGACACCTGAAGCGATTGATAAAATTGTGCAAACCTATGGTCAGTTTGCCGAAAACGACTTTAGTAAGATTTTTGATTACAAAGAATTCGGCTATCGCCGCATTACCGTTGAGCGCCCGCTGCAACTGGCCATTTATCCGAAAGACGAACTGCGCCTTGAAGCTCTGCAAGCCGATAACGCTTGGGCAAAAATCGATAACATTACCCAACAAATCATTCTGGATGCGCTTGCTTCCTTTGAGCAAGAAAAATACTTATCGCGTGATAAATTCCTCAAACAACTCAAAGCCAAACTGGAGCGAGAAAGCGCAGCAAAAGCAGTTAAGCTCAGCGCAGTTCAACTAAAACTTATCGTCAAACACCTAGGCGAGCACGATGACGAAGCAGAAGTATGCAAATCAAAAGGCCAGATTGAAGCTAACCCAGATCTGCGTGATAACGAAAACGTGCCACTAACTGAAACGGTTGCCGATTACTTTGCTCGTGAAGTGCTGCCGCACGTCTCTGATGCGTGGATTGATGAAAGCAAGACTGACCCTAAAGATGGTGAAGTAGGCATTGTCGGCTATGAAATCCCATTTAACCGCCATTTCTATGTGTATCAACCACCAAGAGCATTAGCAGAAATTGATGCGGATTTGGATGAAGTTTCTGCTGAGATTATGCAGTTGCTGCAAGAGGTGCATTCATAATGGCGGGTCGATATAAAGCATATCCTGAGTATAAAGACTCTAAATCACAGTGGTTCGGGCGTATTCCAATTGATTGGAATATATCGCAACTTAGACGCTCTTTGTTGGATCATAAACAGGGGTACTATACGACCGAGGCTTATGTCGATGATGGCATTAAGCTGCTTCGGATTACTGATTTATGTGGTGATGGTTTGATCGACTTCAGCCAATGTCCAAAAGTTCCAAAGGAAGACCCAACGCTAGTCAATTATAAGCTGGAAAATGGTGATGTTGTTTTTGCACGCACTGGAGGTGCTGGGTCTTTTGGGGTTGTGTCTAATATCTCTGAAAATGTTGTCTTTGCGTCATACTTGATTAGGTTTCGATTTTGCAATGATTCATTTGAGGCAAACTATCTCAAATATGTGTTACTTGCAGATTCTTTTCAGAAAGCAGTAAAACAAAACGTTCATGGTGGCGTGAATCAAAATATTCATGCCGAAGATATTAAAGGAACTTATCTAGCACGACCACCTAAAGAGCAACAACAAAAAATCGCCAGCTTTCTCGATCACGAAACCGCCAAGATCGACACCTTAATCACCAAGCAAGAAAAGCTGATTGAGCTGTTAAAAGAAAAGCGCCAAGCGGTGATTTCTCACGCAGTGACTAAAGGGCTTAACCCAGATGCACCAATGAAAGATTCTGGTGTGGAATGGTTGGGTGAAGTGCCTGAGCATTGGGCGGTATTGCCAACAAAACGATTTTTCAGATTAGTGGCTGAACCATCCCCTAAAAATCACGACAAAGAATTGTTATCAGTTTACGCAGCTATTGGAGTTGCTCCCAGAAAAGAGCTTGAGCAGAAGGGTAACAAAGCTAGCAACACTGACGGGTATTGGTTGGTAAAAAAAGGGGACATCATTGTAAACAAGCTTTTAGCTTGGATGGGGGCTGTTGGATACTCAGAGTATAACGGCGTTACTAGCCCAGCTTATGACATCTTACGAAAAACTAAAGATATTAACCCTAAGTTTTATCACTACCTGTTCCGCCAAGAATTCACACAAAAAGAGTTTAAACGGTGGTCTCGTGGAATAATGGAAATGAGACTACGGCTGTATTTTGAGGAACTTGGGCGAATTATGATGCCTATGCCACCCAAAAATGAGCAAGATGCAATTGTAGATGAGATTGAGTCAATGGACTCAAAATTTTCTCAGGTCGAAGAAAAATCTAAATTACAAATTGAACTATTAAAAGAGCGCAAAACAGCACTTATTTCAGCAGCCGTAACAGGCAAGATTGATGTGCGGGATTGGGAGCCTAAGTAGTGGCAGTAAAAAACATCAAGTCGTTGGCGCACTTTATAGCAGCGTGCTCGGAAATAAAGGTAAAAGATGACCACACTCTTTTCTATCGTGGTCACGCTTCGGATGCCTTTACTCCGCTGCCGACTATTTTTAGAAACCAAAACGACGACCCCAAGAAAAGCCGTTATGTTGAAAACGAGGGTGAGTTATTTCACAACTTAGTGACTCAGTGCCCTGAAGAGTTTAAGGATTGTGTTTCAACATTCGATTTCTTAGTGAAAATGCAGCACTACGGTCTGCCCACTCGATTACTTGATATCACAAGTAACCCGCTGGTTGCACTCTACTTTGCATGTTGCACACTGATACCTGAGACATCTCGGGACACAAATGCCAAAAATGGACAGGTACTAATCTACCAAGTACCTAATGATGAAATTAAGTATTTCAATAGTGATACTGTGTCAGTTGTAAGTAACTTAGCTAGAGCAGAAGCAAACTTTGACTTTTCAAACCCTGAAGATCAAGAGCGCTTTCTTCACTCAATTCAAGCGGAAAAGCCTTACTTCAAACCTTACATTAAAGAAGAACATCTTCACTCTGTGATTTGTGTAAAGCCAAAGCTCGATAACCGAAGAATAGTCAAGCAGAGCGGTGCTTTCTTTCTGTTTGGTATGGGGAATAGGAAAACAGATGCCATTCGCATACCAGAGCATTTCCGTCCTGATGTTAAGCATATAGCGATCCCTAAAGGGTCTAAAGAGAATCTGTTAAAAGAACTTGCTACGCTGTCTATTTCGGAAGCAAGTCTGTTTCCTGAAATTGACAATGTTGCTAGTTTCTTAAAGAAGAACATTAAGATAAAAATTCAACCACAGGATGATGATTCAATCAGTTTTGACGAGATAATTTCACCAATTTACCACACCCTTATTGCCGATCGCTTGATGGCAAATGAAGACCTTATAGAGCAAATAAAAAACAACCCTGAAGATCGAGCGAAACAAGGACTCTACCCCGACCTACTGGAAAAAGCGATTATCGAAAGTCAGGATGCTCATAACGAAATTGCTATGAAATTACTTGTTGAAGACGATATTGCCGAGCAGTTTTCGAGTAACGTTTTCAATCAGTTAAAGCAAAGAACTGTGGATTTGGTATAAAAGGACTAAACAATGTCAGATGCGGCACAAGAAAAAATATTCCAAAACGACATCCTTGACCAAATGCAGTCTCACGGTTGGTTGCTAGGCGAGTCGAACAAATACAACAAAGAGTTGGCACTTTACCCTGAAGATGTGATTGCCTTTGTGCAAGCAACACAGCCTGAGCAGTGGGATAAGTTGGCTCAGCACTTCCCTGAGACGGAGCGCAACCCAAACGCAACGGCTGAAGCGTTGCTAAAGTCATTAGAACAAGAGTTAAAAAATGAAGGCACGCTGTGGGTTCTGCGCAACAAACTCAGTAATCGTGGAGCGAAGTTTGACCTTTGTAGTTTCAAGCCTGATCACGACTTAAACCCAACGGCAACGGCCCGTTATGAACAAAATATTCTGCGAGTCGTGCCAGAGCTGGTTTACTCACCGAATGGCTATGATGGGCGTTTAGATTTAACCTTGTTCGTCAACGGTATCCCTGTTGCTACCTGCGAGCTTAAATCAGAGTTTAAGCAGTCGATTGATAACGCCAAAGTCCAATATATGAAGGATAGGCAGCCGAAAGATCCAAAAACTCGTAAACCAGAGCCGTTATTGACTTTTAAGCGTGGTGCATTGGTTCACTTTGCTGTGAGCCAATACAATGTCGCAATGACCACTCGCTTAGATGGCAAGAAAACCTTTTTCCTACCGTTTGACCAAGGTACAAGTGAAGGCGGTAAAGGGAACGATGTTCCTGAAGATGGTGGCTACGCAACGTCTTACCTTTGGAATGAGATTTTCCAGAAAGATAACCTGTTACTGATCCTCAGCCGCTATATTCATCTTGAAGTGAAAGATGTTGAACACCTAGACGGTTCAATCACGCCAAAAGAAACGATGATTTTCCCTCGTTATCACCAGTGGGCGGTAGTCTCTAAACTCCTTAAAATGGTAGATAGTGAAGGCACAGGGCATAAATATCTTATTCAGCACAGTGCGGGTTCAGGTAAATCAAACTCGATTGCGTGGCTATCTCACCAATTGGCTTCTAAGCATTACTACACCGACCACCCTGAGCTTGAAAAACAAGCAGGGGACAAGGTTTTTGATTCTGTTATTGTAATCACTGACCGAACGGTACTTGATAGCCAGTTGCAAGATACGATTTATCAGTTTGACCATAACGAAGGTATGATTGCGCGTGTTAACCGAGAAGAAGCGCAAGGCTCCAAATCCAGCCAACTGGCAGGAGAGCTAAAAGCAAGCACCTCAATCATTATCGTGACCATTCAAACCTTCCCACACGTTTTAGAGGCCATCCGCAAAGACTCAACCCTCGCAGGTCGTAGCTATGCTGTAATTGCAGATGAAGCACACTCTAGTCAAACAGGGACAACAGCTCGCAAACTGCGTGAAGTGCTCATGGCGGAGCAATTAGACGGTGATGAAGAGTTAGACAGTGAAGATATGCTGCGTTTATCACTGGAAGCCCGTAAAGGCTCAAACAAGCTCAGTTACTTTGCTTTTACCGCTACGCCCAAGGCGAAAACACTAGAGCTTTTTGGTCGCAGACCAAACCTTGATGAGCCAGCGAGTGACACCAACAAGCCGTTACCATTCCACGTTTATTCAATGCGCCAAGCAATTGAAGAAGGGTTTATTCTGGATGTTCTGCAAAATTACACCAGTTACCGAGTTGCTTACCAATTAGCGCACAACAACCCAGATTTAGATCACGAGGTGGACAGTAAAAAAGCCGCTTCCAAAATGGCGAAATGGGTTCGCTTGCACCCGTATAACATAGCTCAGAAAGTCGAAACTATTATCGAGCACTTTAACGAGAAAGTGAAACACTTGTTGGGCGGTGAAGCCAAGGCTATGGTTGTTACCAGTAGCCGTTTAGAAGCGGTGCGATACAAACTCGCCTTTGAAAAATACGTGCGGACAAAAGGTTACACTAACGTCAATGCAATGGTCGCCTTTTCAGGTGAAGTGAATGATCCTGATTTACCCGATCACCCTTTCACCGAAAATAATATGAACCCGAACTTGCGTGGGCGTGATATGCGTAAAGCATTTGATACCACAGATTATCAGGTGATGTTGGTTGCGAATAAATTCCAGACAGGTTTTGACCAGCCGAAACTGGTGGCAATGTATGTCGATAAACCATTAAAAGGTGTGGAATGTATTCAGACCCTTTCAAGGCTAAACCGTACTTACAAAGGCAAAGACAAAACCTTTGTGCTCGATTTTGTGAATGATCCTGAAGAGATTTTGGCTGAGTTTAAGGTTTACTTCCAAACGGCTGAACTGGCAGGTGTGTCTGATCCAAACATCGTTTATGAGCTGTTGAAGAAGTTGGATAAGGTTGGCATTTACCATTGGCGAGAGGTTGAAGCGTTTGTTGAGACTTACAATGACAAACAAGCCAATCAAGCCAAACTCGCCAATTTGTGTAAACCTGCCGTTGATCGTTTCTCTATTCGTTATAAAGAAGCGACACAAGTGCTTCAATCGGCACAGGCAGAACTGTCTAAAGCGAAAATTGAGCAGAACGACAAGAAAATCAAGTTTGCGGAAAATAGTGTCAAACACGCCAAAGAAGCGCGAGATATTCTAGAAGTGTTCAAGAAAGATTTAATCTCTTTCTATCGCTTCTACGAGTTTACGTCTCAGATCGTCAATTTTGATGATTATGATCTGGAAAAGTTGAGTATCTACGCCAAACATCTGCACCCACTGCTTCGCCTTGATGTGGTGGAGGATGAAATTGATTTATCCGATGTGGTAATGACGCACTACCGCTTGCACGAGCAGCGTGAAGCTGATCTACAGCTTGGCGTGAAAATTGGTGAAGAGCCAAAGCCTTACTTGCCAGCCGCAAAAGAAGGTTCAGGTGCTGTGCCAAAAGACCCTAAAACTGAGTTGCTGAATGAGATCATCCAGAGAATGAACGATTTGTTTATCGAAGATGGTTTGTCTGAAAATGATATGCTCAATTATGCCAATACCATTGCAGGCAAGATTTCTGAAAATGAAGTGGTGATGGATCAGATCCGCAGCAACACCAAAGAACAAGCAATGCTTGGACAATTCCCAGAATCGATCAACAACGCCATTATCGAGAGTATGGACGTACATAATGAGATGGCAATGAAACTTCTATCTAATGAGGCTGTTGCGAAAGGCTTTGCTGGGCTGATGTTTGATGTATTGATGAAGGGCTTGGGTAAGCCACAAGCTTAGTTTTTGAGGAAAGCCAGTGAGGAGCACTGGCTTTTATCTAGGGTATTCCGTTCTTTCAGTTTATTAAATAAACGTAATGAACGTAATAAACGAGTAAAATAGTTAGGGGGTAGTGATAAGAAAATAGACTTTTTTTCGTCCTGTTTTTCCACCTAACTTAAAATCAATTAGCTTTCCCGAAAGTTTATCAATGATTTCAGTGCACTTATCACGCCCGTAATTGGTGTGTTGGATTAAATAATCGCGTAATTCTGTTTTATCCATTTCAGTGGTATTTAGTACCTTAGTAATTAATGAAACAGCATCTTTATACTTATTGAGGTAATTAGAGTGGTGATTTTCCTCAACTCTCAATAGCTTGTCTTTACAGTAAGTATCACTATCAATACGACAAACGGAATCTACCATTTCCGAGTAGGACATTTTTTCTGATTTTTCATAAGAGAAGGTTAACTCTAACGCATTATTTCCGCGTAACTTTTGGTTAATCAGTTTTATGTACCTAGTTTGTATACCATTTAAACTCTTTTTCTCTTCTTCTATATCCATCATATAGATACAATCGACGTCTTCAATAAGATCAGATGTACCAGAGTAAATAAGGTTGTTGTTCATATCTCGGTTTTTATTTGTATGACCTAGCCCTATGAACGTACCCCCTTTAAGTATAAATTCACTCACCTTAATTCCAAAATTGCGCATGTTCTTCTTGTCCATCGTGTCTGCGAATTTTTTTAAAGTATCTACGATTAACACAACATTTTTTGCATCATCATCAGCAGTCAATCCACCTAATATATGTGACAGTGAATCTGTTTTAAATTTCTTATATCCGGGCACGAGAGTGTGAACCCCAATGGCAGATAGCACCTCTGTTTTTTCGATGACCCCGCTTTGAGAGTCGTCTGCATTAACATAGAAAATAGATAACCCATCAAGAAAGCCAGTAGCATAGGCTTGTTTTAGTTGATTTAACATTAATAGAGTTTTACCTGCGTTTGGTGGGGCAAAAAGGATGTTTGATTGACCTTTTAAAACTAGTCGATCAAAAATAAATGTGTTTTCGTCGGCATCTTTCTTTATTTCTTCTAGGCTATTATTAATAGAATATGAATTAAGTAATGATAAAGTATTTTCTTTCATAGAATAACGTTTTGGTAAATTATGGGTGAGCGAAACCACTCACCCAAAAGTTAAGGTGAATAACCGTGATTATTTAAGTGTTTAGAAGGTTATTTAGATGTACTTGGGAAGTCTCTAAAGCCATTATCTAAAATAAAGGCTGTATCAAGAGAGTTAAAAGCCCAACGAGAACCTTCCTTCCACCATTTACCTTCTGAGTTTTTGTATTCAACAGAATAAATCAAGGCAAGAAAATTATTATCTTGATCTCGATACAACTGCTCTATACGATCATTAGTGCGGATATTTCTTCTAGAGTTATAAATATAACCATCAGGTTCGCGGTTTGTTTCATTGTTCATTTATATACCTTTAGTTAAGCAGCCTGTGGGCTTATTTGAGCCGGAAAGAAACGTAGATAAACGTTATTGAGTATATTTACATCTCGATGACCAGACACTTTCGAGATGGCAGATAGAGACCAGCCTTTTTCATATAATCGACATAGGCCTTCAGCTCTAAGATCGTGAAATCGAAGGTCTTCAATGTTTAAATCTTTCATAAGGTCGCGCCAGTATTGACCTACAGTTTTTGGGTTGTATGGAAATATTGGGTCATCGTCATTACCACGAGGTTGGCGCATAATGATCTCTATGGCTTTTGGTGATAACTCGAAGCGTGAGTGTATCTTCTTACCATTCGGACTCTTTCTATTGCGAATAGTTATGAGGCGACTTTTTGCGTCCCAGTTACGCCAAACAAGCTTCCCCCCACATATTTCGCCCACTCTTGCTGCTGTCTCGATTGCAAACTCCACAATATCTAACATTGGAATCGTTCGACGTTTGTTTTGTTCCTCGTTGGTGAGAGCCGATGTAATTGCATTTAGCTCCAATTCTGTAGGTCGTCGAGTGCGCTCGTCTGACTTCGCAATAAGACCTAGACGGCGAGCTGTGGATAATCCAGTTGAGTATGAGTCTAAATTAATTGCATAACGCAACATAGTAGCGCTGTCTTTTAGTGCTGAGTTGAGTATCGACAAATAATTTGCAGTCGTTTGTGGTTTTACCTGTAAGTTCTCATTCAATTGTAGAGCCAGCATATACCAGTCATAAGCACTGATATGAGTAGAAGTCACTGATGCAAATGAAGTCTGGAGAATCATGTTAAGCGGGCTGATATGACGGCTCTTAACGTGCTTTTTAGTTAGTGGGTTCTCTAGATAATCATTTATTACGAGTCCGACAGTATGATGTTTTACTTCTTCAGAAAAGAAACTGTAATCACCCTTATCAAAGCTCGCTTGAAGTTTTTTTCCATAAGCTTTTGCTTTGGCTAGAGTTGGAAAGTTGCATGATCTTTGCCCAACAACTGGTTCTCCTTTTAGCGCTCGCGCCCTAGTTTTAAATCCTATAGTTTCGTTGTCAGCATTAGAAACTTTCTCTATGAAAATTGATGGCATTGCTATTCCATATGATGTGGTTGTTGTCAATGAAAGCTATGCTAAACCATAGAGTTTAAAAATGAAAATTTTCCAGAAGATGGAATTATTCGTTTATAATCAATTACTTGTGTTGGTGTTTGTTAGTAAATTGCCACATGTGTGTCAATTTACTAACAAATACGAACTTATCTTATCTTGTTGATTTTAAACGCTTATCTTGTAATGGCGCGGTTTTGTGACTTTTGTCTCATAAATGGTTTTTATTCAGAAAAAATCTCGTTTTTAACGGCGGTGTGCGCTTTCAACACCCACACGAAGATAAATATTGTTCAACACATTGATATCTCTGTGCCCTGTGATTTTTGATATTTCCACGATATTTAATCCCCGTTCAAATAGTTGGCAGGCACCCTCAGCCCGGAGGTCGTGATAATGCAGATCTACGATACCCTGTTCACGACACATACGTTGCCATGCAGCGCCAATAGATTTTGGGTTATAAGGAAATATTTGTTCGTCTGTTCTTGGTTGCCGTTGAATTATGTCTAAGGCTTCCGGATGCAAGGGGATTGTGCAATGGTTTCCCGTCTTTCTACGGGGATCTTTACGATCACGGATGGTTAAGTTGCTATCTCCAACATTTAAATCTCCCCACGTTACACGAGTGATTTCTCCTAAGCGCATACAGGTCAAAATCGAAATGTGGAAAATATCGACCAGTGGGATGTGTGATGCCCGATGATTTTGGCGTTTTTGCAACCCCTCTTCAGCAAGCTGTAACTCTGCCGATGTGGGTCTGCGGTTTCGCTGTGCGCTGCGACCGATTAATCCATATTGGATCAGAGTAGGGATAGCCTCATTGTGTGCATGAATATTGGCTTTATACCCAAACATTGGGCCAGCGACATTGATGACACTGCGAAGGTAAGTGATATCCTGATAAACAGTCTGCGGTAATGGCGCTGTAGGCTCGTTGAGTCTGGCTCGACAATGCTGAACCAAATGGGTTGCTGTTAGCTTATCTGCTTGAACTAACGCAATGTCATAACTACGTAAGCGCCTTAAAACAGCCTCTTTGGTGCGACCAAGACCTTTGGAAGTAATATGATCATTCAAGAATAGGGTGATGAGATCACCTATTAGGATACTGCGCTGTGGGATATCAATAGATGGTATACCATTTTCAGTTATCTCTTTGACTACACTTTTTGCCCAGTTCAAAGCCGCAGCTTTTTTGTCGAAGGTCTTGGACTTTTCAAATACTCGGCGGTTATGGCGTGATTCACGAATGCGCGCTTTGTACTTAATCCCCGTCTTACGTTGAACTTTTTCAATATTAATAGTTGCCATTTTTACCTCTCTTAATTTTAAATTAGAGGTGCTTTGGCGTGTGTAAATTGATGGCGTTGATGCTGTAGCTGAGAATCGCTATACTTCGCGCCACGAAAGGTTTTTTTGAGGGACAGCTAATGTCCCTCAATCAATCCCCTATCAGTCCCTCATTGCTAAAATCAGCTAAAATCGGACGGAATATCTTTGCAATACCCTTAAGTGGTTTTGCTTTAACCTACTAATACTTAAGGGTTTATTTTTTATGTATCCATCTTGCCGCTTTTCGACTGCACCGATGCTTGATTGGACTGATCGTCACTGTCGATACTTCCATCGTCTACTTTCTTCACAAACTCTGCTTTATACAGAGATGGTGACCACGGGAGCAATTATTCATGGTAAAGGTGATTTTTTAGCATACAACGAAGAGGAGCACCCCCTTGCGCTTCAACTGGGCGGTTCAAACCCAACTGATTTAGCACATTGTGCGAAGTTAGCGCAAGAACGTGGTTATGATGAAATCAACCTAAACGTTGGCTGCCCTTCTGATCGAGTGCAAAATGGCCGCTTTGGGGCTTGCTTAATGGCAGAGCCGCAACTGGTGGCAGATTGTGTTGCCGCGATGAAAGATGTTGTTGATATTCCTGTGACAGTAAAAACTCGTATTGGTATTGACGATATGGATTCTTATGAATTCTTAACTGATTTTATTTCGTTAGTATCAGAGAAGGGAGGCTGTGAACAGTTTACTATTCATGCGCGCAAAGCGTGGCTTAGTGGTTTGAGCCCAAAAGAAAACCGTGAAATCCCACCGTTAGATTATCCACGTGCATATCAGTTAAAAAAAGACTTTCCGCATTTAGTGATTGCCGTTAATGGTGGAGTCAAAACGCTAGCAGAAGCTAAAGAGCACTTACAGCACCTTGATGGCGTAATGATTGGTCGCGAAGCTTATCAAAGTCCTTACTTACTCGCCGAAGTTGATCAGCAGATCTTTGGTTTGGATACCCCAATCAAAAAACGCTCTCAAGTTGTTGAGGAAATGTATCCTTACATCGAGCGTGAGTTGGCTAATGGTGCATATCTTGGTCATATTACTCGCCACATGTTAGGTATATTCCAAAGTATGCCCGGTGCTCGCCAGTGGCGTCGTTATATTAGTGAGAATGCTCATAAAACGGGTTCAGGCATTGAAGTGGTGCAAGCAGCTTTGGCGAAAATACCTAAAGAATTAAATGTGTAAAAATAGCCACATTTCATGGTGAATTTTACCATTCATTAAGGGCTAGGTCGTAGGCAACGATTTAGCCCTTTGTTTTATCATCTTGGTATCTGCGTTTTATAACATCCCATCGAGGCTAATACTGCTCGGCATTTATCTCCTTTTGACTTAGCTGCTTATCTAAACAATAGAGTTGATTTGTAAAGTTGGCTCGATATCTGCTTTAGCAAATAAAAAGAGGGGAATGATTATGTTTGAGCTTATTTTTTTACTAGTGTTTGTAGCGACCCTTTTAGTAACGGGTATGACAATGATGACAGTATTTGCAGCAATGGTTATTGCTTTTATTGTTATGACTCTATTAGGGATGATCGGCGTTATGCTGAAATTATTACCTTGGATTTTGGTGATTGCTTTGGGTGTTTGGTTTTTCAGAAACTTTGTCTATAGTCCTCGTCAAAAATATTAACAAATGATGTTTAAGCATTAACCAATCTAAGGAATATGCTACTATTCGCGCTTAATTGAAAAATGTATATATAGCGAAATAGATTGGGAGCTATTAGGATGAATAAACCAACGTTAGTTGCGTTGACAAGCGTTGCGATGATGATGTCTGCTGCGTCAATAAGTGCTGAGTCTTTTTATGGTGGAAAGATTGGTGCAGATATGTGGTGGGGTAGTACGAAAGTTGACCATACTCGCCGCGATGACGTAAAAGCCCCCACAATGTATTTCGCCTTTGAACATCAGTTTCCTTATGTACCGAATGCTAGTATACGTTACACGACGGTTGATGCCGATTATGCCTCTTTCGATAAGTATGACTACACGTTGTATTATAAAGTACTAGAGCGTGAATTGATGTCATTTGATGCGGGCATTACGTTTACTCAGTATGATGGGTCTCAATACCAAGCTGAAAATAATCAAAAATACAGCTTCGATAAAACGACATTTAACTGGTATGCCTATGCTGAAATTCAAATTCCTCGCACGAACATAGATGTGATTGGCCAGTTTGATTTTGGTGATGGCAGCGGAGTCAAAAGTGCGGATCTTATGGCTGGGCTTCAGTATTCGTTCCCTATCGATGCTGGAAATATTGCACTGCGTGGTGGTTATCGAGTCATCGATCTTGAATTTACGGAGCTAGCAGCAGACACGAAAGAATCTTTCGTTTTTGTTGATGGTTGGTTTCTTGGTGCAGAATTCGAATTTTAGATATTCCAATATCCTGTAGAACAGATAGAACGCCATTTTATTAAGTGGCGTTTTTTTATAATTGATAGCTATATCGTCTTCGACTTTCTTAGCAGAAAAACTGAAATGAACCATGCTTAGTGAACAAGTAAATAAATACGGCGTGGTGTGGTTATGACGATTACGGAATTAAGAAATTTATATCGCGAGAATCAGCTTATCGAAGCCATTATTGAACCTTCATCCCAAGAGGGGTGTTGGATTGTTGAGTTCAGACATCATCGAGGCGGGTTTGTGCTATTAACGGATGCTCATGGAGATGAATGCCAATATGAAGATCTCGATATAGCTTCTAAGTCTGCCATGGCTGTTGGCTTCAAGCAGGTGAGAGTGGAGTCTAAGTAAACCTCTTTTTGAAAGTTCTTACTTCCAAAAAGTTATAAAACATACTTATCTATTCTTTCTTGTTATTAAAGAGAGTGGTTAATCTATCGTCACGCAATGAATAGGGAAGTCGTGACAATGTCTTCAGGAAATACCATACCAAAAGAGCTAGCCGGCTTAGCTAGCCCACTTAATGATTTGCAGCTTACAGGGTTGCAGCAAACTATTTCAGAACTTTCTCCTCAGCAGCTAGCATGGGTTAGCGGGTATTTTTGGGGATTGAGTCAATCTCAAACTTCAGGGGCTGCAGCTCCTATTTCTAATGCAGCGGCTTTAGTTTCGGCTAAACCGGCAGGTAAATTGACCATTATTTTCGCTTCTCAAACGGGTAATGCAAAAGGTGTTGCAGAGGCGTTAGAACGCGAAGCTCAGTCCGCTGGTATTGTTGTGCAATTATTTGATGCCAGTGATTACAAAGGTAAAGATCTTGCCAAAGAAACACATGTTATTTTTGTTGCTTCGACTAATGGTGAAGGTGAAGCGCCAGATAATGCTTTAGCGCTTCATGAATATTTACAGTCGAAAAAAGCGCCCAAACTGCCTAACTTACAATACGGTGTGATTGGTTTAGGTGATTCTAGCTATGAATTTTTCTGCCAAACTGGTAAAGATTTTGATGCGTTTTTAGAAAAGCTTGGGGCGAAACGCTTTATTGAGCGAGCTGATTGTGATGTTGACTATGAACTTCAAGCAACCGAATGGAAAATAAAAGCTTTAGAGGTGGTTAAAGAAACCCTCGTGAGTACCCAAGCACAAGTTGTGCAATTGCCAGTGGGTCAAGCTACGAGTCATCATTCCCAATACACTAAGCAAAATCCTTACACAGCTACCTTGCTGACAAGTCAAAAAATTACAGGGCGTGACTCAGGGAAAGATGTTCGACACATTGAAATAGACTTGGGCGAGTCCGGATTGACTTATCAACCTGGTGATGCGTTGGGAGTGTGGTACGAAAACAGTGCAGAATTAGCCAATGCTATTTTAAGTGTTGTTGGGTTGTCTGGTGTTGAAAGCATTGATGTAGATGGTGAGAGTTTGTCTATTCATCGCGCGTTAGTGAGCAAATATGAAATCACCGCTGCAAATCCACAACTGGTGGCTAAGTTTGCTGAGTTGTCAGGAAGTAAAAAGCTACAAAAGCTGGTGGATGATAAAAATAAGCTGAGAGAGTACGCCAGTAACACACAAATTATTGATGTATTAAAAGAGAAGAAAACCAAGCTCTCTGCTGAAGCTTTGACTTCTCTACTTCGTCGTTTAACGCCTCGTCTTTATTCAATTGCTTCAAGTCAAAGCGAAGTTGAAGACGAAGTACACTTAACAGTTGGTATCGTCGAGTATTTGCAAGAAGGCGAAAGTCGTCAAGGTGGAGCGTCAAGCTATCTTGGTCAACGCCTAGACGAGGGGGGGGAGCTCAAAGTTTTTATCGAACACAACAATAACTTTAAGTTACCGAGCGATGATTCTACACCCATTATTATGATTGGACCTGGCACTGGTATCGCTCCATTCCGTAGCTTTATTCAAGAGCGAGATAACCGAGGTGCTGAAGGTAAAAACTGGCTGTTCTTCGGGGACCGTACTTTTACTCAAGATTTTCTCTATCAAGTGGAATGGCAAAAGTATCTTAAATCGGGTGTATTAAATCGTTTAGATGTTGCTTTTAGTCGTGATCAGCATGAGAAGGTTTACGTTCAACATCGATTACTTGAGCAAGCAGAGCAAGTTTGGCATTGGCTGGAGCAAGGTGCTTATTTATATGTGTGTGGAGATGCGACTCGCATGGCCAAAGATGTGCATGATGCGTTGATCGTCATTGCACAACAGCAAGGTGGCCTATCACAACAGCGGGCGGAAGAATTTATCAATGATCTGCGCAAAGCAAAACGTTATCAAAGGGATGTGTATTAATGAGCACAAAACAAGAATCCAATAGCCAACAAGTATTAGGCGAAGTGCTAGGTCCATTATCGGATAACGAGCGCCTAAAGAGAGAAAGCAATTTTCTTCGCGGTACGATCGAGCAAGATCTACAAGATCGAATTACTGGTGGCTTCAGTGCCGACAACTTCCAGCTCATTCGTTTTCATGGCATGTATCAGCAAGATGACCGTGATATTCGCAATGAGCGCGCAAAGCAAAAGTTAGAGCCACTACACAATGTAATGCTTCGAGCTCGTATGCCTGGTGGCATTATCACACCGCAGCAGTGGTTAGCGATAGACAAATTTGCAACCGAGCATAGTTCGTATGGCAGTATTCGTCTGACCACACGCCAAACTTTTCAGTTCCATGGCGTATTAAAGCCGAACATTAAGCTTATGCACCAAACGTTAAATAGTATTGGTATTGATTCGATAGCTACTGCAGGAGATGTAAACCGCAACGTTCTCTGCACATCAAACCCAGTGGAATCAGAACTTCATCAACAAGCGTATGAATGGGCAAAGAAGATTAGCGAACATCTTCTACCTAAGACTCGAGCCTACGCAGAAATATGGCTTGATGGTGAAAAAGTTGAGACAACAGATGAAGAACCAATTCTAGGCAGCAACTATTTACCACGTAAATTCAAAACAACGGTTGTAGTTCCGCCACAAAATGATGTCGATGTACATGCCAACGACTTAAACTTTGTGGCTATTGCCGATAATGGAAAGTTAGTGGGCTTTAATGTACTTGTCGGTGGCGGTTTGGCGATGACGCATGGCGATACGTCTACTTATCCACGCCGTGCTGACGATTTTGGTTTTATTCCTTTAGATAAAACCTTAGATATTGCTGCGGCAGTGGTGACTACTCAGCGTGATTGGGGTAACCGCTCAAATCGTAAAAATGCTAAAACTAAATACACACTCGATCGCGTCGGGGTCGATGTATTTAAAGCTGAAGTGGAAAAGCGCGCAGGCATTAAATTTGCGCCAAGCCGACCTTATGAGTTTACTGAGCGTGGCGATCGCATTGGTTGGGTGGAAGGTATTGATGGCAAACATCACCTAACGCTTTTTATTGAAAATGGACGCTTGCTTGATTTCCCTGGTAAGCCGCTCAAAACCGGTGTTGCTGAAATTGCTAAAATTCACCAAGGTGATTTTAGAATGACAGCAAACCAAAATCTGATTGTCGCAGGGGTACCAACGCAGCAAAAATCTGCGATAGAGGTTATCGCACGTCAGCATGGTTTGATGGACGATGCAGTGAGTGAGCAGCGCAAAAATTCTATGGCTTGTGTGGCATTTCCAACCTGCCCACTAGCAATGGCTGAAGCGGAACGTTTTCTACCTCAATTTGTAACAGATGTAGAAGCTATTTTACAAAAGCACCAACTCCCGGCAGACGAAAATATTATTTTACGTGTGACTGGTTGTCCAAACGGTTGTGGGCGAGCGATGTTAGCTGAAATCGGTTTGGTTGGTAAAGCACCAGGTCGTTATAACTTACATCTTGGTGGTAATCGTGCCGGCACTCGTGTACCTAAAATGTATAAAGAAAACATCACCGACAAACAGATCCTCGAAGAAATAGATCAACTAGTGAGTCGCTGGGCAACTGAACGCCAAGCTAACGAAAGCTTTGGTGATTTTACGATTCGCGCTGGGGTTATAGAAGAAGTGATTGTATCCAAGAGGGACTTCTATGCTTGAAGCCAAGATTGCGAAACCCAACTTAGCGCAGTTGCTGTCTATGACCAAAGCGCAACAAACACTACACCTTGCTGAGTTGAACGGGTATTTAGAAACGTTAACAGCCCAACAAAGAGTGGAGTGGGCATTGGAGAACTTGGAAGGAACGCATGCCGTTTCATCCAGCTTTGGTATTCAAGCTGCGGTTATGTTGCACCTAGTGTCACAAGTGAAAAGTGATGTGGCCGTAGTATTAACTGACACTGGTTACCTTTTTCCGGAGACATACCAATTTATTGATTATTTAACAGAGCGTTTGAATCTCAATCTCAATATTTTCCGAGCTGAAACGAGCCCAGCTTGGCAAGAAGCACGTTATGGGAAACTATGGGAGCAAGGTGTTGAAGGTATCGAGCAATACAATCGCATTAATAAAGTTGAGCCGATGCGAAGGGCGCTAGATGAACTTGCGATTACTACCTGGTTTTCGGGATTACGGCGTGAGCAATCGCAGTCACGGGCTAACTTACCGATTTTAGCCATTCAAAACGGTGTGTTTAAGTTTTTACCTGTTATTGATTGGACAAATAAAGATGTGCACTACTATCTTAATGAACATCATCTTCCCTACCATCCATTATGGGAGCAAGGCTACCTTTCTGTTGGTGATACGCATACCACTCGTAAATGGGAGCCGGGTATGAGCGAAGAAGAAACTCGCTTCTTTGGTTTAAAGAGAGAGTGTGGTCTTCATGAAGATGATGGTGAAGTGAATGGCTCCGGTATCTAATCGAGCCTATCTATATAGAAAGAGCTGCATTGACAGCTCTTTTTTCGTAAGAGCTATTGCGTCTTCGAGATTGGTTTGTGCATAAGTCTGTGGGTAAGGTGTTTGCTATATCTTAGTAAAGTTGAATAAATGAGGCTTTGAACGCAAATTAGCCTATTAAGCTTTATTTTTGCAATTTTATGAAAATAATACTTGCCAATGTGATGATGATCTCTATAATGCGACCTCACTGACACGGCACAGCCAGTAAGGGTTCAAGCCCACTAGCCAGTCAATCAGTAGGCCAAATTGGTAAGACGAAATAATTTAAAAAAGTGTTTGACACAAAAAATTATCTCGCTAGAATGGCCGCCTCTTCCAAGGAAGCCACGGCAACCAAACGAAGAACGCTCTTTAACAATATAAACCTATCAATCT
>NZ_JAAZTU010000033.1 GCF_012395185.1 Vibrio aestuarianus
TGTCACTTCACCGCCTTCAACCAACTCGGCGTGGTTCACGTCAACCTTCACTTGAACCTGGTCATTACCCAGCTCGTCTTTGTTGATCACGCCATCGTCTGGATTGTTGTCATCCACGATGCTCACGAGCGGTGCGTAGTCACCGTCATTGATGAACACCGTATCAACCGTCGCGTTGTCGCTGCCTTCCTTCGACACGTTGCCGTCGCGGTCGGTCTGCGTCGCATCCACTTTGATGCTCGCACCCTCGGCCACGGTTTCTGTCCAGGTGATGGTGCCATTCTCGTACGTGTATTCTGTGCCAAGCTTGCCTTCGTCGTTCAGGCTCAACGCCACTGTGCTCTCAACGCCACCATTGCTGATGGTCAGGTTCACTGAACCGCCTTCCGCAAGCTCTGCACTGTTCACCGATACGCTCACCTGAACGTTGTCGTTACCCAGCTCGGCTTTGTTGATCACGCCATCGTCTGGATTGTTGTCATCCACGATGCTCACGCTTGGTGCGCCAGCATCTGCGAACATGTCCACTAAATAATCACGGCTAGTACTACCGATAAATTCATTACCAACTCGATCGCTACCGGTAACTGTTGCAGTGATTTGAGTATCTTGAATTAATTCAGAACCTTGAACTTCAACTTCCCATGTTTTGTCACTTAATACACTCGTTTGGTACGAAGTGCCGTTGATGACGACAGTCACCTGATCACCAGGTTCAGCATCACCACCTACAGAGCCAGAAACGCTTACTGTATTCTCACTCTCATTTTTGTTTATTAGGTTGTCTTCAGTAACAGAATTAATAGTGATAGTGCCACGAGAAAATGTATCGACGAGATAAAATTCTGTTGAAGTTGCAGAACCGATATTACCCGCTTGATTAGCTACTTCTACCCTGGCATCTACAACATTATCCGAATCAGCCTGCAGATCTCTTCCATTCACCTCGATGCTGTATCTTCCGTCAACCACACCACCAGAGTATTCAACACCATTGATAATAAGTGTCACCGTTCCAGACGAAAACGATTCGCCAGAGACACTACCAGTCACAATAACCGTCGAGTTTACATCTTGTGCGGTAACGATCGAATCCGATGTGATTGGATCAATATCAATATTGACGTTAATAGGAGTGTTATCAAATGGAGTCGTTTCTATATTCTGTTGATTAAGAAAATATTGCTCTAGTAAGCCTAAACTTTGTGTCTCAGATAAGCCTAATGAAGTCAGTGCTGATGTGTCGAAATTTGTTACAGCGATTATTTCAGCAGCATCACGTGCGATACTGACCGAATCAGTAGGGCTAGATCCATTTGACTCACCAGCTGCGGTTGCAAATTCTTCTCCAAGCTGAGTTGGATCTATCCCTTGCTCTAATGCTGCAAGGATTGCATTTACATCGTCGGTAATATCAGTACCACTACCATCTGGAGCAATTTGACTAATTTGAACATTGGGATTGAGTGTTCCATCATTTTCCCCAAGACTATTCGGGTTCATGATGATCTCACCAGGTAAGGCTTTTTCGCCAGGGTTTAGGATTCGGACATTACCGTTAACATCAACCGCAATGCGTTGGCCAACAGCCAAATTTGAACCCAACAGAAAAGTACTACGTCCCATAGAAAGCCTCATTCAATCCTAGTTATTACAAAAAACCAACAATTTCATACGTCAATCTATTGGCAGTACAATTTGACATTCATAACTTATATAAATTAGCACTTAACACTTAGAAAACAAAGTATGCAGGCTCATACAACATCATTAAAATTGACGGTATAGCGACTCAAGTCACATATTGATATATTGAACTAACATCACATTAAATGATGTTTTTTTGGCATTGCTAGACTAATCTAAATTTTGTTAGTGATTCCTCTCACCTTAATTGAACAAATTTATGTTATATGCTTATGTATTAGTGGCGGATTATTGTTTATTAATGTTATTTTATTTGCGTTTTCGATAAATCGTCTCATTAATGAGACAGCTAATGCCGTAGTATTAGATAACAAAATGTAAGCACCTTGAGGAGCTAGAAAGTGAATTGGACGAAAGTTAAGGTATTAGGCTGTGCTACAGCACTAAGTTTTCCTATTTCTGCGTATAGCCAGACTCTTGAACAGGCAGTATCAATAACGCTTGCAACCAATCCAAATATTAAGAGTTCATTCAACGAGTACGTAAGCAAACGTTACAGCTCTGATGCTTCGTCTGGGGCTTACTTACCAAAGATTGATTTAGATGCTGGCATAGGCTATGAGGCTGTAGATTTAGCATCAGGTATTGATAATGAATTAACTCGCAAAGAGGCGACGATAACATTAACTCAGTTGATCTGGGATGGCTCATCTACATTAAATGATATCGATCGAACAGCTGCAGATGCTGAATCAGTGCGCTTTCAACTACTCGCCGACGCGCAAGACATCGCATTAGAGGTTACCAAGATCTACCTCGACTCAACGAAAGCTTTTGAGATTCTAACGCTTTCCGAAACCAACCTCGCAGTGCATAAAAAAATATATCGTGACATTCAAAAACGCGTTGAGTCAGGAATAGGTTCTACAGCTGACTTATCTCAGGTTGAGGCTCGTTTAGCAAAAGCACACGCAAATTTATTAGCCGCGCAGAATAACTTGTTTGATGTACATACTCAGTTCAAACGTATTGTTGGTCAGACACCTCAAGGGTTAATTTTCCCTCGCGCTGACCAATCAGCTTTGCCTTTTACTATAGATTCAGCGATTGCCAAAGCGTATGAGAATCATCCGGTAATTAAAGTCGCACAGGCCGATGTCGATTCAGCCAAGTTTCAATATAAGCAAACTCAAGGCACAAACTACCCTACGCTCTCTTTTGAAGCAGCTCAGACATGGCGTGATGACGCGGGTGGTATCGAAGGTAGCAGTGATGAATTTTCTGCCATGCTTCGGATGAGATATAACTTGTACAACGGTGGCTCAGATTCAGATCGTACCCAAAGTGCAGCCTATCAAATGAATAAAGCAAAAGATTTAAGAGACAGGACCTATCGCACGGTTGAAGAAGGATTACGTTTGTCTTGGAGCGCACTGGATTTAACTTTACAGCAAAAAGAATTTTTGGCTGATCATGTTGATTCTGCATCCGACACTGTTATCGCATATGAAAAACAATACCGCTTGGGTAAACGTACATTGCTTGATGTATTGAATACCGAGAACGAGCTTTTTGAAGCTCGCAAAGGCTACTTAGATGCGAAATACGATGAACAATATGCAAAATACCGTGTCATGAATGCAACTGGTACACTATTAACAGCATTAAGAGTTGACACTCCGAAAGAATGGCACGAAGCGGTGGAGTATTAAAATGTTAAAATATTTATTGCCGATCATGGCCAGTTCAACACTCATTATTTCTGCAACTTCATACGCTGACGATGAGTATGAGTATATCACCACGCCTTTGGCGACACAGATTGATGATTTACAAGACGACGACAGAGATGGGGTGATTAATGCTCGAGATTTATGCCCTGATACTCCTTTAAGATCAGATATTGATAACGATGGCTGTGGTACCTACATTAAAACCGAAGACCAGCTTCAATTAAGGATCTTGTTTGCTAATGACTCTGCGGATATTAATCCTGTATTTCGTGGACAAATCCGTTCAATGTCAGAGTTTTTAAAACAGTATCCATCGACGTCTATTGAGCTGCAAGGCTATGCAAGTAAAGTAGGAAGCGCTGAGTACAATTTAGCACTGTCGAAAAAGCGAGCTTACAATGTGGAAAATACCTTAATTAGCTATGGTATTAGCCAAAGTAGGATTCGTATCGTTGGCTTTGGTGATACTAACCTTGCCGAAAGTGGCGATGATGAAGTTAGCCATGCTATGAACAGAAAAGTGATTGCAACCGTTGTTGGTCATAAAGGTTCAATTAAGGAAGAATGGTCTATTTTCACTAAACGCGATCAGTAGTCAACAAACGGTATTGATATAAAGGGCATTTTTGCCCTTTTTACTTTCCAAAATTGTAATGTGTTTGACGGCACAAAATGCTATCCTTGCCACGTCGTAACCTTATGAGATAAAGATAATGAGCAAATTAACTGCTGACCTTCAAGCAAACTTAGAACTGTTTGTAGCACAAACAAAAGAAACCCAATTAGTTTGGGGTCTAAAAAACGAAGATGGTTGGCTTGCATGCGACTCTACGGAATTCGAAAACAGTGAAGTGATGCCTTTTTGGTCTGCGAAAGAAGATGCTGAAACTCACAATGTAGAAGAGTGGTCTGATTTTGAAGTGTTAGAAATTCCTTTAGATATTTTTGTTGAAGATTGGCTCATTACGCTGGATGAAGATGGTGTGTTGATCGGTACAAACTGGAATGCAAGCCTAGAAGGTAAAGAGGTTGAGCCTGCTGATCTGGCTAAAATGTACCTTTAACCGTTAGCTGTTATCTTAGATAAATGCTCCGCCTAAGGCGGAGCATTTTCGTTTTATCCTATCAACTATACCTAAACCACTTGAAGTTGCAGGTAGGCGGCAAGTGAGTTCATCCCCATGAGCATAGATACACTATGTGATTGGGGTGAGCGAACGTAGCCAACACCGCTGCAACTTCAAGTCGGAAGGGTATAAGCACTTTCGGTTCACTGCTTGCGTCTGAGTTCATTCATTATTTCAGACTTATTGCTAAGGTAATTATTTAAACCAACCTTGCGTAATTCACATGATGGGCAATCGCCGCATCCATTACCAATAATGCCGTTGTAACAGGTCAACGTTTCATTTCTCACTAGCTCTAGTGCATCGTACTGATCAGCCAGCGCCCACGTTTCTGCTTTATTCAACCACATCAGTGGTGTACTGATCTTAAATTGACGATCCATACCTTGTACTAAAGCACTATTCATTGCTTCAACAAAGTCATTGCGACAGTCCGGATAGCCTGAAAAATCAGTTTCACAAACCCCAGTAATCACAGTATCTGCACCAATTTGGTAGGCGTAAATACCCGCTAAAGTTAGAAATAAAATATTGCGGCCAGGTACGAAGGAGTTTGGTAGACCGTTGTCTTGCAACTCATGCGATACAGGAATATCGTCTCTGGTCAAAGAGCTGATCGCTAATTCATTCAATAGGCCAACATCCATGACTTTATGTGCCGCCACACCTAATTTTGTTGCTAACGCTTTAGCAATCTCAATTTCTAATTTATGACGCTGCCCGTAATCGAAAGTAATTGCATGCACTTCATCAAACTCATTTAAGGCTTGAACCAAACAAGTGGTCGAGTCTTGTCCACCACTAAATACAACAACGGCTTTTTTCATGATTTATCCTTTATGCAATACTGAGATACTTATGAGTTTGGATTGATAAGCGCCAATTTCTCGCAATACATGTATCAATACACAATTGCGTTGCTCTCTCTTTCTGGCTAATCGGTTGCAGAGCGATAATGGTCGATGAAGGTACATTGGCTCTTGAGAGTAACTCATCTAATTGTTCGATATCTTTGGCTGTAGCTACTGGGTGTTTAATTTCATTCGCCCTAAGCAGCGCCGAATCTAAAACGGGTAATTTACCTTTCATGGCCACTTTGGGTGACACCGTAACCCAGGTGCTTTCTGTAGTTTGTATCGGCGATGTTCCACTTGTTTCAATTTGGCACCGGCAGCCTATTGCTTCAAATGCTTGCGCTAGCGGTCGTAAATCATAGATACAGGGCTCGCCACCAGTAATGACAATATGATTAGCTTGATAGCCTTGTTTTTTATAAAGCGAAATAATATCTTCAGCACTGGCTGAACACCAAGTTGGGTTGTCTTGAGTCTTAGCTAAAATGTCATCTGTGGAGCGCTCATCTTGCGGCGTAGCATCCCAAGTTTGTTTCGTGTCGCACCAAGCACACCCTACAGGGCATTGTTGCAGACGAATAAAAACAGAAGGCACACCAGTATAAACACCTTCACCTTGGATGGTTTCGAACATTTCGTTAATTTTGTACAACGTAAACTCAGCCTAACTTGGTATCAAAAATATAGGTCGCTGACCTTAATGGAAGCCTAGCTTCAGGTCAAATTAATCCCCCGCTATTAACTAAAAAATTGCTTAAATCAGTGGCACTGGAATCCTAACTTGAATAAGCTGCACACTTCTTCTTTTTTAAATTTAGGTAAGACATGTACAAACTCATCGCATTAGACATGGATGGCACACTGCTCAATAGCAAAAAGCAAATTACAGAAAGAACCAAGCAAGCTATCGCCAAAGCTCGGGAGCAAGGTATCACCGTGGTACTTGCATCTGGTCGCCCAATAGACGGTATGCGCGATAAATTGGAAGAACTTAATCTGAACTCTAACGATGATTTTGTACTCTATTACAACGGCTCTATGGTGCAAAACATTGGTACTGGTGAAATCATCCACCACCAGATCATCGACGGAAAATCAGCAAAACAAGTAGCAAAACTGGCAAGCCAATTTGGTGTAAATACGCACGCCTTCAGCCAAATACACGGTCTAATTACACCACATATCAGTGAATACACTGAACTGGAAGCAAGAATCAATGGGTTGTCTATCACTGAAATGGACTTTGATGCACTGGAAGATGACCACCCAATTATCAAAGCTATGATCGTCGCCGAACCAAGCCTACTGAGCGATACGGTGGCTAAATTGCCTAAAGAACTGTACCAACAATTTACCATTGTTCAGAGTGCGCCATTCTTTTTAGAGTTTCTCAACACTCAGAGTAATAAAGGTGTTGGCGTTAAAGCGATTGCTGATCACTTAGCAATAGCGGCCGATCAAGTAATATGCATGGGTGATGCAGAGAATGATCACCACATGTTGGAGTTTGCCGGGCTCGGCATAGCAATGGCCAACGCGATGGAGCAAACCAAGAAAATTGCAGATCATATTACGCTAAGTAATGATGAAGATGGTGTTGCTATTGCTATTGAGAAATTTGCGCTCAATTAACGCTGAAGTATTAACCGAATAAACGCCTCATCGTCAATTGGGGCGTTCTATTTATACGCTTTTTTTCTCCATGAGAGAGCAAAAATAACCATCAATACTGGAAAGCGTAGCGTTTCAGCGACTAACGATAGCAAGCCGCTATAGGCAATAAATGTTGCTGCATACGAAATGAGGTAGTTGCCCCCGAGTAACACGATAACGGCTAACCACATTTGCGTCTCCGTCATACGGAACTCTATTTTTTTCATAACCAGCACCAACATTGAAGCAGTGGTCAATATTGCAAGCCACAAAGTGAAAATAGGAAACGGCCATATCACGGTCAAAATCGCGACTGAAATCGTTAAGCCCCACCAAACACCCCGTGAACTCAACAGAGTATTGATATCAACATCAGGCTTCAACTCTAAACGAATGATATGCCATGCTATCAAAAAGCCGAGTAATCCGCCCATTGCCATATCCGTCAAGAATGCTTCACCAATATAAAATTGACTCAACATAAACAGTGACATTATCGCCAAGCATAAGGCAACCCATCGATTCCAATACAACCTTCCATAAGATCTAAGTAAGATAATCCCGACACCAACCCATAACGCCATCGGTAAACTAGGAAATCCATTGCCATAGCCTTGGTGTTGCTCCAAAAAGGGAATATAAGCATGCGGTCTTGGCAAGGTAAAACCTTGCTCTGCAACCAAAGAAAGTATCGATGTCACGGAGACAACAAAAAACATTTTGAAAACGGATTGTTTTCCAAAATAGCCTGCAATCAATGGAAATAAAACAATCAAAAATAAAGGGCTTGCCAATTTTGTCAGCCAATTAGCCATTAGGTTGACACCATTCAACAGTGGTTCTGGCAATAAGGTAACCGCTTGTTGCAGTGACACTATCCAATGTAATTGAATTTGGTGGATCTTAGGCGCTGCCGCCATAAGCTCAGAGACATAATTAACTGGCTGATCCTCAGCTTGAGTAGCCATGTCTATGATAAATTGCCACTGTTCTGGGTAGCGGTACTGGGATGCATTTATTTCATTCGGGTCAACCAACATTGCGCTGGCGACTTCAACTCCGTAATGAGGCGCAAACCAGATCGGTAATTCATGCCCATCGAATACATTCTTGGACTTAAACGCAATAACGTCCGAATCGCTGCGACAGCTATAAATAACCGCACTATCGGTATAGCCTAATACTGCTCCAACCGTCACCACTAAACCGGTTTCTTCCCATGTTTCTCTCTGAGCGGCTAGCTCTGGTGTTTCTCCTGGGGTGATGGTGCCACCAGGTAACGAAATCTGTTTTGTGATGATCTCATTGACCAATACAATCTTGTCATCGGCTTTAACCAAACATAGGGCACCACGAATATTCTTACCCTGTTCTAGCGCAAGACCACTCGTTGAAAACAGCAGTGAAAGTAATATCCCGCTGATCAATAAAAACTGCTTAAACACATTAAAACCTATCAATATCAGCCACCGACCTATTTGTTATCGATTGACTTACGTAACCAATGAATATGATGAGAAAAACCTGACTGCTGATAAAAAGACTGCGCACCCTGATTAAAATCCCACACTTCAACAAAAACTTCGCTTACACCATAGTCTTCAAAAGTTTGTTCTATTTTGTTTAGCAACATCTGCGCGATCTTTTGTTGGCGCTCTTTTGGCTCAACATAAAGCTCATCAATACTTCCCATTTGCACAGGTTGGCTAACTGTCGAGATCAGCTCACAAAAATGCCCCGTAATAAAACCGACAATCGCCCCTTGCTTTTTTGCGACATAAACTAAGCATTCTGGATCATCGAGATAGCGAGCAATGCTTTTCTCTTGTTCTATCTCTTCTGCGGTTTTGAAATATTGCGGGCAAGCGAGATGATGTTCATGGTGAAGGTCATACATTAGTTGGTTCAATGATGCCAAATCGGTATCACCGGCTGGGGCAATCGTTATTTGCGACATATTTTGCACCATGAATGAAGAAAGCTGGGGCACGATTTTATAAGATAGCTCTGAAAAAATACATCTCGACGTAGTCACTTTTCATGCAAACACTTTCTAAAGCTGTCTCATTGTTAAGATATAGAGAACAAAGTACCCTAATAATAATTTAAGTAAATCACTATTTGCTACTCACATTGAAAAACGCCTCACAGCATGTGAGGCGTTAATACCATCGTTAATAAACCTAGTGATGCAGCGCTTTTTCAAGCTCACTAAGGCTAGCTGGATCATCAATTGTTGAAGGTACGGCGTATTCATCGCCATCGGCAATTTGACGAATCACCCGTCGTAGAATTTTACCTGAACGCGTTTTGGGTAAACGTTCGACCACCAAGGCATGCTTAAAGCAAGCGACTGCTCCAATCTCACTACGCACTTTACCAATTAACTCTTTTTCTAATTCCAGCTCATCGAGCTTGATACCATCTTTAAGTACCACCAAACCCAATGGCAACTGCCCTTTCAGTTCATCGTACACACCAACGACTGCACATTCAGCAACAGCAGGATGCGCACCGACAATTTCTTCCATTTCACCCGTCGATAATCGATGCCCAGCGACATTGATCACATCGTCAATTCGCCCCATGATAAACAGATAACCGTCTTCATCGAGATAACCACCATCACCGGAAACATAATAACCTTCAAATTGCGCTAGGTAGCCGGATTCAAAACGATCATGGTTGCGCCACACTGTCGGCAAACAGCTTGGTGGTAGCGGTCGTTTAAGTGCAACAAACCCTTGTTGATTTGCGGGTAATATTTCACCAAATTCATTGAGAATTTCAACCTGATAACCGGGAAGCGGCTTAGTTGCAGAGCCGGCCTTAACTGGCATAAGTTCTAAACCAGTAGGGTTACCCGCTATCGCCCAGCCGGTTTCGGTTTGCCACCAATGGTCAATAACTGGTTTGTTGGTGTGCAGTTCTACCCACTCTAAGGTCGGTGGATCAAGCCTTTCTCCGGCCATAAAAATAGTTTTTAACTTGGACAAATCATAACGCTTCAAACCATCGCCATTAGGATCTTCTTTCTTAATGGCCCGAAAAGCGGTAGGGGCAGAGAATAGCGCTTCGACTTGATACTCTTCACACACTCGCCAAAACGCGGCAGGGTCTGGTGTCCGCACCGGTTTCCCTTCATACAAGATAGTGGTACAACCATGAATAAGCGGCGCATAGACAATATAGGAGTGCCCAACAACCCACCCCACATCCGAAGCTGCCCAGAATACTCCGTTTTGCGGCATGTTATAGATAGTCGACATCGAATACTTCATCGCTACCGCATGACCACCGTTGTCACGCACCACGCCCTTCGGCTTACCTGTCGTACCAGAAGTATAAAGAATATAAAGCGGATCAGTTGCTAACACCGGAACACAACCGTGAGGAAGTGCAGCTTTAACCGCGCTATTCCATTCAATATCTCGCTCATGGTTTAGTTCAGCCACATGCTCGGAGCGTTGCAATACCAACACTTTTTCTGGCTTCCAGTGACTGTCTAAAATCGCGCGATCCACCAGCGGTTTATAAGGCAGAATCTTATCGACTTCGATACCGCACGATGCCGTCATGATCACTTTCGGCTCGGCATCTTCAATTCGCACTGCCAGTTCATTGGGGGCAAAACCACCAAAGACCACAGAATGAATCGCGCCGAGTCTTGCACATGCGAGCATTGCCATCGCAGCTTCAGGGATCATCGGCATGTAGATGATTACCCTATCGCCTTTAGTCACGCCTTGTTCAGCCAGCATGCCAGCGACTTTTGCCACTTGGTTACGTAATTCGGTATATGTATATTGGCGTTTTCTGCCCGTTACAGGAGAATCATAAATCAAGGCGGTTCGTTCACCTCGCCCTTGTTCACAGTGATAATCCAACGCCAGCCAACAGGTATTAAGCACACCATCAGCAAACCAGCGTTCAATACCGTTGCTGTCTTTTTGTAATATGGTTTTCGGAAATTCAAACCAATCAATCTGTTTAGCTTGCGTTTGCCAAAATGATTCTGGTTCGGATTGAGCCCATTGATATTCCTTTAAATATGCAGACATAACATTTTCCTTCACGTCATTTTTCTATTTTAAAGATGGACTCTCACCCAACCTTCCATTAATACTCGCGCACTACGACTCATTACCGCCTTTTCTACCGTCCAATTATTATTGATTCTGGTAGCACTCGCCCCCACTTTCAATGAGCCCGATGGATGACCAAAAGTGACCGACTCTTTTTCGCCGCCACCGGCCATCATATTCACCAAAGTTCCGGGCACACAAGCGGCTGATGCGATGGCGACCGCCGCCGTACCCATCATGGCATGATGCAGTTTGCCCATCGATAAGGCTCTGACCAGAATATCCACTTCGCTTGCAGAAACCGCTTTACCGCTCGATGACAGATAGTTTTGCGCTTTTGCCACAAACGCGACCTTTGGCGTATGTTGACGTTGCTGTGCCTGTTCGAGATGTTCAATCAATCCCATTTTTAATGCGCCATAAGCACGAATCGATTCAAACATCGCCAACGCTTTTTCATCGCTATTGATTTGATCTTGCAGCTCAATACCTTGATAACCAATCGCATTCGCTTCAACAAAAATGGTTGGAATGCCTGCATTAATCATGGTGGCTTTTAAGGTGCCTAAACCGGGTACTTCCAGATCATCAACCAAATTTCCTGTTGGGAACATGGAGCGATTATCATCTGCCGCTGTATCTGCGGGGTTGATAAAATCAACCTGAATTTCGGCAGCAGGGAACGTCACGCCGTCTAATTCAAAATCGCCCATTTCTTGTACTTCACCATTACAAATCGGCACATGCACTAAAATGGTTTTTCCAATATTCACTTGCCACACGCGCACCGTTACCACACCATTATTGGGAATGCGCTCTTCGTCGATAAAGCCACTATGAAGGGCAAACGGGCCTACTGCAGCGGAAAGATTGCCGCAATTTCCACTCCAATCGACAAACGGTTTATCGATAGAAACTTGTCCGAACAGGTAATCAACATCGTGATCGTCTCGCTCGCTTTTACTGACAATGACGGTTTTACTGGTGCTCGATGTAGCCCCCCCCATGCCATCAATCTGCTTAGCATAAGGATCAGGGCTACCAATCACACGTAGCAACAGCTGGTCTCTGATTTCTCCAGCTTGTTGCGCAGCTTGTGGTAAATCTTCTAATCGAAAGAAAACGCCTTTGCTCGTACCACCACGCATATAGGTAGCTGGGATTTTTAATGATTTACTCACTTATCTTTCTCCCTACTGAGCCAGAAAATCTTGCGCGAAACGTTGTAATACACCGCCTGCGTTATAGACATTCACTTCATCAGCCGTGTCTAAACGACACGTCACCGCAACGTCTAGTTTCTCACCGTTTCTTTCGCCTTGAGTACGAGTGATAACCAAAGCTAAATCGACACCCGGTTTGATCTCACCTACAACATCATAAAGTTCAGTACCATCGAGCTCTAATATGTGACGATCAGTCCCTGCTTTAAATTGCAGTGGTAGCACGCCCATACCGACTAAATTGGTGCGATGAATACGTTCAAAACCTTCAGCCACAATCGCTTCAACGCCAGCTAAACGCACTCCTTTAGCCGCCCAGTCACGAGATGAACCCTGACCGTAATCGGCTCCTGCGATAATAATGAGCGGTTGTTTACGATTCATGTAGGTTTCAATGGCTTCCCACATACGTGTTACCTGCCCTTCAGGCTCAATGCGCGCCAGTGATCCTTGCTGAACCTTACCCCGCTGTTGCACCATTTCATTGAATAACTTGGGGTTAGCAAAAGTGGCACGCTGCGCGGTGAGGTGATCGCCTCGGTGGGTTGCATACGAATTAAAATCAGCTTCTGGAACCCCCATCTGGGTCAGGTACTCACCTGCGGCACTAGAAGCTAAAATAGCGTTCGATGGTGATAGGTGGTCGGTAGTGATATTGTCACCCAAAATCGCCAGAGGACGCATACCAGACAAACTTCTCTCACCAGCTAGTGCACCTTGCCAATAAGGAGGACGACGGATGTAGGTACTCATTGGCCGCCAATCATAAAGCGGATTGTTGTTTGCTGCTTCACTCTCTGGCTTAAACATCTGAATATAGATTTGATTGAACTGTGCCGGTTTTACGTGATGATTAACAACAGCATCAATGTCTTCATCGCTCGGCCACAAGTCATTGAGATAGATCGGGTTACCTTGCACATCAGTGCCCAATGCATCTTTTTCAATATCAAAACGAATCGTTCCCGCCAACGCGTAAGCCACCACCAACGGTGGTGAAGCTAAGAATGCTTGTTTGGCATAAGGGTGAATACGACCGTCAAAGTTGCGGTTGCCCGATAACACTGCAGTAGTGTAAAGGTCGCGTTCGATGATTTCATTTTGGATGAGCGGATCCAGCGCACCACTCATACCATTACAGGTGGTACATGCATAGCCGACAATCCCAAAACCAAGCTGCTCTAACTCTGGTAGTAATCCCGCATCTTCTAGGTATAACTTGGCCACTTTTGAACCTGGAGCGAATGACGTTTTCACCCAAGGTTTACGCACCAAACCAAGCTGATTCGCTTTTTTGGCCAACAGCGCTGCTGCAACCACATTACGTGGGTTACTGGTATTGGTACACGACGTAATGGCGGCGATGATCACTGCACCATCTGGCAATTCACCCTCTTTTTCTTGCCATTCACCAGCGATACCGCGCTGAGCGAGTTCGGAGGTGGGTAAGCGACGATGTGGATTAGAAGGTCCTGCAAGATTGCGTTGTACTTGTGATAAGTCAAATTCCAAAACACGCTCATATTCCGCGTGTTGCAAATCATCCGCCCACAACCCCGTTTGCTTTGCATATTGCTCCACTAACGCCACTTGCTCGGCATCTCGTCCCGTTAGCTTTAGGTAATTGATAGTCTGTTCATCAATGTAAAACATCCCTGCGGTTGCGCCGTATTCAGGTGTCATATTAGAGATGGTAGCGCGATCACCGATGGTCAAATTACGCGCCCCTTCACCAAAAAATTCCAGATAACACGAAACCACTCGCTGGTTACGCAGAAATTCTGTTATCGCGAGTACAATATCGGTAGCAGTGATACCGGGCTGACGGTTCCCGGTTAATTTCACCCCAACAATATCGGGTAAACGCATCATTGATGGGCGACCGAGCATCACTGTTTCGGCCTCTAGGCCGCCAACACCAATCGCTATCACACCTAATGCATCGACATGCGGCGTGTGGCTGTCGGTGCCAACACACGTATCTGGAAAGGCAACACCATCTTTGACTTGAACCACAGGCGACATTTTTTCTAGATTAATTTGGTGCATGATGCCGTTACCCGCAGGGATGACGCTGACATTTTCAAACGCGGTTTTACACCATTCGATAAAATGGAAGCGGTCTTCATTGCGACGGTCTTCAATTGCGCGATTTTTCTCAGAGGCATTAGGCTCAAAGCCTGCGTGCTCCACCGCTAAGGAGTGATCGACTATTAATTGCGTCTCCACCACTGGATTAACCTTGGCTGGATCACCACCTTGTTCGGCAATCGCATCTCTTAAACCAGCTAAATCAACCAATGCGGTTTGGCCTAAAATATCGTGACAAACGACACGCGCTGGATACCAAGGAAAATCAAGGTCACGCTTGCGCTCAATCAATTGCTTTAAAGAATCAACCAATGCATGCGGCTCGCAACGACGGACTAAGTTTTCCGCCAAAATTCGCGAGGTGTAAGGGAGTTTTTCGTACGCACCCATTTGAATTTCATCAACCGCTTGGCGCGCATCAAAATAATCCAGTGTTGTACCTGCCAATGGTTTTTTGTATTGGCTACTACTCTGAAATTGGCTAACTGTTTGATTATTCATTACTTCCACCCATCACATTATTCCTCCCCCAAACCATCCCCAAAGTGGGGAACGCTTTATATTTCACACAACTGAGCGTTATTTACGTTGCTCTATCGGTAACCATTGTTGATGCTCTGGGCCATCGTAGTCGGCACTTGGGCGAATGATTCGGTTATTGGCACGTTGTTCAAAAACATGCGCAGCCCAGCCTGTTAAACGACTCATCACAAAAATAGGGGTAAAGAGTTTGGTGGGAATATCCATAAAGTGATAAGCCGAAGCATGGAAGAAATCGGCATTGCAGAATAAGCCTTTTTCGCGCTTCATCACCGCTTCGACTCTCTCTGACACGGCATACAGATGAGTATCGCCGACGGCTTCAGACAGAGTTTTAGACCAGCGTTTGATCAGCGCATTGCGCGGGTCACTTTCACGATAAATTGCATGACCAAACCCCATGATTTTGTCTTTATTAGCGAGCATTTGCAGGATGTTGGACTCTGCTTCTTCAGGTGTTTGCCAATTTTCAATCATTTCCATTGCAGCTTCATTGGCACCACCATGCAACGGGCCACGCAATGTACCAATAGCACCAGTCACGCAAGAGTGGATGTCTGACAAGGTAGATGCACACACTCGCGCTGCAAACGTTGAAGCATTAAATTCATGCTCAGCGTACAAAATTAGTGAGCAATGCATCACTTGCTTATGTAGCTCGCTTGGGGTTTTCCCGGTCAACATTTTCAAAAAGTAACCACCGATGCAATCTTCACTTTGATCTTCGGTATCAATGCGAACGCCATCGTGGCTAAAACGATACCAGTAACAAATAATGGCCGGAAACAGCGCCAACATGCGCTCAGTCGCACTGAGTTGCTCATCAAAGCTGTGTTCAGTTTCAAGATTACCAAGTACAGAACAGCCTGTGCGCATGACATCCATTGGGTGCGCATCCGCAGGGATAAGCTCTAGTGCAGCCTTCAGTGACTGTGGCAAACCACGTAGACCAATTAAACGAGTTTTGTATTGATCCAGTTCGGCTTGGGTAGGTAAATGTCCAACCAATAATAAATGCGCGACTTCTTCAAATTGTGCGTTATTGGCGAGGTCAGTAATATCGTAACCTCGATAAGTTAAGCCAGTTCCGGTTTTTCCTACGGTACACAAAGCAGTAACGCCCGCGCTTTGTCCGCGTAGACCTGCGCCGCCGAGTGGTGCATTTGACATGTTGAACTCCTTTTCTTGCTCTCACGCCCTATCTCGTGTGGATGTGCTTTTATCTTCATCATGTCTTGTCTTTCTAAAAACCTGAAGTTGTAGAAAAACACATAATTAGGTAGCGGGTCGTTCAAGCTATTTCACGTTATTGAATATGCTCATTTAGAGCTTGTTATTTCTATTTATCTTGTTAGTGGCCGATAGTTAATTCAGTCCATGCTGTATTCTGTTGATTTTTATTTGATGCATTGCGCTTTTCATTCAACGCACTTCACTTATTCTTTCTCAGAGAACAGCTGATCGAGTTTGTCTTCATAATCGTGGTAATTGAGATAATCATAAAGTTCGTTGCGGGTTTGCATCGTATCGAGTAAGGCTTCTTGGTTGCCATGTTCGAGTAAATGGCGATACACCATTTCAGCCGCTTTATTCATTGCTCGGAACGCACTGAGTGGATAAAGCACCATGTCAACTTTCGATTTGGCTAAGTCCTGACAGCCATAAAGTGGCGTCTGACCAAACTCAGTGATGTTGGCCAAAATAGGCACGTGTTTGCCACTGGCCGCAGCAAGGGCGGTCGAGAAACGGTCATACTGCTCTAGAGTGGTCATCGCTTCCGGGAAAATCATGTCTGCGCCAGCGTCCACACAAGCAATCGCACGCTCTATTGCGCTATCAATCCCTTCCACCGCTAACGCATCCGTTCGTGCCATGATGACAAATTCAGGATTGATTCGCGCATCGACAGCCGCTTTCACGCGATCCACCATTTCTTGCTGACTGACAATAGCTTTGTTTGGTCGGTGACCACAGCGCTTCTGCGCTACTTGATCTTCCATATGGATCGCGGCTGCACCGGCTTTTTCCATCGCTTTGATCGTGCGGGCAATGTTAAATGCACCACCGAATCCGGTATCTATATCGACCAGCAAAGGCAAATCACACGCATTAGTAATGCGTTCCACATCCACCAGCACATCGTTAAGCGTTGTTATGCCAAGATCCGGCAATCCATAAGACGCATTGGCAATACCGCCACCGGAAAGATAAATCGCTTGGTGACCTAAACGTTTCGCCATCATGGCGCAATAAGGGTTGACGGTGCCGACAATTTGCAGCGGGTCATTACTTTGCACGGCGAGTCTAAATTTCGCCCCCGGACTTAAGCTCATGAGATTCTCCTAATCAGTGCGCTTTAGATTTCGATTCTTTTCGTCTTGAAGTGGTTCTACACTGACACTCAGCCTGTACCACCACTATTTATTTAATAACTTCAAGCCATTGGCTATCTACTGTTCGTTCGCAATCTGCTGCTCAATCAATTTCCGGCTACCGGAGATATGGCGTCGCATTAACATTTCAGCCAATTCTTCATCGCGGTTTTTTATCGCTTGCAGAATGTATTTATGCTCATCTAACGCCTCTTTAGGGCGTGAATGTGAACGCGGTGATTGATAGCGATACATACGTAATAAGTGATAAAGCTCATCGCACAATAAAGTGATGAGTTTCTGATTGCGGCTCGCTTTGATGATGCAGTAATGAAAGTCGAAATCACCATGCTGGTGAAAGTAAGACGCCCCTTCCACTTGGTCGATATGGTGAGAATGTGTCGACAATAACCCTTCAAGTCTAATTAACTCGTCGGTGTTGATATTGCGAGCCGCAAGCCTGGCGGCCATTCCTTCAAGAGCCTCGCGCACCGCGTATAACTCAACTAATTTGTCGGGTGATAGTTGAATAACTCGTGCGCCAATATGTGGGATACGCTCGATCAAGCCTAACCCTTCCACTCGCATAATAGCTTCACGCAGTGGACCTCGGCTGACTTGAAAGTGTTTGGCAAGTTCCGGTTCTGAAATCTTACTGCCGGGTGCGATTTGCCCTTCAACAATCGCTTCAATCAAATACTCAGTGAGATTCTCAGATTTAGTGCTTTCTTTTTCTGGCTTAACCATCAACTCTTTTTGACGCTCAAGAGTGCTTGTTTTTAGCGCTTTATTTTGGACTATTGTATTCATCGTTTCGCCTTACACAGTTCTTCACTAGCCGGTTTACATCACTAAAAAGAAAATGTGTTAACAATTAATCAAACTAAACACAAAATAGACCACCAAAGTGTCGACAATCAAGATAATTGTCGACACTTTAGACTAATGTATAATAAACCGACTCAATGTCTAACCAGAATATAAGGTTAGATAGCAAGGTAACTCTGTGAGCTTGGAAAGGGAAAAACAATCATTGAACCGATAGAATAACAAATGCAAACAATCACCTATGACATGGTAGTCACTATGAGTCTTTGGAAGACAAGCACAACTGCACAATATTTTGCCTCACTACTCACTATTCCTTTGCTATCGGGATGCATTGCTTATTCGTTAGATGAATACCACTCAATGACCTATTCCACTTTAAGTGAGGCTTACTACTCAGAAAACGAACTTACTGTTGCGGATAACCCAAATGTGGTTCGAAGCGCGGTGGAGCAAAATCACTTGGTATGGACAACCGACCTCAAATCTGTCGAAGATGAATTACCTACGCTATTTCCAGAATTAAATTTGCACGAACAAAATAGCCATCCCTTCGATGTACAGATCTTCCATGTTGCATTGAATCACCTGATTGGACGTTTTGGTTGTGAATTATACAGCAGCGTGCAAAACGAAGATTCTGTTCAAACCTGTGACAATCAAGGGACCATCGCTGCAAACAATTTAGGATATTTACCTTTTAACAAAGGGAAATATTTAGGCGAACGACTACAAGTGCATCAACAATCCAACCAGCAGAGATTCGCAATTGATCTTTACTTAAAGAGTACTTTTGAGCGTTCGCTAGACTCTGTGTGGGGAGCCGTCCATACCTTAGGTCATTTTAACCATTCACAACTGTCACCTGATAGCTTGGTGTTAACCGTCTACTTAAACAGTTATACACAAAATAGCGAGAATGCATTGTGGCAACCACTTCACGCAGAGCCATTGATCTTTTTTGTACTGCTACCAAATATTGATTCAATTTTAAGCCAAGAGAATGAAATGGCAGCTTCTGATTTTTCTTACAATAACAGCAAGTTATTGCTCGTAAAAAGTCAATAAGCCCCTTCATATAAAGTTCACATCAAGCCTGCGAAACCGAGCGTGAACTTTATGAACAAAACTTCCTTTATGCTCAATATTGTTTTTATCTACGCATTAGAGACAAAACGGCAACAAGTTATTAACTTAATATTATCCGCAACAAGCTACATTTAGCGGAATAATGATAATAACAATAAGCATCATTGTCGTCAGCCAGCTTACGCTGACGACAATGATGCGCCGACATAAGGAACGTGAATATGTTTAAGCATTTTAAACCAACCCTCGCCGCATCCATTTTGGCTGCAGCCTTTTCTTTCAGTAGCTTGGCGGCTGACATAGAAAAACTGCACATTTTAATTCCTGGTGGTGCCGGTGGTGGTTGGGACATGACGGCTCGTGGTACTGGTGATGTGCTGATGAAAGCCAATATTGTCAGTAATGTTTCGTACCAAAACCTCTCTGGCGGTGGTGGCGGCAAAGCCATTGCACACTTAATTGAAACAGCAGATCGTCAACAAGATACGTTGATGGTCAATTCGACCCCTATTGTGGTGCGTTCTTTATCTGGCGTATTTCCTCAATCATTTCGAGATTTAACCCCCATCGCTGCCACCGTTTCTGATTACGGTGCTATCGTTGCAGCCGGCGATTCAAAATATAATACTTGGGAAGATGCCGTTGCAGACTTCAAAGACAATCCACGAAAAGTAAAAGTAGCTGGTGGTTCCGCGCGCGGTAGTATGGACCATTTGGTCGTTGCAGCAGCATTTAAAGGACAAAACCTCAACCCGAAAGAAGTACGCTATATTGCGTATGATGCGGGCGGCAAAGCCATGGCTGCTCTGCTTTCTGGTGAAACTCAGTTGCTTTCTACTGGCCTAGGTGAAGTACTAGAGATGTCGAAATCTGGTCAAGTGAAAATTCTTGCTATTACCGCACCAAAGCGTCTTGAGGTGGCACCAAACATTCCGACACTGACTGAATATGGCAACCCAACCGTATTTGCTAACTGGCGTGGTTTCTTTGCCGCTCCGGGAACTAGCCAAGAAAAAATCAATGAATGGAATGCCGCTTTGTCGAAAATGTACACCACTGATGAATGGAAAGTTGTCCGTGACCGCAATGGTTGGATAGACAACTACAAGGCAGACAAAGAGTTCTACTCATTCTTGGAAGATCAAGAAAAACAAATGGGTGATCTAATGCGCGAGCTAGGTTTCCTAAAATAGTAACGTTTCGGGGGCGCACGTTGTCCCCGCCTCTAAATCACCTTTTGCCGTACTCCACTATGTTTATACTCCTTTGTTTATTCGGTCAGGTTATTGGTTGCTAATCACGCCCTTTAATTTACCGCTTAGTTAATACATTTATTAACTCGCTGGTGTGCGGTTTTTTCTATCCATTATTTTGCAACGGAGTTGGATATGTCGGATCTGCCAACCAATTATTTCAGTAAGGAGTACCTACTGTGCCGCGATCGTGTTGGTGCATTAGTCTTTCTTGCTCTGAGCCTATGTTACGGCTATCAAACCACCAATATTCCCATGTTTCCCGGTGATGAATACGAACCGTTTAATGCGCAAACACTACCGAACTTACTCACCTACGCCGGTGTGTTTTTATCACTGATGTTATTGGTGATGGGCAAACCGGATAAAGACAGTGGAGCGGTACTCGACTTTAACTGGAAGTTATTAATTGGCTTTTTAGTGTTGATGGCACTTTACGGGCTGGGACTGACATACATTGGTTTTGTACTCGCCACCAGCTTCTTTCTCCTCGCCGGCTTTTTTATCTTGGGTGAAAGACGTAAATCCATTCTTCTTGGTGCGTCTTTCCCGTTTGTGATCGCCTTTTATCTTCTCTTGACTCAAGGCTTGGATATTTACCTTGAGCCAGGGCTTATTTTCACACTTTGGTAGGAACAGATTATGTTAGATGGAATTTTACAAGGGCTTTCTACCGCCATGATGCCAATGAATATCTTCATGGTTATCATTGGTTGTTTTGTTGGTACTTTTATCGGTATGCTACCGGGACTGGGGCCGATTTCGGCTATCGCGCTGATGATCCCCATTACCTATGGTCTTGAACCATCCTCAGGCCTAATTTTAATGGCTGGTGTATACTATGGCGCTATTTTTGGTGGTTCCACCTCATCAATTTTAATCAATGCTCCGGGATGCTCATCCACTGTTGTTACCGCATTCGATGGCTACCCAATGGCGCAAAAAGGCCAAGCAGGTAAAGCGTTAGCCCTTGCAGCTTATGCTTCATTCACTGGCGGCACACTTTCAGCCATTATGTTATTGGTCGCAGCCCCTGCACTGGCGAAAGTCTCACTAAGTTTCCAATCATCTGATTATTTTGCACTGATGCTATTAGGTTTATCGGCCGTTGCAGCTTTTGCAGGCAAAGGACAAGTAATTAAAGCTTGGATGATGACCATTCTTGGCTTAATGCTTTCAACGGTGGGTATCGATAAAGGGGTTGGCGTTGAACGTTTTACTTTCGGCTTAACTGATTTAATGGATGGCTTTAGCTTCTTATTACTCGCGATGGCTACCTTTGCCTTAGGCGAAACGTTGATGGGCATTTTAAAACCAGATGGCGATACACGTTCAGATGAACAAAATAAACTCAGTAATTTAGGTAGCATGAAAATCTCCAAAGAAGAGTTTAAGGAAGCGGCTCCGGTTTCTATTCGTTCTTCTATCCTTGGTTTCTTTACGGGTGTCTTACCTGGTGCTGGTGCAACCATCGCCGCATTTTTGAGCTACGGCATGGAGCGTAACTTAGCGCCAAAAGATAAAAAAGAACAATTTGGCAAAGGTTCAATTCGAGGATTAGTCGCACCAGAGTCTGCCAATAACGCAGCATCCAGTGGCTCATTTGTACCGCTTTTAACTCTGGGCATTCCAGGCTCAGGAACGACGGCAATTATGCTAGGTGCACTTTTGTCATACGGCATTCAACCCGGCCCTCGCTTGTTTGTGGATCACCCCGATGTTTTTTGGTCTGTCATCATTTCAATGTACTTGGGTAATATCGTACTGATTATTTTAAATTTGCCGCTTATTCCCTACATATCAAGATTACTTGCCGTACCAAGAACAGTATTACTACCGATGATTTTGTTTTTCTCAATTACTGGTGTGTACTTGGTGTCCTTCAATACTATGGATGTCTTCATCATGCTGTTGGTCGCCATGGGAGCAATTGCATTGAGGCTGGCTAATTTCCCACTCGCACCTTTGTTACTCGGCTTTATTTTGGGAGGCTTAATGGAAGAAAACTTACGCCGCGCCTTGATGATCAGCGATGGTGAATTAAGTTTCTTGTGGGAACGTCCGATTACCCTTGCTTTTACAGTTCTTGCGGTATTGATTCTCAGTAGCCCATTTGTAGTGGCATTAGCAAATAAACTACGAGCACAACCGACTAAAGCGGCGGAATAGTCACCCATCGAATGATAACTCATCCAACCATAAAAAGGCCTAGCGAAATTGCTAGGCCTTTGCGTTATGATTACCGCAATATTGAAAATTGACAAATATTGTCAGACTAGAGCTCTAAGGTTTTCATGACAGAAAAATATTCCTTGCTCATCGTCGAAGATGACCAAAAATTGAGAGAAATGTTAACGGAATACTTTGAAGATAAAGAGTTTCATGTGACGAGTTTAGCTGAAGGAAGCAATGCGAGTGATGTCATCAACACTCTACAACCCGACTTACTTCTGCTCGACCTTATGCTTCCCGGTGACGATGGCCTGACAATTTGTAGACAGATCCGTTCAATATATAAAGGTAAGATATTGATGTTGACGGCAAGTGATGACGATTTTGACCATGTCGCTGCACTAGAAATTGGGGCGGATGACTTTGTCACCAAACCGATTAAGCCTCGTGTGCTACTAGCACGTATGCGTATGTTACTAAGACGCCAAGAGGTACAAACCAGTCAGCCGATTAAGGGAACACTTGAATATGGTAAATTAACCTTGAATCAATCTCGCCATATCTGTGAACTAAATGGTGAAGCTATTGCAATGACTGACAGTGAGTTCGATTTACTTTGGCTACTTGCTTCAGAACCGGATCAAGTGCTGTCTCGTGATATTCTTACCAAAGCGTTACGTGGAATTGAATATGATGGTATTGATCGAACCGTTGACAATAAAATTGTCCTTTTACGTAAAAAATTGGGGGACGACTCTTCCCCTCCCAAACGTATTATTACAGTCAGAGGAAAAGGTTATCTTTTCGTCCCTGATACGTGGTAAACCGTCTGATTGATAAAAACAGTTCCATTAAAAAACATATTTTTTAAAAGAGCCTTGTTATGCGCCGTATTTATATTGAGTCTTTTGTAGGACTAGTACTGTTTTTTATCGCAAGTTTAGCGACGATTGAGGTCGTCATCTATCAGCTCAATACCGATTATGATTATGTGTTAGCCGATTATCAGGCTGAGGCTTGGCACGACCTCATAGAAGTAATTTATCAACATGAAGGGGATGAATCGGCTGTAGCGGCTGTCGAAAAATATGCACAGAAAACGAGGCAGATACTCACCAAATTTTCAACGCAAGAATTACCTTCGGATATCAGTCAATTTTTTTTTCATGACCACTCTCAAGCTTATACTTTCCATGATAATGATAGAAATCTGTGGTTTCGAGTCCATTTAGGCTCTGATATTTATCAACTCAAACCAGATTTAAATACACCTCTTCGTCAAGCTATCAACTTTAGTGACAATATCACTCTAATTTTTTTGTTGGTTGGCTTCGCACTCTATTGCGTAGTCTTTATTTGGTTCTTAAGTCGTCGTGTACGTGCATTAGAAAAAGTAACGCTCGCCTTTGCAAGTGGGGATCTAACGGCTAGAGCCTCCATTGATAGCAACAAACGGGTTGGTTCCTTAAATCGGAGTTTCAACTTCATGGCAGACAAAATTTCAGATTTAGTTACCAGTAATAAAGCGCTGACCAATGCCATCGCCCATGAACTCAGAACACCAATCTTCCGTATTCAGTGGCAAGCCGAAATGCTTGCGGATTATCAGTTAACGCCCAAACAAGCCACCAAAGTCGCTAGTATCATTGAAGATACAGAAGAAATGGAAACCATGGTAAATGAGCTTCTATACTATGCAAAAGTAGAACGTCCAGAAAGTGAACTGAATATTCAACCCATACCGCTTAATAGTTGGCTTGAACCGTTGCTTGATAAGTGGAGAACCGACTCATCAAATCATATTGAATATACTCAGCCAAAAACCTTGTTCACGCTCACCGCAGACCCGTATCTTCTCAAAAGGGCACTCGACAATTTATTGGGTAATGCACAAAAGTATGCTCAAGGGAAAATTGGCGTTTCTCTCTCGCTCTCTCCCGATAACAAACAACTTCTTATTTGTGTTCATGATGATGGACGAGGCATAGAAGAGAAACATTGGCCTTTTATTTTCGATGCCTTTTATAGTGCAGATTCTTCTCGGGGAGAAAAACACTCAGGGTTTGGTTTGGGACTTGCCATAGTTAAACAGATTGTCCTGCGCCATCACGGTAAGGTTTCCGTTTCAACCAGCCCTCTAGGTGGTGCTTGTTTCACGATTTTCCTACCCTATTCAAAATAAAGGTTAGTGCTAAACGGCAAGCAACAGAGAGCCAATTAAAAGTATGATTGTATTCCCAAAATGACATTTCCTGACGAATCCATACAAACCAACACTACCGACTAACAAAAAAACACTGCACAATTAATCTCACTACACTAAAAGGGTGATTTTTCCTCAACAAATTTTTCACACTTATGGTGCTAGTCTAATTTAATCTTATTTCCCACATAATTATTACTAGGTTGTTTGAACTATGAAACCAGGTCGTACAGGTATCAGTCGTCTCTTTTATGCCACCGGTTATTCAATGAAAGGTCTTCATGCTGCATGGCAGAATGAAGCAGCCTTTAGGCAAGAAGTGGTTGCTTCTCTTTTATTAATCGCGCTTACATTCTTTCTCCCTGTCACGAAAATAGAACAGCTATTAATGATTGGCAGCTTGGTATTGGTCGTGCTTGTTGAATTGATGAACTCCGCCATCGAAGCTGTGGTTGATCGAGTCGGTAGTGAATGGCATGAACTGAGTGGACGGGCAAAAGATATCGGCTCTGCCGCCGTTCTCGTTGCATTAATTTTCGCAGCATTCACATGGTGTTTTATTTTGGTGTAATCAATGCATAGATCATTCAAAGGAATTAACCTCTCTTACGTAGGCATTAGTTTTTGTCTTGCGTTATATTTTGTAGTCATTGTTAACCTTCCAGTTTATTCTGCGCTCAGTGATGTTTTGAGTAAATTAGACGGGGTAAAAATTGGTTTTGTTATTTCAATTCCAATCTTCTTTTTGGCCACATTTAATTTCTTATTTAATCTATTTAGCTGGCCTTGGCTCACCAAACCCTTTTTCGCGCTTTTAATCCTATTGTCAGCTGCCGTCAGTTACGCTGGTTTTAATTATGGCACTCTGTTTGATTCGGACATGATAGCCAACATTGTAGAAACCGATAGCAGTGAAGCGAACTCTTATTTTAGTCTGTACTCTTTGGTATGGATGATCGGCATGGGAATAATTCCAACCCTACTACTAATCATCACTCCGATTCAAAAAAACAAGTCATTCTTCAATCTGATTTTGCGAAAGTTGACCTCCATGGCCATTTCTTTGGTAGTGATTGGCACTGTCGCAATGATGTATTATCAAGACTATGCCTCGGTTGGCCGTAACAACTCTTATTTAAGACAGCTTATTATCCCAACACAGCTTGTATATAGCATTGGGAAATATGTACATCGTACGTATTTAGCGACACCGATTATTTATCGAGAAATAGGGTTAGATGCCAAACAAATGCCACAAGCTCTATCTGCTGCGACAGATAAACCGACCTTAGTGGTATTTGTACTTGGCGAAACGGCTCGTTCACAAAACTATCAGCTCAATGGCTATAATCGACCAACCAATAGCTACACCAAAGCACTCGACGTTATTTCATTTCAAGATGTCAGCTCTTGTGGTACAGCAACAGCGGTATCTGTCCCTTGTATGTTCTCGTCTTTTACTCGTGATAATTACAGTCGCCAAGCCGCGGATAACCAAGATAACTTTTTGGATATATTGAAGCGTGCACAGGTTGGTTTATTCTGGATTGAAAATGATGGTGGTGACAAGAATGTAGCCAAAAACATCGACAAAATCGAAATTGATCGCAGCCGCGTTGATGAGCTGTGTAATGGACAGACCTGCTATGACATGGCTATGCTAGAAAATTTCGAGAAGAATATCGACAAAATGCAGGGTAACCGTATGTTGCTCATGCATTTAATTGGCAGCCATGGCCCAACGTATTTTCAACGTTATCCGCAAGACAAAAAGGTATTTCAACCTGATTGCCCGCGAGCGGATATAGAGAACTGCACTGTTGATCAAATAATCAATACATATGACAACACCATCTTGTATACCGATTACGTTATTGCCCAAACCATCGAAAAACTCAAAACATTAGAAGATAAATACAATACTGCATTGATTTACATTTCTGATCACGGTGAGTCACTCGGTGAAAACGGTTTGTTCTTGCACGGTATGCCTTATGGCTTGGCACCAGCATATCAAACGCAAGTTCCAATGATGTTTTGGACATCCCCTGGTTTTGAGCGAGAAAAATCACTCAATACAACCTGTTTACGGAATAATGCTCAACAAAAAACCTATTCACAAGATAATCTGTTCCATTCAATGCTTGGCATCATGGATATCACCACCGAAGTTTATAATCCACATATGGATCTGTTCGCAAACTGTCGCAGCTAACCCAAGTCAGCATTCAATTGAGACAATAGATGTAAGAGAGGCTCCAAATGGAGCCTCTGCGTTAAATGATTAGGTTCATTAGCGTTCAAAAGATAGAAAAAGGCCAACACGACCTAGCTGCGACTTGGATAATCTGTATACCCTTTAGCATCTCCGCCGAATAGTGTCGTTGGATCAAGCTCAGCTAACGGAACTCCCTCTTTTAGTCGCTCAACTAAATCTGGGTTTGCAATAAATGGGCGCCCAAAAGCGACCAAATCTGCATAGCCAGCATCAAGTATTTCGTTAGCTCTTTTCACATCATATCGTCCAGCAACAATAATAGTGTTGCTAAAAACTTCACGTAAATGGCGGCGAAAATTTTCGGGGATCTTCGGTGCATCATCCCAATCTGCCTCTGAAAGGTGCAGGTAAGCGATATTCAAGGCCTGCAATTGTTCAGCTGCTTGCAAAATGGTTGGTACAATGTCAGGGCAATCCATATCTTTAAATGTAATGTAAGGTGCGAGTCTTACGCCAACTTTATCCGCACCGATAGCATCAATAACCGATGTCACCACCTCTATTAAAAAACGTAAACGATCCTCTCGACTGCCACCATATTGGTCATTTCGTTTATTGGAATTAGTTCGCAAAAACTGATCTATCAGATATCCATTTCCACCATGAATTTCTATACCATCGAATCCCGCATCAATGGCATTTGTAGCAGCGTGAGTGAAATCAGCGATGACACGCTGGATATCTTGGTGGGTCATTTCCCTAGGTTCAATGCAATCAATCATCAGCCCTGCTTCATCTTGATTGGCTATCCACACTTTCGTGTCTATAGGTGCGATAGCAGATGGTGCCATCGGTTTTTCTCCATTTTGAAAAACTGGATGAGATACTCGCCCGACATGCCACAGCTGATTAAAAATTTTAGCGCCTTTTTTTTGGCTAGCTGTGGCTACCATTTTCCAACCAACAACCTGCGCTGGCGTATAAACACCAGGAGTAAATGAGTAACCTTGGCTATCGTCGGAAATTTGCGTCGCTTCAGTGATGATAAGGCCTGCACTTGCGCGTTGTGCGTAATATTCCGCCATCATCTCATTCGGTACATTACCCGGCTGGCTACTTCTTGCTCTCGTCATAGGCGCCATAACAATACGGTTTTGAACGTCAAATGCATTCAAAGATGCGGAAGAAAATAGTTTGCTCATTAATTAGTCTCTATGTCATCAAACTCAGTGTAATAAGGTTAAAACAAAAGAAATGATTAATAATCTAGTAAATTTTAAAAATAGTATTTAGATTTAATAAACAATAAGCATAAAGGGGAGCAGAAAAGATGAATAAATTGGCTAATATGGAATTGTTTGTCGCCATTGTAGAGCACCAAGGGTTAGCTGCAGCAGCCAAGTCCTTAAACATCTCAGCTGCATCTGTCACCGTAAAACTCAAAGAATTAGAACAGTACTACGGTGTAAAACTGCTTCAAAGAACAACGCGTAAAATTGCGCTCACCGAAGCTGGAGAACATTTTTACCAGCTTAGCCAACAAACGCTAGCCAATATTGCTGAGTTAGAATCATCACTATTAACAGAGAAAACACAGTTTGAAGGTAGTATTAGGATCTCTGCACCTAAAGATCTGGGTCGCCAGCATCTATTACCAATAGTAGATAAATTTTTGCTCAAGCATCCTAAAGTTATTCCACATATTACTTTTAGCGATACGATTTTAGGTCTCTATGAATCAAAACTCGATTTAGTACTTCGTTATGGATCACTGAAAGATAGTCAATTAATTTCAAGAAAATTAATCCAAAACCGACGTGTATTATGCGCATCACCTAATTATTTAAAGCAACATGGTATTCCACAGGTTCCGGATGATCTTAAGCATCACCGTTGTTTAGGCATGGTTCGTGGTAACGAATCACTGACTCGCTGGTCATTCTATGACAATAATATACAGCAAGATGTACTTATAAAACCGGCACGACTTTCTAATGATGGTGGCATCATCCGCCAATGGGCGACTGAAGGTGCGGGAATCGCCCTCAAATCCCAACTAGATATCCAAGCTGACTTAACATCAGGAAGACTTGTTACCGTATTAGATAATTACCATCAAAGCTTTCATGCAGCGGATCTCACTTCTGGGTCTGATTTACATTTGATTTACCCAAATAGAGAACATCAACCTTCTCGAATAAAAGCGTTGATTGAAGAAATATTGATTTATTTTGAAACACTCGGTATATCAAAAGATTAAAAGAGAGTTTACATAAGATAGAAAAGAGCGCCACTAACCGTGACGCTCAGGTAGGTAATTATTTTTTATTTGCGTATTTCATTGAATCCAAGGCAACAGCAAAGATGATAATGCCACCTTTAATAATGTACTGCCAGTAAGGGCTTACGCCGATATACGTCATACCATAGTTAATAACAGTAAAAATAAGTACCCCAGTCACAACGCCTGCAATACTACCAACACCACCAGCAAACGAAACACCGCCTACCACACATGCTGCGATCGCATCAAGCTCGTACAAGAAGCCTAAGTTATTCGTGGCACTGCCAATACGGCCAGCTTCTAACATACCACCAAAGGCATAGAACACACCGGACAACGCATACACTTTAAGCAGTGTCATTGGTACGTTAACACCAGAGACTTTCGCCGCTTCTGGGTTACCGCCGACAGCAAAAATGTTTTTGCCGAAAACTGTTTTGTTCCACAAAATCCACATAAAGATAATCGCGATAATGGCGTAAAAGGTTATGTAAGAGAACCTAAAGTCACCAAACCGGATGAACCCTTGGGTAAATGTAGAGAAACGCTCATCAAAACCAGCAATCGGTGAAGCACCTACCGAGTCGTAGTACAATGAGTTCACACCATATACGATAATCATCGTACCCAAGGTCGCGATAAATGGAGTCACTTTTAAATAAGCAACAATAATACCATTGACCAAACCAAGGATTGCACCAATAGCACACACACAAAGTATCACCGCAATAATTGGCACTTCACCAATACTTGGAAATACTTTATTCACGTTATCAATCGACTGTAAAAGTGTGGCTGAAATAACTGCAGCCAAACCAACTTGGCGACCCGCTGAAAGGTCAGTACCTTGTGTAACAATTAAACCAGCTACTCCGAGTGCAATAATAACACGCACAGAAGATTGCGTTAAAATATTACTGAAGTTGCGCAAGCTTAAAAATGAAGGTTCCTGAATAATAATAATAGCAAGAAGAATAAATAGAACCGCATAGATCGCACCTTCCTTAAGGTGCTTCATTGCAAATGTTTTAACCGAATCCATAATAATTTCCCTAGAGGTAACGAGAGGCCAGCTCTAATATTTCATTCTGTGAAGTGTCTTTAGTATTAACGATCCCTGCGGCACGGCCATTACTCATAACCAAAATTCGGTCAGTAATACCTAACAGCTCTGGCATTTCAGAAGAAATAATAACAATACCTTTATTCTTCTTCGCTAATTCCAATATCAACTGGTATATTTCAAATTTAGCACCCACATCAATACCACGAGTAGGCTCATCTAACATTAATATTTCAGGTTGGGTTAATAACCAACGACCAATAATTACTTTTTGTTGGTTACCACCAGACAAGGAACCAATCGATGTTTCATGCGATGGTGTTTTTACACTCATGGAGTCAATCACCCACTGAGTATCGCTTTTCATCTTTTTGTTGCTCAACAATCCCAATTTGGTTTTGTATTCATCAACGTTAGCGACTAAGGAATTAAAAGTGATATCTAGATTGCCGTATATTCCCGTTGATCGACGCTCTTCAGTCACTAAAGCAAAACCGTTATTAATGGCTTCATGAGCATCTCGGTTTTTCATTTCACGACCGTGTAAAACAATATGCCCACCACTGCGCTCACGTACCCCAAAAATCGTTTCGACTATATCAGTCCGCCTTGAACCAACAAGCCCAGCGACACCGAGAATTTCACCTTCTCTTAGTTCAAATGAAACATCTTGAATCGAAGGTTGGTTCAGCGCTGTTAAGTTTTTAACCTCTAAAATCACTTCTTTGGGTACGTTTGTTTTTACAGGGAAGCGTTGAGTAAGTTCTCGACCAACCATCATCGAGATGATTTTGTCCATATCTAGACCTTGCAGTGGTCGAGTGTCTACCCATTGCCCATCACGTAGGATCGTAATCTCATCACAAATGGCGAAAATCTCTTCCATTTTGTGTGAGATATAAACCACGCCACAGCCTTTCTCTTTTAACTTCTTAATAATAGTAAAGAGATGCGATACCTCTTTCTCAGTCAAAGATGAAGTTGGCTCATCCATGATCACGATACGAGCGTTATAAGAAAATGCTTTGGCAATTTCGACCATCTGCATTTGAGAAACTGACAATTTCGCCACTTTAATTTTTGGGTCAATATCAATATCTAATTCATCAAAGATTTCTTTGGTATCACGATACATTTTATCGTGATCAACAAATAACCCTTTTTTTGGATAGCGACCCAACCAAATATTGTCCATAACCGAGCACTGTAATACTTGGTTTAATTCTTGGTGTACCATGGAAACACCAGCTTCCAAAGCTTGTTTAGACGATTGGAAATTAACATGCTCGCCTAGAAATATAATATCACCTTCATTCTTCTCGTAAATTCCAAATAGGCATTTTAATAGTGTCGACTTCCCTGCTCCATTTTCTCCCATTAATGCATGAATAGAGTGTGGTCGAACTTTTAAATTTACTTTATCTAATGCCTTAACCCCAGGAAACTCTTTACTCACTCCTGTCATCTCTAACAGAAATTCATGTTCTTGATTTACCATGGCATCACTTATTTCATTTTAGGTTGTTATTATCAATTACGCTTATTTTACTATAACCAAACAAATTAAACTTTCGATTAAGCAGAGCATAGAATCATTCCCATTAACATAGAAAAACTATGTAATTATGAGCAATGAACGCCACTAACATCTCTGCAGTTTAAAATATGAATGGTCTCTCGATAATTGATTGAATAAACACGCTGCATTGGGATAAAGGGGGAATAACTCCCCCTTTAAATTAGATTACTCAAGCGTAGATCTATCAACACCTACGTAAGGAACGCGGACAATCTTGTCCTTCATTTCCCACTGAGTGCCTTCTGTTACAGGTTTACCGTTCGCTAGGTTACGCGCTAATTCAAATGTCGCTTTCGCTTGTGAATCAGCATCGTTTAATACTGTACCAGCCATATCGCCAGATTTAACCAATGCAAGTGCTTCTGCCAAGGCATCTACACCAAATACTGGAACTGTTGCACCTGCGCCACGTAATGCTTCGATTGCACCCATTGCCATACCATCATTGTTGGCAATAACAACTTCAATTTTGCTACCGTTAGGGCCTGACAACCATGCATCCATTTTGTCTTTTGCCATTGCGGTATCCCACATACCAGTATCCATGTGAAGTTCTTCAGTTTTGATGCCGTTTTCATTGATCATTTTCACTGAGTAAGATGTACGAGCTTCTGCATCTGGATGGCCTGGTTCACCTTTCAACATGACATATTGAAGAACACCATCGCCATTTTTATCCCATGATGGATTTGCCTTCCAATGTTGAGCAATTAAGTCACCTTGGATGATGCCAGACTCTTTAGAATCCGTACCCACATAATACGCTTTGTCATAGGAAGCCAACGCTTTCGCACTTGGTTCTTTGTTGTAGAAAACGATTGGAACATCGTCCATTTTCGCTTTGCTAATGATACTCGGTGCTGCCGCAGGGTCTACAAGGTTGATAGCAAGGGCTTTAACACCGCGTGCGAGCATTACATCTACTTGGTCATTTTGCATGGATTGGCTGTTTTGAGAATCATTCATCAAAACTTTGGTATCACTGTCGCCGTCTGCTTGTTTCTCAATGGCTTGACGCACAACCGACATGAAGTTGTCATCATATTTATAAACAGTAACACCGATTGTTGTATCAGCCATTACTTGAGAACCAAAACTCATACCGGCAGCAAGCATTGCTAAAGTAGTTAACTTTCTCATTGAACAAGTCCTATTTGTTAGTGTTGTTATTACGTTATATGTAGGGGGAAAACGCTATCTAACTGATAAAAAAGGCATCAGTGAAAACGTTTACCTTTCGAAGTATAGTAATAATAAGAACAATTAATGTGAACTGGTTAAAATTTTGATGGCGAACGTGTCAAATTGTAAGTTTTTATGTAAATAATTTGATGAGACCTGCAAAATTAAGTAAGGCTACGTAACGCAATGTAACAGCGAGATCATATTCTCGTTTTCTTAGCCAAATGAACAAACAATTACGTTCAAACTCTCAAATAACCAAATGTTAACGTTTACACTTAATATTATGTATATGCAATCAAGATTCATGGGTTTGTAGCTGACAAAGTGTAGATTAAAATTGTTACATACGTGAAACAATTGAGGAAAACTTGACAAGTAATACTCGGTCTATTTGCTATATCCAAATAATTTTACGCGCTGTTTTCATCCATGAATTCTAATTTTTCACCTCATTGTTATTGGCATATGCCAAAAATAGAGAGTATATTGACTTGAAAACGAAATGCGAATTTTAGGAGTTCTTATGATTTACGCGATCCCTTGCCAGCAAAACGCCCTCTTCAATCACTTTGCTAAAGCACCACAATTGATGATTGTAGATAATGTAAAATCAACTAGTACGTTAATTGATGTACCGCTTTCAAAGGAAAACTGTGGCAAGAAAAAAACATTATTTAATATTCTAAACCATCATCACGTCGATGCCGTCATTGTCCGTAGTATTGGACAAAATATGTTGTCAGCACTCTTCAATAAAAACATTGCTGTATATAAAGCTCCGAGAGGGAGCGTTCTATCTTCACTTAACCCAAATCAGCTGCAACCAGTGACTGATCTTGCTTTTGGCAAACCGTCACCGAATAAAGCAAAAAAAACATGTGCTAGTAAAAAAGAGTGCCATACCAAGAATAGCCTCAATAATAAGCTTTCTCCTCGGACCATGGTTGCATTAAAAAAAGTACTTAAATTGAATGTGATTAGCAGGGAAACAGTATGACTTACCTGTTAGCATTTGTGCTTTTTGTTGGCTTGATTGTATTGATGGCACTGGGCGTTTTATTTCGCAGAAAATCTTTACAAGGTAGCTGTGGTGGACTGGCTAATATTGATATTGAGCGAGAATGCAATTGTGTTGATGTATGCGATGAGCACCAAAAAGTACTCTATCAAATTGAAGAACCTACATCACATGGCTAGTATTGAACAAGCATCAGTGCGCATCCCTCCACTAGGCAAGTAGCGACTTTGCTTCGGGCACGATTAACAATATTACCAAACGTTTGTCTTGATACGCCCATTTGAGTCGCTGCATCTAATTGACTTAGCCCTTCTTTGTCTGCCAGCCGTAGTGCTTCTAACTCTTCCGGCAGCAAATCGACCTGAGCTAACTCTGTAAGCTTAACGCCATTGGGTTTGAAACAAGCATATGCAGCCTGCCCACAAATATTACGTGCTTTTTTCGGTCTAGCCATTATCTGTTCCTACTCCTCATTCATAGATTGGAAACATTATGTTGATTCAGCATCCACCACACCATTGTCACTGCGCAGTTTGTTGCGAACCTTTTTTTTCAAATCACCAACCTATTGAATTTCAGTCGTTAACTGATGATCGTGTGACCGCACAGATTGTAGCAACTGAAAAGATGCAAGGCTATCGCGGCGTAATGCAAGGAGGGTTGATCAACACCCTGCATGATTCGGCAATGACTCATTGTTTATTTGCTAAAGATATCCACGCCATGACAGCAGAATTAACCGTAAGATATCTTTCTCCAGTGCCCCTTTACCAATCGCTCACGGTTGAAGCAACGCTCATTAAACAAAAACGAACGATTTACTATCTTGATAGTTCGATATTTTGTGGTGAACAATGCCTTTCAACCGCTACTGCCAAGTTCATGTGCCAAGGGAATAACGAGTATTTTAAAAAATAATTTGAAAGTGATGATGAACAGGAGCACTGTTTCATGCTCACAAGGTAGCTTATTGTATATCAACAATAAGCTACCTATTTAGAAACAAGGATATATGATGAACATAACCGCTCATGCGAAAACTCGTTATTCAACCAAAGCCTTTGACTCAACAAAACGTATTTCTGACCAGCACATTGCTGAAATTAAAGAGCTGATCCGTTTTAGCCCTTCGAGTACCAACGCTCAACCTTGGCATTTCATTCTCGCAAGCAGTGATGAAGCCAAGCAAAAAGTGGCACAAGCGACACAAGGCTTCTACTCATTTAACGAAGGGAAAATCCTTAACGCCTCTCACGTTTTAGTCTTCTGCGCGAAAACCAGTATTGATGAAAATTACTTACTTGATCTACTTGAAGTTGAAGACCAAGATGGGCGATTTTCCAATGATGAGGCAAAGCAAGGTCAACACAGAGGTCGTTCTTACTTTGTCAACATGCACAGATTTGACTTAAAAGATGCTCAACATTGGATGGAAAAACAAGTTTATTTGAACGTTGGTACAGTACTACTAGGTGTCTCTACATTAGGCATTGATGCAGTACCAATTGAAGGCTTCGATGCCAAAGTGCTTGACGAAGCGTTCGCTTTAAGAGAACAAGGCTTGTCTAGTGTTGTGATTGTTCCTTTAGGTTACCGCAGTGAAGAAGACTTCAATGCCAAGCTGCCTAAATCTCGCTGGCCTGAAACAACAATTATCACGGAGTGCTAATGGCAAGTGTGAATCTAATCGCGGAAATCAAAGCTAGTCAGGGTAATGAAAAAAGAGTTGAAAGACTGCTTACCGAATTATTGGAGCCTTCTCGTGCAGAAACAGGTTGCTGTCAATATGAGCTTTACCGAGATCAATCCATTGACGGCTTGTTTGTAATGCAAGAAATTTGGTGTTCTGAAGCATCATTACTTCAGCATCAACAAAGCAAACATTTTCAGCATTTTCTTGCTATCGTCAATGAAGAAGCGTTGATCGAGTATATACAGCCACGCCCATTGATATTCATTGCTTAAATAGCTAAATGTTTCTAATAAGCTTAATGAGTTGTCGCCTGACAAACTACAACTCATTGCTCTTCAATTATCAGACTTTGCAAACCACTCTCTTTATGTTGTTATGGCTATCACACCAACTAGAAAGTCCTACCAATGAAAGCCTTAAACGATCTAAATATTTTTGTTGAAACGGCAAGACAAGGCGGCTTTTCACAAGCTGCTCATGGCCTGAATTTAACGCCTGCGGCTGTAAGCGCAGCAATTAAACGACTCGAATCACAGCTTGGTTTCGCTCTGTTTGTGCGATCAACACGAAGTTTGCGACTCACCGCCGAAGGCGACATTTTCCTTACTCAAACCACCAGCGCATTACAGATTTTACAAGATGGCTTAGATATGATTTCGGAAGCAAAAGGTGAACTTTCTGGCACCATTTCCCTTTCAGCACCTTCCGACCTCGGACGCAATCAACTGTTGGATTGGTTGGATGAATTCATGACCATGCACCCGAAAGTTTCTATCCGCTTAGAGCTCTCTGACAGTATTACCAATATGTACAGTAAACCAATTGATGTTGCTATTCGCTATGGTATTCCACCCGATTCAAACCTTGTAGCACTACCACTGTGCAAAGAAAATATTCGTGTCGCTTGTGCATCACCCACTTACATAAAAAATAGCCCCCAAATTGTGCAACCCACTGATTTACTCTCGCATCACTGTTTATGTTTTATGCTTTCTGGCAGTTATCACAATAAATGGGTATTTTGGAAAAACGGTCAAGTTGAGACGGTTTCAGTATCAGGGCAATTAGCCGCGAATGATGGTGACGCCGTAAGGCAATGGGCTATAAAAGGGAAAGGAGTCGCTTACAAATCGCTGCTCGACATTAGCCAAGATCTTATAGATGGGTCGTTAATCTCGCTCCTCCCCGATTGGCAAAGTGAAGTAACGCCTGTTTATTTGGTTTGTGCCGATAAACGCTTAATGAGTCCGACAACGCGTGCACTTCACCAATTTCTTCAACAAAAATGTGAACAACAATTACGTCATACCATTCATTTTATGAATGGAAATGCTGGCGGACAATAACGATTCATGACACATGAATGACATATCCATACAAAGTGTCGATATTTTTTTGCATTCTCATTTTGTACAGTGTCCATAACATAAACAAACCACACTATAGGATATTTCAGGCATGAAAAAACTGACTCTTCTCGTTGCAACGACACTCCTTACCGGACAAGCATTCGCAGCTGAAACATACATTAGAAACGGTCAGATCTATACTCACGAAGGTCGTTGGGTTGCAGAAGCTGGAGCGGTTATCGGTAGCAAACTGTATAAAGGGCAAGATCATACCGTCGCGCCACTACTCAACTTTGGTTACCACGGTGAAGATTTAAACGTTGACTTTGGTGGAATCAACTACCGCTTTTTAGGACAAACTGGAGATACTGTTAATGTCAGCGCCTACCTCGGTAGCAGCGCCTTAGGCTACAAAAGCGACGATGCAGACATCTTAAAAAGCATGGATAAACGTGATATCAGTCTAGACCTTGGCCTTAATGTAGACTTTGCCGTAAGCCCACAAGGTACCATTTCTACCTATTTCCAACATGATGTGACCAATGCTTATGGCGGTTACCTAGCTGGAGTGAAATATTTCCATGTTATGAACCTAGGAAAATTGGATCTTGTTCCTTTTGCAGGCGTCACTTATCAAAGCTCAGACTATGTAGACTATTACTTTGGCGTTAAAGATAAAGAAGCCAACTCAACTCGTAAAGCATACGAAGGTGGAAGCGACTTTGCTTATAACCTTGGCTATAAAATGATACTGCCTCTTTCAACAAACTGGGAAGTCACTCAAACTACTACCTACACTCGTTTAGGCTCAGATATTTCCGATTCGCCGTTGGTCGACAGTGCAAATCAATGGCTATTTGGCGCCACTGTCGCCTATCACTTCTAATGGCTAAACAAGGTTTCCGTTACTCTCTGTGACCTTGTAGTTAGCTTCAAGAAAGTAATCCCGCTAAATGTGGGATTACTGTTATTTGATGCAGATAACAGCTTTAACTCTGAACTTAGGTTGAGCCTAGCTTCTAACCTCCTTATACTCACTTATTATTTCCCTACTCATTTTAATGTTATGAAAATTATAGCGGTTACCGCTTGTCCAACAGGTATTGCTCATACCTATATGGCGGCTGATGCCTTGAAAAAAGAAGCAGCAAAACGTCACTTATCTATCAAAGTAGAAACACAGGGGGCGATGGGCGTAGAGAACCCACTCACCGTTTCAGATATTGTCAGTGCTGATCTTATTTTAATTGCCTCTGACATTGAAATAGAGCGACGTGAGCGTTTTGCTGGCTGTAAAACTATTCAAGTTTCGATTGAAGAAGTTCTAACAAATGTTCAGTCTGTGCTTGACCGTTATCTGTAAGTATCCATGATCACCACCCGAATCAATTTTGTCTTAAAACCTAACGGGTTAGTCGGTTGGCAGCTCAATGAGCTGAAGACGTTAAGCCATCATTTCCGCTCAGTGGTGGTGGTATTCAACCTCACCAGAGATAAAAAAGCACTACTTACACATACGCTGCAAGTCTTAAGTATGGGGTCAAATCCTGGTGACTTATGCCAGATCGCGATAGAAGGGTTGGATGCTGAGTTAGCATGTATGGTAATCACTGAATATTTACGTGATCACTCACTGTTAATCTCTACATCCCATAAACAAAACCGTCACGCCGAACATATTTTCAATACACATTCTGCTTTTAAACTGCCTTTTTCGTTAAAGTGGCATTATTCAAATTCACTTTCTTGCCCGACAAAGCAAACCGCTCTTTATGAGATTTCACAACAACTCGTGCCCCACAATCCGATTGACATTCTGCAAGCACTTGAACAACGAGAAACCGTCTCATCAACACTCATTGGCTCTGGTATCGCTCTACCTCATATTATGCACCCTAGCATTACACACCCAACATTAGCAGTTCACGTCGTAGATAATGAATTGAATTGGTCAGCTACATTAAGCCCGGTCTCCATGATCATTACCCTGCTTTTGCCTTCCGCTTGTGATAAGACTGTTTTAAAACCAATCACAAAATTAACTCGCTGGTTATTAGATCAGGATCACCGACAATTGTTGATAGATGCACAACGCGAGGAAACCATAAAAGCTATTTTGCTGCACGTAATGGTGAAAGAAGAAAGCTTCGCTAACTAAGTATTATTGACCGTTGCACGGTATTCCGACGGTGTCATTCCTGTTTTGTTTTTAAAGACACGAAAGAAATAATTGACATCGAGAAACCCACAGCGCGTTGCTACTTCGTTCAGGCGAAATGCGTATTTCTTTAACATGAATTTGGCCCGTTCAATTCGTACCCAAGCGATATAGTCAGCCAATGTCATGTGACCCTGCTGGCGAAACATACGTGAAAGATGGTTTGCTGAAATATTAAAGCGATGGGCGATGCTATCGCGCGTAATGCTACGATGAAAGTTTTCTTGTATATAGATACAAATACCTTGGTACAGGTCTTCACTACGTTTTTCGGCGAAGCATCTGGCTGGTCAAGCATGGTGGCACTGTAGCTTAGTAATGCCAGCAGTAAATGTTCATCCATTGGACTTTTTGTCGGCTCTTGAGCTAACGCATTTAAGCCTGCTAAAATATGGTCAATCGCATGACCGGTTCGGGTTGGAATACTGTGTTTTTGCACGTCATAAAATCCACTATCCCCTTTATGTTTACTCACTAGGCTAAAGCCCATTTGGCGACGACCAAACAATAAACTCAATACCGAGCAGTCCTCTTCCCAATCCGGTTTATTCCAGCAATTTGGCGGAATGTAAAGCGCGTCCCCTGCTAAAATATTCACCTTGGCGATATTGTGCTCTGCCTCTTCAATTTCATTACTGTATACCCCACTGACTACTAATTCTAAACGAGGAAAATTGACTTGGTAGCTAAATGCAGGCGGCGTAATGTTATCGCTAGCAAACCAAATTCGATTAAAGCTCTCGCGCTCAGACAATAGGACTTCAATGACATTCTTAAAAACGGGGATCACATAACAAACCTTACAACACGCATTAGAGATGCAACTATAATCCAATAATCAATACTGTACCAAACATAAGCTTGGTTTGACCAACTATAAAAAACACAAGAAAATCAATATATTCACCTGATTTTAAAGGTGTTTTATGAAAATCATTAAGATGACAATCAAAAAACAGAAACAGGACACTGATCACGTTTAGTAACTAAGGGTACAATAATCCAGTAAATGCATTTTTCGTACACTACCGAATCATACGTTATCCGTTCACAATATCGTCAACAAAGCGTCATTTACAATAACGATAAAACTATATAGGGAACGAACGATGATCACTCAACTCATTAATGAGAAATTGATCCGTCTTGATCTTCAAGCAACATCAAAGGATGAGGTGTTTTCTGAACTCATCGATGTACTGGCAGAACAAGGCCGTATCAACGATAAAGAACAATTCTTAGCCGATATTTATGCCCGTGAAGAACTTGGCAATACCGGTTTTGAAGATGGCGTTGCACTGCCACATGCTAAAAGCACTGCCGTTATTGAACCTGCCGTTGTGATTGGCGTTAGCAAAACGGGCATCGAATACGGCGCTGAAGATGGCCTACCATCAAAACTCTTCTTTATGATTGCTTCACCAGACGGTGGTTCAAACCATCATATTGAAGTGCTTGCTGAACTCTCTTCTAAGCTGATTGAAGATGGCTTTATTGAACAATTTTTATCAGCAACGACAGAGCAAGAGGCACTCACCTTACTATTGACCAAAACTGAGAAAGAAAACACGGTAAAAGCCGATCAAGGCTTCTTAATTGGGGTAACTGGTTGCCCGGCTGGTGTTGCGCACACTTACCTTGCCGCAGAAGCCCTTGAAAAAGGAGCCGCTGAACTGGGCTACCACATCAAAGTAGAAACCAACGGCTCTATTGGTGTGAAAAATAGCCCAAGCGATGAAGAAATTGCCAAAGCAGACGCCATCATTGTTGCGTGTGACAAACAGGTCGATATGGCACGTTTTGCTGGTAAAAAACTGGTCGAAACTGGTGTAAAAGCACCGATCCGCGATGCAAAAGGTTTAATTGAAAAAGCTTTAAATGCCCCTAAATACAACGCTGATGCCAGCGCTAATGTGTCAGATGGAAAAGGCAAAGCGGCGCAAGCGCGTTCTGATTTATACCGCTACTTAATGAATGGCGTGTCACACATGATCCCATTTGTTGTTACGGGTGGTTTGTTGATTGCCTTGGCTCTAGCTATCGGTGGTGAGCCTACCGAGGCGGGAATGGCCATTCCTGATGGCAGTTTGTGGAACCAAGTACTCAATGTGGGTGTGGTTGCCTTTACATTGATGATCCCGATTCTTGCTGGTTACATCGCATACGCGATTGCTGACCGCCCCGCATTAACTCCAGGTTTAATCGGCGGTTGGATCGCCAATAATGGTTCATTTTACGGTGCAGATGCCGGTACCGGTTTTATTGGTGCAATTATCGCGGGTCTTCTCGTGGGTTACTTTATTAAATGGCTAACCAGCATTCATTTTCACAAATTTTTGCAACCACTTGTGCCAATTATGATTGCCCCAATTGCAGGTTCGTTATTTATCTCTAGCCTGTTTATCTTTGTTATTGGTGCACCTATCGCAAGCTTAATGGATGGCTTAAACGCGCTACTGACGGATATGAGCTCGGGTAACGTTATTCTATTGGGCATTGTGTTAGGTGGGATGGCTGGTTTTGATATGGGTGGACCATTCAACAAAGTGGCATTTCTATTCTCTGTAGGGATGATTGCTAGCGGTCAAACTCAATTTATGGGTGCAATGGCATGTGCTATTCCAGTAGCTCCTCTGGGTATGGCCCTAGCAACCGTACTTGGTCGCAAACTCAACTTATTTGAAGCATCAGAAATTGAAGCAGGTAAAGCCTCTGGCGCTATGGGTTTAGTGGGTATATCTGAAGGTGCCATTCCATTTGCAGCGCAAGATCCGATGTCAGTAATCCCGGCAAACGTACTCGGCTCAATGGTTGCAGCGGTCATGGCTTTCACTTTTGGTATTACAAACAGTGTTGCTCACGGCGGTCCTGTAGTAGCATTACTCGGCGCAATGAACAAACCGCTACTTGCCCTTCTGTGTATGGCAACCGGTGCAGTCGTTACTGGTCTTATCTGTGTGACGCTGAAAAAAATGCGCCAAGAGAAATTACAACAAACAGCAGCATAATACTTAACCAACCACCCCGTCCCCCGTGGGGTGGTTGATGCGAATCAAAGCGATGCTCCTTCGTTTATGTTGTACTCCCGCTTCACCTCGGGAGTTTTTTAGTTCTTGTTTTCGCTCTTTTTTCTTTATTTTTGATTTTCGTGAGATGCCATAATGACCAACAACCCACAACATTTTTTTTTGATGAACAATGTCATTCAAAATTACGCTTGGGGCAGTACAACTTCTATCAATCAATTGTTTGATATTCCAAACCCAACTAAAACTCCGCAGGCTGAAATTTGGATGGGTGCACATCCCAACGGATGTTCTCAGGTTGAAATTGATGGTAAATCTATTTCATTGTTAGAATTGATCAACCAAGATAAATCGACATTCCTTTCCGCTTCAACTGCCACAACATTTGCTGAATTACCTTATTTATTCAAAGTATTAGCCGCAGAAAATGCGCTATCAATTCAAGTTCATCCAAGCAAGCAAGAAGCTGAGGTCGGTTTTGAGAGAGAAAACAAGGCCGGTATTCCACTCAATGCTGGGCATCGTAATTATAAAGATCCAAACCATAAACCTGAGTTGGTTTACGCATTAACACCTTACCAAGCTATGAATGGCTTTCGTGCACTTTCAGAAATCGTAGCACGTTTTCAAGCATTACAAATTGACGTCATTTCTGACCTCGTTGAGCAATTTGAGCTAAACCAAACATCAAAAGGCCTACAAGATTTCTTTACTGCCTTATTATCGCTCTCCGGCGAGCAAAAAGAGCAAGCCGTTAATGCGCTACTGACTCATGCCAATCACTACTCAAACGACGAAATATTTACTCTTATTTTAGAGCTTGCTCAGCAATATCCGGGCGATATTGGCTTGTTTTCACCGCTGATGTTAAATGTATTAACCTTGGCTCCTGGTGAAGCGATGTTTTTGGATGCCAGAACACCACACGCTTACTTAAAAGGAACAGGCCTTGAAATCATGGCAAACTCCGACAACGTATTGCGTGCCGGTTTAACCCCAAAACATATGGACATTGCAGAACTTGCATCATGCACACGGTTTGAAGAAAAACCTGCTGCCACGTTGTTATTGCAACCGATAGAAGAACGTGGTGCACTACTTTTCCCTGTGCCAGTAACGGACTTTAAATTTGCGATTTATCCGCAGTCAAATAATGTCACAGTGGAAGTAACGAGTGCTGAAATTATTTTGCCGATCGATGGTGACGCAATATTAACTCATCAAAATGGCGAAAAGATTACCATCGCCAAAGGCTGCTCGGTATTTATTCCGGCATACACGGGAGAGTATCAATTATCTGCTGAGGGCCGAGTGGCTCGTGCTTATAACTGAGCAAGCAGTTCCTACCTCTATTGCAGTGCTACTCTATGACTAAAAAATAAAGCGAGCCTATCTAGGCTCGCTTTATTTTGGGATGGAATTAAAAAGTTAAATTTCTTAATTAGTGGCTTTGGTTTCGTTTCCAAACTGCTAATTCAATCCAGATCTGTTCGAGTTGTTGAATTTCTTCTTCCGTCAAAAGGGCAAGTGTTGTTTGAGATGAAGGCGAAGAACTTTCTTTAGGAGAATCAATCTGCGCATAAAAGTCTTTTTTTAATTGCATTATCACGGAGTTCACGAT
>NZ_JAAZTU010000034.1 GCF_012395185.1 Vibrio aestuarianus
CCAGACGATGGCGTGATCAACAAAGACGAGCTGGGTAATGACCAGGTTCAAGTGAAGGTTGACGTGAACCACGCCGAGTTGGTTGAAGGCGGTGAAGTGACACTGACCATCAGCAATGGTGGCAGCGCAAGCACAGTAACGCTGAGCCTGAATGAAGACGGCGAGATAAGCGACAGCAACTACAGCTACAACAATGGCACCATCACGTGGACAGAAACCGTGGCCGAGGGCGCAAGCATCAAGGTCGATGCAACGCAGACCGACCGCGACGGCAACGTGTCGCTACCAGGCAGCGACGAAGCGAAAGTGGATACCACGGCGGACGCCGGTGCGCCCAGCGTGAGCATCGTGGATGACAACAATCCAGACGATGGCGTGATCAACAAAGACGAGCTGGGTAATGACCAGGTTCAAGTGAAGGTTGACGTGAACCACGCCGAGTTGGTTGAAGGCGGTGAAGTGACACTGACCATCAGCAATGGTGGCAGCGCAAGCACAGTGACGCTGAGCCTGAATGAAGACGGCGAGATAAGCGACAGCAACTACAGCTACAACAATGGCACCATCACGTGGACAGAAACCGTGGCAGAGGGCGCAAGCATCAAGGTCGATGCAACGCAGACCGACCGCGACGGCAACGTGTCTCTACCAGGCAGCGACGAAGCGAAAGTGGATACCACGGCGGACGCCGGTGCGCCAAGCGTGAGCATCGTGGATGACAACAATCCAGACGATGGCGTGATCAACAAAGACGAGCTGGGTAATGACCAGGTTCAAGTGAAGGTTGACGTGAACCACGCCGAGTTGGTTGAAGGCGGTGAAGTGACACTGACCATCAGCAATGGTGGCAGCGCAAGCACAGTGACGCTGAGCCTGAATGAAGACGGCGAGATAAGCGACAGCAACTACAGCTACAACAATGGCACCATCACGTGGACAGAAACCGTGGCCGAGGGCGCAAGCATCAAGGTCGATGCAACGCAGACCGACAGCGACGGCAACGTGTCTCTACCAGGCAGCGACAACGCGAAAGTGGATACCATTGTCCTAGCTGAAATCGATATTCTCAATATTGCAGAAGATCATAGAATTAGTGCGTCAGAGGCAAATGGTGATGTTCTAGTTGTGGGTTTTGCGAATAAAGATGCTCAACCAGGTGACAAAATTGATTTTTACATCGGTAATAAATTGATCGGTTCTGGTGTTGTGTCAAACGTCCCACATTTAGATAGTAGTAATAACCAAATTGGTTACAAGTTTGAATCTATAGTCAAAGGTTCAGATCTCATTCCAGAAAATATCACTGAAGGTAGTGCAATTCTAACAGCCAAACTAACGGTTACAGATACTGCAGGTAACACTACTGTAGCGACTACAACTGAGCCGTACTTCTTTGATGTCATTGCACCTGATTCACCGACGATAACTAAGGTGACGGATGACTCTGTCGCTTCAGATTACTCGACTGTCACTTTACATGGTACTGGTAGTGAGCCGGGCAATACCATTGAAGTGTTTGCTAAAGATGCCAACGGCAATTATGTTTCTATTGGAACTGCGCAAGTTGTTGATGGAAATCCTAAACCTACTTGGACTTTGGATATTTCGAATGAAGCTGCGATTCCATTGAATGATAACGAGTTCCTGTATGCTAAAGAAACCGACCCCTTTGGTAATACCAGTGAAGCATCGAAAATTGTTCATTACTACCATGGTACTTATGATCCGGCTCTTTCAGAGGTGACGGATGACTTCGTTTTACTTGGTAAGGGTGATGATTTACTGAAAGTCGACCAAGATGATGCTAACGATATGTTAGTGGCTGATGGTGGTGCAGGGACTGATACCGCTCAGTTTAATTTCGCTTCTGATGCAGCAACATTTATGCTTAACAGCGACGGCTCTGTGACTATTACTGAAAATAATGGTGACGTTAATACCTTTATCGAGTTTGAGCAGTTTAAATTTACAGACGGTACTAAGAGCTTCTCTGAACTCTTCGCTCCAATAGTCACTCTCGAAAGAGACAATGACGAGATTATTGACAGTAATAGAGACAGCGTTGGATTCACTGTCAAACTTCCGATTGGTGCGATTGTTGGTGCTACTTTATTACTTGTTATCGAAGGGAATCAAACGTCTATAGAACTTAATGCTTCACATATTGCCGCAGGAGTAATCACTCAGAGCATTTTAACTTCGGATATTGAAGGTGATGAATTAACGATTTCTGCCGAACTTCAATATCCGGGTCAAGATAGTGGTATTGAGTTTAAAGATAGTGATGCACTTGGTGTCAATACATTACCAGTGGCAAAAAATGATGATGTTGCGACTGATGAAGATAAGACGATCACGATTAATGTTTTAGGTAATGACAGCGATGCGGATAATGATGCATTAACCGTTACTGCGATAGTCCCTGCTGAACAAGGTTCGGTTAGTATTGTTAATAATCAAGTCGTGTTTACGCCAGCAGAAAACTTCACAGGTAAAGCGACGATCAGTTACACGATTACGGATAGCCAAAAAGGTTCCTCTGCTGCTGTTGTGGAAGTGGCTGTAAATTCTATTAACGATGCACCTGAGCTTACTGGTGATCTGAGTGCAAGCATGGATGAGGCGGGGACATATACTCTTACTGCTGCTGATTTAGGCTTTAAAGATGTCGACGACAATGCAGATGGCGTTGTATTTACCATTAGTAATTTAAGCAGCGGCTTGGTTTATGTTGATGGTGTGGAAGCTACTATTTTCACGGGAACCCAGCTTCAAGCCGGTTTAGTGACCTTTGTTCATGATGGTTCTGAAACCTTAACTGCTTCGTTTAGTGTGAATGTTGAAGATGGCAATGAAGACAACAGTGAACCAGTAAATAGTACGTTTGAGTTTACCGTTAATCCGGTTAACGATGCACCTACAGCTGCGGGTGGAAATGTTGATGCTCTAGAAGATTCAGTTACCAATATTCAGTGGGCGTCTCTTGGTGTATCAGATGTTGATTCTGCAGAAGCTGCTCTTGGTGTAATAATCACGTCGCTACCAATTAACGGTATTCTCGAATATAAAGATGGTGATAATGGTTGGAAGCCAGTACAGGAAGAGCAAACCCTCGATAAAGCGACGTTCGATTCGAATCAAGTAAGGTTCATTCCTGCTGCTAATGAATCAGGTAGTGATGTCTACAATGAATCAGGCATTGGAGATCAGAATAATGATTATGTTCATATTGGTTTTAAAGCAACAGATGGTCAGATTAATAGCATTACAGAATCAACCTTAATCATTGATATTAAACCAGTGGCGGATGCTCCCAACTTAGATATTGTTGAACCTGATCTTGTGTTACCGCAACAGGTATTTAACGTATCAACTTGGGATAATGTCGTAATTGCTGCTAAGTATGGTCTTGGTAATGGAGTCTCTGGAGCTGAGCTTATCGCACACTTATCTGCCCTAGACGCATCGGTAGCTAGTCAGAGTACCACTGCAAATGCGGAAGATAGTGCAAGTAATGCAACATCACCTAACCAAGCCGTTCTCCTAACAGGTCTAGTTTATCTTGAAGCTGGTACCAGTTATGATTTCGTGGGACGAGGTGATGATAGCCTTGCGATTACAATTGGTGGGCAGTTGGTTGATCAGGCTCGTTGGGGCGTTTCTAGCGGGCAGATCATCGGTAGTGAATTTACTCCACAAATATCCGGTTATTATCCAATTTCTATCTATCACCATAATCAGAATGGACAAGGTAATTTTGATGTTAATGTCTCTATTGATAATCAATCTGCTGTAAATTTAAGTAATAGTAACCTTTCTATAGTTACTAATGTTGATGCTTTAGAAGCTTCTGAGCTAAGAATTTCAGGACTGCAAGTCGATGAAAATGGCGTAGAGTACTACGATGTTTACCAGGTTAATGAAGGTCGACAAGATAGCGCAATACCTCTCTCAGAGATTGATGCTTCACTGAGTGATATTGATGGTTCAGAGTCTCTGGCTATCTTACTCAGTGGTTTACCGCAAGGAGCAATAATCAGTGATGGTACACATAGTGTTACGATCAGTACTCAAGGTAATGTTGATGTTTCAAATTGGTCTCTTGACTCATTAGTGGTAACACCGCCACTGGGTAGCCATGATGATTTTACCATCACAGTTACTGCGACCAGCACAGAAAAAGCGAATGGTGATCAAGCTCAGTCGACACAAGATATCCATGTGGTTGTACATGAACAGTCTCCGACGGTTACACAGAGCGATCATTATAGTGGCAACGAAGATCAAGTTATCACGGGTAATGTACTTCTCAATGATAGTGATGAAGATGATGCGTTGAGTATCACTAAAATCTCCGTTGAAGGTCAAGAGCATCAGGCTGGTCAGTTTATAGAGATTGATGAAGGTATTTTGGTCGTTAGTGCTAACGGTAACTTTAGCTTTGAGCCAACGCAGAATTGGTCTGGAACAGTACCGACGATTGTATATACAACGAATACAGGTAAAACAGATACCTTAACGATAGAGGTTAAGCCTGTTGCTGACGCGCCAAATGTTACGGCAGTATTCGGGGATACAATTAACAATAATGTATCTTTGAGTAGCGAATTACATCTAAAGTTGGTTAATGCAGACTCTTCTACGACATTTACAGCAGAAGAGTTAAATGAGCTTGGGCAGTCTTTAAATGGTTCATTTATGGGGGCCAATATCGTTGGTTCCGGCTTAAATGACATTATTATTGGTACTAATGATGGTGATTCATTATCCGGTGAACAAGCTTATTGGAATGGTAAAGATTGGGTAACAACAGGTAATGATATCTTTATCGGTGGGGCTGGCAATGATGCTATTTTTGGCGGAAACGGCTCTGCAACTGATTTAGGGCTAGATACGGTCGTATATAGCGGTAATCTCGCTGACTACACTCTTGATTTTTACAATAATCACGGGAATTCATCAAAACCGTATTGGCATGTTAGTGACAGTAATGAACATGATACTCAGAATACCAACAATCCATATTCAGAAGGCGAGCATCTTTACGAAATTGAACGCCTTATCTTTGCTGATGCCATAGTCGAGCTTAATCAAGATGGTACCTATACCGTTGTTCAAGAAGCAGAAACTGAATTTAATCTTGCAGCATCTTTGGCAGATAGAGATAGCAGTGAATTCCTCGATGAAATTCAAATCAACGGTCTTCCTGATGATGCAAAAATTATCAACAAAGATACAGGTGAAGTGCTAGGTCGTTTCCAGGAGGTTGATGGGGAGCACATTTGGATTATTGATGTTCAAGGTATAGCAACTCAACATATCAATTACGATAACCTCGTAGTGCGTTATTCATCAGCAGACCCACTGGATGTTGATGTTACTGTAGTGGCGAAAGAGACTGCTCTTGCCGATTCTGATTTAGGTGCAAGCACAACAGTTAATGTAGCATCAAGCAGTGATGTCAATGCCGATCAGGGAGGAGCGGTTCCTACAACTCTTATTACACTAGCTCTTGATTCATCAGGAAGTATGAATACAAAACCACTAGTCAGTGACTTAGATCAAGATGACCCGGATAGACACAAAACTCGAATGGAGTTGGTACTTGAAGCATCTATTTCGCTATTGGAAAATGTTCAATCTCAACAAGGCTCAGATAAAGCACTAGTCCAGTTAGTGGACTTTGATAACCAATATACTGAAAAATCTGATAGTCACGCTGTTTCATTAGGTTGGTATACGGTGGACAATGCACTTGCTTTGCTACGGGATGTCATAAAAGGAATGGATAAGGCAAACGGTAATAGCTACTCAGGCTTGTTTGACCCTGAAGGTGGTACTGATTATGAAGAAGCTGTATATGCCATCATGAATGGATATAAAGATAGTCAATTCCCTTCAAATATAATTGGTCAAACTAATGACGTAATTTACGTCATTAGTGATGGAGAAAATAACAGTGGTTGGAGTTCTCAGGTTAACCAACTATGGAATGAGTTTATTGAAGGCAAGCTAGTAACAGCGGTTGGTGTCGGAAGTGAAGATAGTATCCCTAAATCGGGTCTAAACGAGTTGGCAGGTGCAAATGGGGAAGTGGTATTCATCCCAGACTCTGAAATAAAAGCGACACTACCACAACTGCGCCCAACTATCGGCCACATAGGTTCACTATTACTTGCAATATCTGGTATGGATGCAAATGAAGTTGTGATTGATGCGACTAAGGCTCAGATACTTCAGACAATAGACAGTAATGGTAACATAGAAAATCAACCGTCTGGGTTAGATTTTCTTGTTGATAATATAGGTAAAGAGCTTGTTGTTGAGACTCAATATGGTGATTTCCGAATTGGACAAGATGGTTCTTACTTCTTCCAACCAAATCAAGGTGCACCAACCATTGAATCTGGTAAGTCAGTTGCATTTGAAGTATTAATTACTGTGAAAAATGCAGCGGGTATTGAATCAGAACAACTCGTTACGCTTAACGTTAACCATAATGGAGAAATCAATCCATCAACAACTTCATCATTTAATGCATCTACTGGGGATGACCAATTTCGAGGAACAGATAATCATGACATTATCCTTGGTCATGAAGGAAACGACGTATTGGATGGTAGTTTAGGTGATGATATTCTATTTGGTGGAGCCGGTGATGATATCTTAATTGGAGGCTATGGTAACGACATCCTAACTGGTGATGAAGGTGCTGATATCTTCAAATGGGTTGATATGGATACGGCGACTGACAGAGTGATAGATTTCAATGCCGCGGAAGGTGATCAGTTAGATCTGTCTGATTTGTTCTCTGATATGGAAAAAGACGATATTACGGCTTTGCTTAACGATTTGAGTTCTGGAGATAATGAAGGCCATGTAAATGGTGTCGACGTGATTATTACCCAAGATAACTCGGCTGCGACCTTGAGCGTCAGTAAAGGTGGTGAAAAACTCACTATTGATTTCGATGGAGCATCCGCCGTCGACATTACTTCTAATTTGATGGATAACTTAAATCATTTAAAGGATTAAAATAAGAAAACCGGAGCTTGAAAGGGCTCCGGTTTTTTATGTTGTCTGGATATCTTTGGTTACTGCTAGAGTGAATAGTTGTTTGCTGTGCTTGGTATTATAAAACCTTACAAGCAAACCCTTTCAAATAAAAACCTTCAGGATAGGCTGAATCTGTAAGGTGGTCGGCAGCTTGCTCGAATCTCTCTACAAACTTAACGCTGCGGCCTGCATCCAAGGCGGCATCAGCAATTATTTTTTGAAATAGGTCGGTTCCCATTAAGCCAGAGCATGAGTAGGTAAGCAGTGTTCCGCCTGGCTTTAAAATTTGCATGGCGAGCATGTTAATATCTTTATAACCATTTGCCCCTGACGTTAAGTTATTTTTGCTCGATACAAATTTTGGTGGGTCCATGATGACCACATCAAATTGTGTACCTTGATCACGGTACTCACGTAGCAATTTAAAAACATCGGCATTCAGGAAAACGGCTCGTTTTTTAGAAATATCAAAATTGTTAATTTCAGCATTATATTTAGCGGTATCTAGTGCTGGCTGAGATACGTCGGCATTGATAACACGCTGTGCACCACCTTTTAGGGCGTATAGGCCAAAACCTCCCGTGTAGGAAAAGCAGTTAAGAACCTCTTTATTTTTAACATATTTTAAAGATTTTTGGCGGCTATCTCGTTGATCAAGGTAGAAACCAGTTTTGTGTCCACCAATAATATCGACGCTTATTTTTACCCCATTTTCTTCAATGATGATTGATTTTGGCGGTTCTTGACCGTGAAGCACACCGGTTGTTTCTTCAAGACCTTCTTTTTTACGCACCGCGACATCTGAGCGCTCGTAGATACTGCATTCAGGGAAAACTTGGATAAGGGCATCAACGAGCGAGGATTTGTGGAACTCGGCACCAGCACTAAGTAGTTGGCAAACTAGGTAGTCTTGATATTTATCGATGGTTATCCCAGGTAAGCCATCTGATTCAGCAGCAATAAGTCTAAAACCTGTCAAGCCATCTCGCGCGATAATATCTTCACGTACTAGTAAAGCGTCTTTGATTCGTTGAACAAAGAAATCCGTATCAATTTCTCTTTTGTCAAAGCTCCACACGCGCGCTCTAATTTGAGAGGTGGGGGAATAGGCTGCTTTAGCTAACCACTGGCCGTCATGGGTAAGTACATCTACCGTTTCACCGAGGCCAGGTTCACCTTCAACCTTATTGATTCCTCTCGAGAAAATCCAAGGATGTTTACGGCGTAAAGACTTTTCTCGGCCTTTTACTAGATAAATTGCAGGTGTCATAGGTTACTCGATGAAATATTCAAAATGGGGGCGTATTTTCATAGAAAAGGTTATGGAAAGCAAATAAAGAAACGGAGATACGCTATATGTTGGATTGCTAATTACTTGATCTTAAAAAGTCATCATTCATTACGATTTTTAATCAATGGGATATCTATCAATTCAAAGAGCATTTATCTATTCCATAATATTAAATAAATGATAGGTTTGTTGGGTTTAGGTTCAAATTACCAATGTATATGGTTTAGATGAGATAGCGAGGTATTCATGGCGACGCAATGCGATAAATTTGTAGTCTCAGGAATAGTGCAAGGGGTTGGTTTTCGTTACCATACAGCACATTATGCCTTGAAACTAGGTTTAACAGGGTACGCTAAAAATTTAAATAATGGTGATGTAGAAGTGATAGCCGTTGGAGATAGCGACAACATAGAACAGCTTTACCAATGGATTAAACAAGGACCAAAGACAGCGCAGGTTGAGTTTGTGATGCGTGAAAGTGGTTTTGCTTCTGAAAGTTTTAAAGGTTTTGAAATACGATAAGGCTATTTAGTGAGCCTTATCGTATATATCTTATAAGCACTTCGCGGGTTTAGGCAGGCCTGCTAGTTTGGTTGCTTGTTTAGCGGGGCCTTGTTTAAATAGCTTAAACAAATACTTACTATTACCTTTTTCTGGTCCGTGTGCTTTTTCCATGGCTTTTACAAGCATGCGTACAGCAGGGGACGTATTAAATTCTTCATAAAATTGGCGAACAAAGTGAATGACTTCTAAATGCGCATCCGTCAATTCGATCTCTTCATGATTAGCTAAAATTTGGATCATGCCTTCTTCCCACTGAGTGTGGTCAAGCAGGTAACCTTGAGCGTCAGTTTCGATGATTTTACCGTTGTATTCGAACATGTGAGTTCCTCAAATAACGATTTGCCGCTAGGGTATATCACGGTATGGCTGATCTCAACTATTTAGAAAGTAAAAAGCCCGAAAGCGTTCGCTTCCGGGCTTTTTCTAAACGGCTAGATTAGTCGTCGTTCATGATACCTAGAATGCTCAGTAAGCTGATAAACAGGTTCAAAATATTCAAATACATTGAGATAGTTGCATTGATGTAGTTAGTTTCTTCACCTCGCACGATACGGCTTGTATCAAACAAAATAAAGCCAGAAAATACGAGCGCTGAAATGCTACTAATAGCAAGTTGAGCTACTGTTGAGCCAACAAAGATATTAATAAGTGCCGCAACAATAACGATGATAAGACCAGCCATTAAGAAACTTCTCATGAATGAAAAGTCTTTTTTAGTCGTTATGGTATAAGCGGATAGACCCATAAAAACTAGGCCAGTCAAACCTAAAGCTTGAGCAATAATACTTGGACCATTTGGAATCGCCACATAATGGTTCAGCATTGGCCCCAAGGCACCACCCATTAATGTAGTAAATACAAACGTCCAAACGATACCTGAAGAAGAGTTAACTGCTTTAGGCATCACAAAGAAAAGGATTCCGATGGCGGCTAGTTGCATAACTAACGCCATCATTGATGATATTTGCATAGCCATGGTAGCCATTGCTGCAATAGCACTGGTCATTAGCGTCATTGAAAGTAAGAAGTATGTATTCTTCAATACTTTATTCGTTTGTAATGTGCTCTCTAAACTTGCTGAGCGAGTAAACATAGGGCTGTTCATAATCTTCCTCGTAAGGGTTTATGTCTTTAAGTACATTTATGGGGCTGAAAGTTCCATAAATCAAGCCCGATGTACCATTTCTTTCGTTCCATAATAGTAAAAATAGTCACGGACATGTTAATGAATGTGTAACATGATGTGTCGGTTAACATAAAAGAAAAAGAGGTGAAAAACACCTCTTTTATCAATTGGTTAGTAATTGGCAATCAAAGCTTGTTAATTAATGATGCAGAATTTGAGAAAGGAAGTTTCGTGTTCTGTCTGATTGTGGGTTTTCAAAGAACTCAACTGGGTTGTTTTCTTCAATGATTTCACCCGCATCCATAAAGATAACTCTATCGGCGACTTCTTTAGCAAAGCCCATTTCATGCGTCACACAAAGCATAGTCATGCCTTCTTCAGCCAACTCGACCATTACATCCAGTACTTCCCTAACCATCTCTGGGTCAAGCGCCGATGTTGGTTCATCAAATAACATGACTTGTGGGTTCATACATAATGAGCGAGCAATGGCAACACGTTGTTGCTGACCACCAGACAGTTGACCTGGATATTTGTCCGCTTGATCTGGGATCTTCACCCTTTCTAAATACTTCATTGCGATAGCTTCGGCTTCGCCCTTAGGCATTTTTTTGACCCAAATAGGAGCTAGGGTGCAGTTTTCCAATACAGTTAGGTGAGGGAATAAATTAAAGTGTTGAAAACACATGCCGACTTCGCGGCGAACGGCTTCGATATTTTTTAAATCTTCAGTTAACTCATTGCCTGCAACGATAATTTGACCTTTTTGATGCTCTTCAAGTCGATTAATACAGCGAATCATGGTCGATTTACCTGAGCCGGAAGGGCCACAAATAACGATTTTTTCGCCTTTTTTCACCGTTAGATTGATGTTTTTCAGTACGTGAAACTCTCCGTACCATTTATTCATATCATTAATCTGAATCATGACTTCTTCAGAGGGAGCTAGTTTGTGTTGTTGCGTCATAATACGTCCTTGAATTCTTAATTATCGTTTGTGACCAGTGTGGAGTTTGTTTTCGAGCCATATCGAGTATCTCGACATACCAAAACAAAACACCCAGAACACTAACGCGACAAATATATAACTTTCGGTCGCAAAGCCTAACCATTCAGGGTCAGTATTTGCTGCTTGTCCAATACCTAAAACGTCGAACATACCGATAATGAGTACCAAACTGGTATCTTTAAATAAACCAATGAAAGTATTCACAATTGATGGAATGGTGATTTTTAGCGCCTGAGGCAAAATAATTAAACTGATTTTTTTCCAGTAGCTCAAGCCAAGCGCATCGGCTGCTTCATATTGACCTTTTGGTATCGCTTGTAGGCCACCACGAATCACTTCAGCCATATAAGCCGCACTGAACATGACGACCCCAATCAGTGCGCGGATCAGCTTGTCGGTTTCTGAGCCTTCGGAAAGGAAAAGCGGTAGCATAACCGACGCCATAAACAGTACAGTAATCAGAGGAACGCCACGCCAAACTTCAATATATACAGTACATAAGCTACGTATAATTGGCATGTCTGAACGACGACCTAAAGCCAAGGCAACACCGATTGGTAATGACACCACAATACCGACTAAAGCGATGATCAATGTTACGAGTAGGCCACCCCACTTATGCGTATCAACAACTTCTAATCCAAAAAAACCACCGTACAGCAAAGCTGCAACCATAAATGGATAGATATTGACAAAGAATAACCATATCCATGTTTTTTTAGGCGTTTTTTCATACGCAAGTAGTACAGTGAAAATCGCTAGTGTGAAATAGAAAAGGCGAGGGCGCCAAAGTTCAGCTTCAGGGTAAAAGCCGTACATGAACTGATCCCATCTAACACTGATAAACACCCAACAAGCACCGTCACGAGTGCAATCATTACGTGTACTGCCTATCCAATCGGCATTGAATATTGCCCAATTAAAGACATACCAAATCAAGGATAGAGCTATATAACCGAGGACTAATGTAAGAACCGAGTTTACGGCGTTGTTAAAAAGGTTTTTTCGTAACCAACCGACCAGACCAACAGTATTAGCAGGAGGCGGAAGGCTAGGCTGAAATTGATGTACTTTCATCTTATCTCTCCACCAAAGCAACTTTACGGTTATAAATGTTCATTAACGCTGAGGTAACCAAGCTTAGTGTCAGGTAAACCCCCATCGTCATCGCGATAATTTCAATGGCTTGCCCAGTCTGGTTGAGTGTTGTTCCTGCAAAAACAGATACTAAATCTGGATAACCTATTGCCATAGCTAACGATGAGTTTTTCGTTAAGTTTAAGTACTGGCTGGTTAACGGTGGGATGATGATGCGTAGTGCCTGTGGAATCACAACCAGTTTCAATGTTTTTGATCTTGGTAAGCCAAGAGACATGGCTGCTTCTGATTGACCGTGATTGACGGCATTGATACCAGAACGAACGATCTCAGCGATGAAGGCGGCTGTATAAATACTAAGTGCGACAAGTAAAGCGGCCAATTCGGGGATAATACTTATACCACCCTGGAAGTTGAACCCTTTTAGTGCGGGATATTCCGCAGAGATAGGTCGACCCATAATAAAATAAACAACGACTGGTAAAATGACACACAGAGCGAAAATTATCCTGCCCATTGGTGTTTGTTGGCCGGTTAAACTTTGTCTGTTTTTAGCCCATATACCAATAATGATTGAAGTTATCAACCCGGCGATGAAGGTAAAAAATATCGCTGAACTGCCTGCTTCAAAAACTGGTGAGGGAAAGAATAGGCCTCGAACGTTAAGGAAAATTGAATCTCCTAACTGCATGCTTTGTCTTGGTGAAGGCAGTGCTTGTAAAACGGCAAAATACCAAAAGAAAATTTGTAACAGCAAAGGAATATTACGGAATGTTTCAATGTATACAGCAGCTAATCGACTCACCAGCCAGTTCGATGACAAACGAGCAATCCCAATAAAGAAACCAAGGATGGTTGCTAGAATAACACCAAGCAAGGAAACCAAAGCCGTATTTAAAAGACCAACAACAAAGGTGCGTCCATAGGAGAATGTTTCATCATATTCAACAAGAGTTAGGCCAATCCCAAAGCCAGCCTCTTGATCTAAAAAATCAAAGCCGGTCGCGATACCGCGAGCGTCTAAGTTGGAAAGTGCGTTTGACACAATGGTATAAAAGAAAAAGACCAATGCCGATACTGCAATGACTTGAAATACGACTGATCGAAAGGTGGGATTATAGAACAGGTTTGCGCTTTTCGCCGAGGGAGCCTCAGACTTAGCCGCAATAGTATTAGTAGGTTTCATACAACTATAACCTCAAATCCATTTTCTAAAAAAGGCGGCCGAAACCGCCCATTTGGGTTTGTTTCACTATTAACGGAGTGGTGGAGCGTACATAAAGCCGCCAGCGTTCCACAAAGCATTTACACCACGTGAGATTTGCAGTGGTGAGCCAGTACCAACGGTGCGCTCAAAACTTTCACCGTAGTTACCAACTTGTTTCACGATTTGGTAACCCCAGTCATCACGAATACCTAAACCTTTACCTTTAGGTCCATCAAGGCCAAGGATACGTTTGATGTTTGGATCATTTGACTTGAGCATTTCATCAGCATTTTTAGACGTGATGCCGTATTCTTCAGCGTTAATCATTGCATTCAACGTCCATTTTGCAACGTTGAACCATTTGTCATCGTCTTGACGTACTACTGGACCAAGAGGCTCTTTAGAAATAATTTCCGGAAGTACAACCGCTACATTAGGGTCTTGTAAATTTAGGCGAAGAGCATATAGGCCTGATTGGTCAGTCGTTAACACATCACAACGACCCGCGTCGAAACCTTTCGAAGTTTGAGCGGCAGTATCAAATACAACGGGCTTGTAGCTCATACCGGTATTACGGAAGTAATCGGCTAAGTTAAGCTCTGTTGTGGTACCTGACTGAACGCAAACAGACGCACCATCAAGTTCTTTGGCACTCTTGATACCAAGATCTTTTTTAACCATAAAGCCTTGACCGTCGTAGTAGTTTACGCCAACGAAGTTAAGACCTAGGGCGCTATCACGTTGTAAAGTCCATGTTGTGTTACGTGAAAGAACATCGATTTCACCGGACTGAAGTGCTGTAAAGCGTTCTTTAGCGGTTAGTGGCACATATTTTACTTTTGACTTGTCACCAAGAACTGCAGCTGCAAGTGCTTGACAATATTCAACATCAATTCCTTCCCATTCACCTTTAGAGTTTGGGTTTGAGAAGCCCGGTAGACCAGTACTTACGCCACAAGTCAAAACGCCTTGTGAAAGAACTTTATCTAGGGTGCTGTCTGCAGCAGAAGCTGTTGTCGCCATCATGGCAGTAGAAGCCGCTACAACTGAAGCAAGAAGTGTTAGTTTATTCGCCATTTGTATCCTTCCTGTATGATCCATGTTAAACCAGGTGACACCTGATACAACGTAGTAAAAATATTGTGTTTCTTATTTCATTTGGCTGTGTTTGCACATAAAAGCACATTTATAAATCAACCGTTTATAAGCGTAGATAAGGATTTGTATTTTCTCAAATGCATAATTTGAAAAGATTTTTGATTAGAGTCACAAACCTAAGCTGCGGTTAGAATGACTAAATGTTAAGTGAATGTAAATAGTGCAACAGTGACCAAGAGTAGGGCAACAGATGGAAGCAGTATCTTTATCTTTTAATATGAAATTAACATTTGTATCATTAGATGGCTGTGGAGTTTTTCACTAGAACTTGTTGTAAATTTAGTCAATAATTATTTTGCAGTGGATCTTTGGTGTCGTCGTTGCCCTATTTTTGGTAGCATCTAGCGAATAGTTATTTACTTTATTCATGGAATGAAATGCAGTATTTTCCCCTGTTTCTAAATTTGAACGATAAACCGGTGTTGGTTGTTGGTGGTGGTGAAGTTGCGTGTCGAAAAGTCGATGCTTTAATCCGAGCTGGCGCTCTTGTCACGATTGTATCGCCTAAAATAGAGCCATACTTGTTAGAACTCGTTGAGCAAAAGCGTTGTCAATGGGTGCAAAATTTCTACTCATCCGAGTTACTCACTAACGATTATTTGCAAGTATGGGCAACGACGGATAACCCTTCGTTGAATCATCAAGTGCATAAAGATGCGAAAAATTCTCGAATTTTAGTCAATGTAGTTGACGATCAACCGTATTGTGATTTCATTACCCCTTCGATGATCGAGCGTGGGCGAATTCAAATTGCGATCTCAAGTGGGGGAGCATCTCCAGTTTTAGTTCGCAATATCCGAGAAACACTAGAGGCAGTGTTACCACAAAACTTATCATTATTGGCAGATTTTGGCTCATCTAAGCGAAATTCGATCAAACAGTCGCTAGCTTCTGTGTCGGAACGACGTAAGTTTTGGGAAGAGTTTCTCGCTGAGCCTAAAGTTGAAAATGCAAAAAATAGAGAGGATTTGGAGGCGCTATACCAACAAGCTTTGAAGCAACCTATTGATAATGAAGGGCAATGTACATGGATCAATTTTGGTGATGATGTAGAGCTATTACCGATTAAAGCGCTCCGTTATATGCAGCGTGCAGAGATCGTATTTTTTGAAGAAAACTGCCCATTTGAGTTTATTGACCTCGTCCGTCGGGATGCGGAAAGGGAAAGTTTCCAAGATGCAGCGCAGCTTGCAGAAAAATTAAACCAAGCGAGAGCAGAAAAACGACGAATTTGTGTGTTGATGCCTAAGCAGGCAACAGATTACACACTGTTAATAGGGGCAGATTTAACCTTATAGCTATTAGCCGTTCGTTAGGTTTAAAGCTTCAATCGAGTATGCAAATTGCTTGAATAAAAATAAGCCACCGATATGCGGTGGCATTTTTAGTTAGTCTCGGAAATTCTCGTATTGGAAGGGTTGTCCCATATCCGATTCACGCATAAGTGCGATTACCGACTGTAAGTCGTCTCTCTTCTTACCTGTGACTCGTACTTTATCACCTTGGATTGATGCTTGAACTTTTAGCTTTGCATCTTTAATCGCTTTCACTACTTTCTTCGCTGTTAAGGTATCCACTCCTTGCTTAAACTGGACATCTTTGTGCCAACGTCTGCCTGTACCAACAGCTTCTTTGGCATCTATGGAGTTTGCGTCGACTCCTCGTTTTGCAAGGTTTCCGCGTAAGATATCCATCATCTGGTTCAGTTGGAAATCATGCTCAGCAGAGAGTTTTACGGTTTCATCTTTGAGTTCAAAACTGGCTTCAACATTTCTAAAGTCAAAGCGAGTAGCCAGTTCACGGTTTGCATTGTCGACAGCGTTACGAATTTCAACATTATCGACTTCTGAAACGATATCAAAAGAAGGCATGGTAGTTCCTTATATTTATTTTAAGTTGCGGCGGTCTGCGATTGCTTTAGCAAGCATATCAAGCATGGTCACTGTTTCATCCCAGCCTAAGCAAGGGTCAGTGATGGATTGGCCGTAAGTTAGGTTATCTAAGTCGTGCATTGGTTGATTGCCTTCAATAATAAAGCTCTCTGCCATAATGCCTGCGACAAAATCTTTTCCTGCTCTAATTTGCGTACAAATATCAGCAGCAACCTCGATTTGTTTGCTGTGCTGCTTCTGGCAATTGGCGTGACTAAAGTCGACAACAAGTCGTTGTGGTAAATCAAATTCGGCCAATTGCTGACAAGCTTGCGCTACGGAATCTGCATCAAAATTAGGCCCGGTATCGCCACCGCGTAAAATGACGTGACCATAGGGATTACCGGTGGTGCGGTATACTGTCATACGGCCATTTTTATCTGGTGAGTAAAAATAGTGCGAAGCTTGTGCAGCGCGAATAGCATCAATAGCAATTTTGATATTACCATTGGTACCATTTTTAAAACCAACCGGACACGAAAGCGCAGAGGCCATTTCACGGTGAATTTGAGATTCAGTTGTACGAGCACCGATTGCTCCCCAAGTGATGAGGTCAGCAATATATTGACCGGTAATCATATCGAGAAATTCAGTGGCTGTTGCTAAGCCTAGCTTATTGATATCAAGTAATAGCTGACGTGCTTTATTAAGGCCGGTTTCTAGTGCGTATGAGCCATCTAAATTTGGATCGGTAATTAAACCTTTCCAACCAATTACAGTTCTTGGTTTTTCAAAATAGGTACGCATAACAATGAAAAGCTCTTTATCGTATTGAGCTTGAATTGAACTTAAACGGCGTGCGTAATCTAAAGCGGCTTCAGTATCATGAACTGAGCATGGTCCAACGATAACAAGTAGACGATCATCTTGACCCGTGAGGATATTTTCAATTTGACGACGTGAGTTGGCAATACGCTCAGCAACATCATTTGTGATCGGATGCGCATTTCCAAGTTCTGCTGGTGTTGGCATCGGACCCATTGCTTGAGTTCTTAATTCATCTGTTTTTAATGGCATACTAAAGCCTGTACTCTTATTGCGAAGCGCTAAAGATAGCGGAATTGGCAAGAGGAATAAACTGTAAAACGGAAAACTTATTATCGATAATGTGTAAAGTGAAAAGTTATTCAATTTATTTTCATAAATATCTAATTTTATTCTTGTATTCGATCTTCGCTATAGGTATTTTCCAGATTAAGATAATAAAAAGTGTTAGGGAGCAGTAATGAGTTTGACACAAAATAACACGATGCATGCACAGTTAGTTCTTGGTGATGCTCTTCCAGCGGCCATAGAAACGAGTGGAAACGCTCAACATCTTTATGTCTCACTGTCAGATATCATATTGGATTCGCTATTTTATCACCCATCGATTGAGCAGCATTTTGCGAATTTATCAGAGCTAGAACAAGAATCGGCGCAGTCGATTCTCAATGATAAAGAGGTTTCGGAACACTTTACCGCAACGATTGTGGATAAAGTATTGTCAGCGGTGCAAGAGTCACATCAAACGATTCGAGTTTGTTTAAGTGATGCTGATAGCTATGCATACAAAGCATTGCTTGGTGGCTCGGTTGAACCCGAGGAAATCAACCCAGCTATGGGAGTGAGAGGTGTTTCTCGCTTTGCTTCTCAGCAGTATGCAAAAGCATTTTCCTATGAGTGTTCGGTGATTAAAGCTTTACGCAATGCGGGTGTGAATGTAGAAATTGTCGTGCCGTTTGTTAGAACATTGAGCGATGCGGCTACGATCATCGACCGTCTTGCAGAGCAAGGATTACCGCGTGGTTTGCAAGGTTTGAAAGTACATTACTCTTGTGATGTGCCTTCGGCGGCGTTGTTAGCAGAGCGTTTAATGCACTATTTCGATGGCATCACAATTAATATTGATAATCTAACGCAATACACTTTGGGCATCGATAAGAACAATGCTGCACTTGCGCATCTATTTAATCCTGAAAGTGAAGCCGTTGTTGCACTATTGGACTTAGCTGTCAAAGCTGCTTGCCTCGCCAAAAAGCCGATTCTAGTGGTTACGCAATCTCTAGCCGACTATCCAAAACTTCAAGAGCATTTAGTGGAAAATACACAAGCAGATGTTGTGGTAAAAATATAATGAATTCAGCTGAGCGTATAATAGTTACGCTCAGCTCTTACTTTTAGTAACAATTTATTGACATTTATCGCGCTGTAATTTGAACTGGTCCGACAACTATATAAAAAGGTCAGTTTATATGCTCTCCCCACTTACCAAAGCAAACCTCTACTTAAGCCTATTTGGCTTTTTCAAAGTACCACTTATTTGGTCATGCCGTCCCAAAATTTTGCAGTTGAATGATCAGTCGGTTGAGATCAGAATTCCTTTAAAGCGGCGCAATAAAAACCACTTAAATAGTATGTATTTTGGTGTACTTGCGGTTGGTGCTGATGTAGCAGGTGGTTTTATGGCCATGCATAAAGCTGAACAACGGGGCAGCAAAGTTTCTTTGGCTTTTAAAGCCTTACAGGCTGAATTCTTAAAACGTCCTGAGGCCGATGTGCATTTTCATTGTCATGACGGTCAGCTCATTGACAGCATGCTGGATGAAACAATAGCCACTGGAGAGCGTGTTAATCAGATAGTGAAAATTACTGCAACATGTCCTACTTTACATGGCGATGAAGTTATGGCTGAGTTTCTTTTGACGCTATCTCTAAAGCGAATAGGGAAGTAAAACCATTAGATTGAATTGGACGTTACCCATCCAATTCAATTTGTTCAACATCGACAATTTTGCTGCGATTAAGCACTATTTTCCAACGATAGTAGCGCGCTTTACCTTGGTGGTTATCTTCTTTAATGATCAAGTTTAGTAAGTGCCGTTTTTCAACGGACTCGCGGCTGACTTGTCCACCGTTTAATTGGTAGATTCTGTTTGAGCCTTTGTCTATTAAACGAGTGATGGGGCGAAGATCAACCTGTAGCGTTTCACGTGTTTCTTCATAGCCGCTCATAAAACGAGAAGTCGACATTTGCGTTTCGGATCGATAATGCAGTACCTGCTCCTCACGTTGGACTACTCTCTTTTTGCGTATCGCTTTGATTCTATCGGGTAACTTATTGAGGTTCGTATAGTCTAGCCACTCTAGCTTATGTCCTACCGTTTTTCCTGTGGTTGGGTCTATGTAACGGCGTTTCCACTTAGGTTTACCCCGACGAATCCAACGCCATAGTATGTCTCGTAAGTCGTCTTTAAATATTTCGCGAAGCGCATAAACAAATGACATGGCGATGATGAAGGAAGCCGTAATTTCTCCCCAATAATCGCGAGCGGTAATCGCAATAATGGTAACAAAAAGCATGACTAATCCTGTTGCGATGCCTTTTACTGCCCGTTTCATATTGCTACCTAAAGACGTTACTTTCTCATTGAGTACGATTGGGTGCTCAATCAATCGTCTAAGCAGACGCATTTTATTGCTTAACCGAGTGATGTCATCGCCAGCTTTTGCTGAATTGTAGTTATTTAGCTTACGGTGTGCTTGTTCTTTCTCGACTAAAGTAATTAAACGCTCTTTGATGGTTTTATAATCGCCATCACGATTCATATGTGCTACCAGCGAGAGAAACTTTTGTTCTGTGTACCAAGATAGGTAGTTATCGATGTTGGCGTAATAGCGCTTTAAGTTTTCTTCGTAAGGAATGCTTCGACGTAACTTTTTAAGGATGTCCAAAGAGAGCTCAATGACGCTATCCACCTCATCTTCTGTGACGCTGTCACTCGTTGTGGTCAAATGAACCACTGCTTTGTCCAATGCAATCACATATTGATAAGCGAATAGGCTTAAACTGACGCGATATTGAGTCGAGGAGAGTCGACCGCGCTGAGCAAGGCGGCTATGCACCAAAGGCAGTAAAGTTTTATCACTGTAATAGGCACGTTTTTGATGGATAGAGCTATAGTAGAATTCTGACTCAGGCAGAATTTCGGGAGTTAAACCTAAATCACCAGGAATGAATAGATAAATGTCCAGATCAACCTCTTTGCTCTGGGACGTGGCATGTGAAATTTTAAGCGTAATCGCGTCTTGTTTATCTACATTAACCAAAGAAAGCTCCTGAAAAAATTACTTATTTTTCTCCTTCAATGGGGGAAAGGATAACAGAGATCACGTATAATCTCTGTAAAATTGAGGTGAGACAAAGTAAATGATTAATGTTGGTCAAATAAACAGTTTAGAAGTCGTGAAAATTGCCGATTTCGGCGTGTTTTTAGATGCAAGTGATTTTGGTACGACGTTACTACCGAATCGATTTGTACCCGAAGGTGTTGAGTTAGGGCAACAAATTGATGTGTTTTTGTATTTTGATTCAGATAATCAGCTAGCTGCGACAACCGAGACTCCCATTGCTAAAGTGGGCGAATGGGGTTTAATGAAAGTCGAAGGTGTTAACAGTACTGGTGTTTTTGTTGATTGGGGAGTCAAGGATAAAGACCTATTGGTTCCTTACAGTGAACAACGAGCGCGCTTTACTGAAGGGCAGACCATTCTGGTTTATGTTTATACCGATAAGGCTTCTGGTCGTATTGTAGGGACAACAAAGTTCAATAAAGTATTGGATAAGACTCCGGCTAATTACACGAAGAATCAACAAGTGGATCTGCTTATCGCTGAGCGTTCAGATTTAGGCTATAAAGCGATCATCAATGGTCAACATTGGGGGATGATTTTCCCATCGGATGTGTTTGGCAAGCTATTTATCGGCAAATCGTTGAAGGGGTACATTAAGAACGTTCGCGAAGATGGAAAAATTGATCTTGCTTTGCAAAAAGTTGGTGTCGAAAAAATGGATGAAATGAGCGCGAAAATCCTTGAACTTCTGGAGAAAAAAGGTGGATTCTTACCGTTAAGTGATAAGTCAACGCCTGACGCTATTTTTGCTACCTTCCGTACTAGTAAAGGCACGTTTAAGAAAAGCATTGGTGGTCTCTATAAGCAGGGCAAAATTACCATCGAACCTGACGGTATTCGTTTAGTCTAATTATTGTTGGAAGAAAAAAAAGGCCCAAAACTCAACCGTCTTTGGGCCCAGGGGAATGGCTCTTACAGAGCCTACGCTAATCACTAAAGAGTCGTGTCGTGCTTTCCTGATAAGTGTAGTCGGTATGCACGCGTTAGCGATGATTTTTTAGAATTTCATTCTATAGTTTATCCGTTTAGAATAGGTTTTTGTCTTTAACTAGCTCTCTTGGCAAGCCATTTTTAACGCGGTTACCGACCCATTTCCCTAACCCAATTACATCATTCCCGAGCTTTACGATGACTTCACCTTGGCTCGATGGTTGTTCTGGTCTGACATCTCTGCCCATGTACCAATCTCTTGCTTCATCAACCGAAAGTATGACGCAATTGGCTTCATTGCCAGTAGCTAGCGCTGTCGCGACTTGGTGTTGCCAGCGATAACCTTTCTTATGCGCTTCAGCAATTTTTATCCCCATTCGAGAAAAACGTAGTTCACCCAACATCGGCTCTAATGTGTTGGGAAATAACCATACATCGTTATCGCGCAACCATACGCTGGCGTCGCTAGGCAGCACAATATCCAGTGATTTCTTAAGCTGTAGTGCAATATCTTGCTGTACTTTGGTACTGGCTTTTTCAAATGGGAATTTACCCAAACGCTTTTTAACTTCAGGGCTTGGAACGGAACTTAATTTACGGATTTTCGCGACAAAGAAACCTTCACAATCGTAAACTTGCGGGAAGATATGCAAAAAGCCATCTTCAGTTAATGAAGCGCTGGCATTCTCAAATAAATCACCTAGAGAAACAAATTCTAACGCTTCGCCGAAGGTGGCCTTTAGATGGTGACAAACTTGTTGGTTTTCTTCTGTACTTAATGTACAGGTAGAGTAAACCATTACGCCACCAGGTTTGAGAGCATGAAAAGCACTTTCAATTAAGTCTTTTTGTGTTTCAGCAATGGAAAGTACCGACGCTTTACTCCAGTTTTTCATTGCGTCTGGATCTTTACGGATCGTGCCTTCACCAGAACAAGGCGCATCAATAAGTACTGCGTCAAATTGTTCTGGTAACCACCCTCCAAACACTCGACCATCAAAATTGCTAAGTGCACTATTGCGCACGCCACAACGCTCTATGTTGGCGTGCAGTACTTTGACGCGACTGGCTGAAAATTCATTGGCGACTAAAACACCTAAATTACCCATTTGAGCGGCTATTTGTGTGGTTTTTGAGCCGGGTGCTGCCGCCATATCTAATACAGAGTTAAAGGGGGCGCTTTCATCCATAAATAGAGCTGAAACTGGCATCATGGAGCTGGCTTCTTGAATATAAAAAAGCCCCGCCATGTGTTCAGCTGTGTTGCCGAGAGGAACTTGCGACTCATCAGCTTCAATCCAAAACCCCGTATCACACCAAGGCACTGGAGACAATTGCCATCCTTTTTCTGCTGCTCGCTGGCAAAAGTGTTCGGTAGAGATCTTGAGTGTATTGACTCGAATACTTTTACGAAGAGGGCGCTGACAAGCTGCAATAAAATCACTCATAGTGAGTTCATTGGGTAATATTGCTTCAATTGTCGTAAGAAATGCTTCTGGCAATGTTATGTTGGCGTGCAAGGTTCTGTCTCATCTGGAAGTTTGGCTGCGAATTATATAAGAATCGAGATGAGATAAGAACCGTAAAAAATGCAGCTCGGAGGCTGCATTTTTTAAAGAGGCGGATTAAGGTTTGGGAATCGCTGTTCTCCACTGAGTCCACTCTGGTGTTGCCGCAGGGTACAAGTAAAACGCTTGCCCTTGTTTTGCGATAGGTTGTAACTGCTTTTGTTCGGGAGTCGCAAAGGTAATCCCTCCACGCACAATACTGTCTATGGTTCCAGCCTTTATGTTGGCGCCTGATAACCCGATAGAGACATCAACCCCAGAAACATTCCAAAACACACTGTTATTACGCACTAAATAAGCGAACGGTTTTTGAATTTCTACCGTGAAAATAACTCGGTCAGCGAAGTCGCCTAATTTTACATGGGTGACGACGCCTACTTCCATTTCTCGGTAAAGGACTGGTGTTCCTTCAGTCACTGAGCCTCGTCTTTCACTTTGCAGTGTAAACTCAACACCTGTTTCTTGCTTCGGCTGTTTTTCTAACTTGAATTGATAATTCGGCTTGCCAGTACCTGGCCGTACTTCAATACTACTGGTGATTAAGTTTTGTAAGTTTTCGATACCATCTAGGCCGATTTTAGTTTTAGCAACCCAGAAATGCGTGTCAGCTCTTGCAACATCATTGGCGTAACTAGGATCAATACGGGCTTTAAGAGTTATGATGCCGGTCTGAAAGTCGGGAGTTACAGATGTGACTTCACCAACAACAATATTATTGTATTTAATCGATGTCCCCTCAGTGATACCAAGAGAACTATCAGCAATCAAGGTCACTTCTTGTCCATATTTTCTCGCTTGCTCATAGCTGTCATATAATTTCCACAAGCTATTATTTTTATTATCGATACCTTGCAAGGAATCAAACGCAATACCACCTTGTAGCAATGTTTTGAGTGGTGCTGCTTTGACACTAACGCCGGCCAGTGATGCCTCGACTTCAACACCAGAACGATTCCAAAATACAGTTTGGCTCGTAATCAGGTGACGGTATTGATTCTCAATTTTCACCTCGATTTTTACACCGTCTTTCGTAAGCTTAAATCCAGAGACGCTACCGACTTGCAAATTACGGTACAGAAGAGGGCTACCTTGGCTGATTGGTGGTAATTCATCAGCTAAAAGAGTCAGCATTTGCGAACCGCTTTGGTTGTATTTTGCAAGTTCCGCCAAAGACTGACTCGGGTATAAATGATATTCGGGATAAACTTTCTCGCTCCCTTCACTGACAAAACTAATTGAACCAGTTAATAATTGTTTGGCTGGAGGGATTGATACATTGAGTCCTGATTCCGTGAGCTCTGCGGTTGCCGACCCTGTAATATAAAAGCGACTTTGAGAGCGAATCAGGGATGAGTACTGCTCGTCAATTAAGGTGTTTAAGGCTACGTGGTCTTGCTCTAACACGACACCAATAACTGAACCGACAGCAATGCCTCGATATAGAATTTGAGTGCCAACATCTAACCCATATGAGCTGTCTGCAATAAGTTTAATCGCAATGGATTTAGCTTGTGACTGGTTGAACTCAAATTGTCGGATAGCGGTGAAGCTCCTTGCCTTGCTGCCTTCTCCTGGAACCAGAGTCAAATAATTACCTTTGATTAAGTTACCAATATTTTCAACGCCCGAGAGTGAAACTTTTGCCTCTTCTAACACAAAGCGACTACCAGAATTTAGCATGTCACTGAAAGCAGGTTGAATGGCGGCAGAGGCAACGACTTGTTTTCGTCCTTGGCTTAATTGCAAGTCTGTCACTTGGCCAACTTCAATTCCTCGATACATGATAGGAGCTCCAGTTGAACCAATATTATGTTGATCGGGTAGGGTTATCTTGACGGGAATACCACGACCTGCTGTTTTTAAATCTCTATAGAGTCTAAACTGGGTATTCTGTTTGACGGGCTCTCCACCATCAGGGGAATCGACCGCGATGGACCCGCCAATAAGAGCGCTGAGGCTTTCTAATCGAACATCAACTCCCTCAAAACCAATACTGGCACCAATGCCACTGACATTCCAAAAACGGCTTTCATTAGTAATGATGTGTCGATATTCATCATCGACAGAGGCTTGGATGATGACTGATTTTGCGTCTTTATCGAGTTGATAGTTAAAGACTTCGCCTATAGGTATTTTCTTATAGACAATTTGAGAGCCAATAGAAAGCCCCCCTAAATCACGTGCTTTCAAAGAAATAATCAACCCTTGATCGGGTTGTAAATCTGAAGGGGCATTATCTAAAGCGCGAAAGATATTATTGTGATCCGTCGAGGTACCTTCATTGCCCGGTTGAATCGCAATATAGTTACCTGATACTAGCGCATCCAACCCAGAAATACCTGAAAGGCTAGCGGTTGGTTTGACTAACCAGAAACGCGTTTGGTCATTGAGCAGTTGGGTTGCTTCTGGATAAATATCTGCATCCACGTAAATGCTTTCTAACCCTTCAGATAAGTTGATATCACGTACCATACCGACTTCTAAGCCCTGGTAGCGAATGGTTGTTCTACCAGCAACTAAACCTTGAGCATCCGAAAAATAAATTTGAATTCTTTCCCCTGCATCATGAATTGCTTTTGTAACCAACCATCCGGCAAGCAACATGGTTAGTATTGGTAAAATCCAGAGAGGAGAAATACCTTTATTTCTTTTCACATCAGGGGTGTAAGAATTCTGGGTTGAAGCTGATTTACTCATTTGAAAGCTCATTTTTTTCTGATGTATCTGGGTAGTTATCCCAGATGAGTCGAGGGTCCATGCTTTCAGCCGCTAACATGGTCAAGACGACGACCATGCCAAAGGCGACAGCACCATAACCCGGTGTAAAATCGAGAATTTGCCCTCGATCGACTAATGTCAGCATAATTGAAATTACGAACAGATCCATAACAGACCATTTACCTATCCATTTAATAGCAAAGAAAATCGTCATGCGCTGCCGATGGTACACTTGCCGTTTGAATTTGATTGCAAGAAGCAAATAGGTCAGGCCAAAAATTTTGATAATAGGTACGACAATACTTGCGACAAAAATAATGATGGCTATTCCGACCATGTCGCTATTAATTAATGATGCAACACCAGAAAAAATGGTGTCTTCCAATCGTTGTCCATTGGTGATCAAGATTGATATTGGGATAAGGTTTGCAGGGAAAATAGCAATGCTTGCAGCGATTAAATAGGCCCAGGTACGCTGTATTGAATTAGGCTTGCGGTGATAGAGCTTTTGCTCGCAGCGGACACAATGGTGGTTTTCGGGTTGCGATAAATGACAATGATGGCAGTGGACATCTTTATGTTCAAATGTGTATTGATTTTCTGGTTTCCATGCTTCCCAATAACGTCTCACGCTGACGCGGGTAGCAAGTAGAACCGTAGCCAATTGTAGCAACACCAGACCATACAGCCCAACGCCAATATGAATATCTGAGTAATCTTGAAGTTTAAAGCAAGAAACCGCTACGCTGACCAAAAAAACATCGATCATCACCCAAGGTTTTAGTTTGTGAATGATAATAAGCGAATAGTTGAGTACAGAAAACCAGCGAAAGCGCAGTGCCATATGCGCTGTGACCACTGAAGAACACACTAAAAATGGGGCAATCGAACTGCAAAACAAAACCAGTAATGCAATCAGAGAAAAGCCTTCATCCATCAAAGCCAATACCCCTGAGGGTAGGGTGGCGGGAATCATTACGCCAACCAAACGAATACTAATAAAATCGAAAAAATGCGAAGGAATGAACAGTAATAAGCAGGTTACCGCTATCGCAAGGTCACCAGATAAAGATGGTTTACCCCCGCGGTACAGTTGAGTACCGCAGCGAGGACAATAAGCACTTTTACCTTGTGCGACTTCAACTATATCAACCGCCAGTTCGCAGCCTTGGCAGAGTCTGATAGCATTTGACGCATTAGGATGCTGTTCAAGAACTTTCACAGGCAAACAAGAGCCTCATTCTTAGTGACGTTGTCACTGAGTGGCGTGTGACTGTATATTTCCATATAACGTTTGATATAAACCATCTTGTGTTACTAATTCCCGATGCGTACCAGTCTGGCTTACTTGGCCATCTTCAAGCACGTAAATGATGTCTGCCTGTTTCACGGCTGAAAGGCGATGCGCAACAATTAATGTGGTTCGGCCACTCAAAAAATCGTTTAGAGCATCATGCAGCGCTGCTTCAGTGGCTGTGTCTAAGGCTGAAGTGGCTTCATCCAAAATAACGAACATAGGATCACTAAGCACCATACGAGCAATCGCTAAACGTTGACGCTGTCCACCTGATAGCCGAATGCCGTTTCGCCCAATTAAAGTATCCAGTCCGTCACTCAAATTAGCAATAACATCTTGCATTTGGGCAATTTGTAGCGCCTGCCAAAGTTGGGTTTCATCGTAATGCTCACCCAAAGTCAAATTATGCCTCAAAGTATCGTTAAATAGTATAGGTTGCTGTAATACAACGGCTATATTATCTCTAATAATATCAAAACTGATCTCTTCGGTTGTGGCGCCATTAAAACGAATTTCTCCAGATTTGGGTTGATACATACCAATCAACAGCTGAATCAGTGTTGATTTACCACCACCACTAGCGCCGACTAAGGCGACTTTTTTACCGCGAGGAATACTCAGTGACAGATCTGTTAGCACATTTTGGTCATTATCGTAGGCAAAATTTATGTGTGATATTTCTACATCAACCTGCTTTTGCTGCGTAAATGGGTTGATTTTACTTATCGGTCTTGGCTCTTCATCAAGCGATAGTAGAGCGTTGATGCGAATAAAGGCGGCTTTGGCACTGTACCAAGAAAATTGAATGCCTAGCAGCTCTTGAACCGGACCTAGCATAAACCACAAATAGCCAAATACAGCAAAAATTTGACCAATGGTTAAATCACTAAACAGAACCATCAACATTGCTACGGCTCTGAAAAGCTCAAAACCGAGTAGGAAGAGAAGAAAAGAAACGCGCCCAGCTGCTTCAGATTGCCAAGCATACTTATCAGCATCGATTCGCACTTGGTTCGCTTGCATTTTTAATTGATTTAGAAATACACGTTCTTTATTAGCAGCACGAAGTTGGTAAATACCGTCTAAAGTTTCTACCAGCCGATTTTGAAAACGCTCATAAGATTGGTTTTCGCGTTTCTTGAGGTGCTTTACTTTACTGCCCAGTTTACGTGAAAAGTAAATGACAATTGGATTCACTAATAAAATGAACAACCCAAGTCGCCATTCAAGCCATAGCAGCACGGCTGCAGTACCAATAACAGTAAAGAGGCTAATGATAAATTTGCTCAGCGTACTACTAATGAACTGATCGATAGTTTCGATGTCTGTAATCAAGTGAGCATTGATACCGCCACTACCTCTTGTCTCGTATTGTTGAATACTAATTCGACCTAATTTATCTATCATTTTAGCGCGCATATGATAGGTGATGGTCTTAGAAACAAGAGTGAATTGGCGGCTTTGAAGAATATTCAGAGCCTGGCTTACGCTGCGCATCAACACGACCAGCAATAAGGTTAACCCAATATAGCCTGTTGGGGTTTGCCATGCTGTCGGTAAGACGGCATTCATCATTGCCAAACCGGATGCGGGTTTATTGAGAAGTACTTCATCGACCATCAATGGCATAAGCAAGGGGATAGGGACACTGATTAAAGTGGCAGCTATTGCAATGGCGTTGGCAAACAGCAAAGTTGCTCGATGTTTTTTTACTTGTTTTATCAACCAAGAACGGCTAATAGTGTCACTTGAATTAATCATTGTAATGAGAATGCATCCTATTTATATTGTGGCGAAATTGTACGTCGTTCAAAAACGGATGTCTTTAGTTTTCAATTGGAAGTTTAGCTAATATGAACATAGAACATTACCAGCGCTTAACCAAACAAGCCTTAGCGCTATTGGAATCTGAAACGGATCTAATTGCGAACCTTTCGAATTTAAGTGCGTTACTTAATATGGAATTAGAGGATCTCAATTGGGTTGGCTTTTATTTGATCAAAGATGGTGAACTAGTGCTTGGCCCATTTCAAGGTCAACCTGCCTGTGTTCGCATTCCGTTAGGGCGAGGCGTGTGTGGTACGGCAGCCGCTAGCAATACTGTTCAACGTATTTACGATGTCCACGCATTTGAAGGGCATATCGCTTGTGATGCGGCGAGTAATTCTGAGCTTGTTATTCCATTTTCAATCAATGGTAATGTAGCAGGGGTATTAGATATTGATAGCCCAAGTATTGGCCGTTTTTCGGAAATTGATGAAAAAGGACTAACAGAATTGATGGTTGAGATAGAAAAGCTGCTCAATTCACACGCTAACAAGGCATAAATTGGTCATTGCCTGTGGTTTTTCGCATTTAGGTCACTATAATACCGAACATATTTATATTAATGCCTCGCGGAAAAGCCGCATAAACCAGGAATCCTCATGGAAAACACTGAAAAGTTAAAAAACAGCAAAGAAGTGATTGCGTACATTGCTGAATGTTTCCCAAAGTGCTTTACTTTAGAAGGTGAAGCCAAACCTCTAAAAATTGGTATTTTTCAAGATCTTGCTGAACGTCTAAGCGAAGATGAAAAAGTGAGCAAAACTCAGCTACGTGCTGCGTTAAGACAGTACACGTCATCTTGGCGTTACCTACATGGTGTTAAAGCGGGTGCGACTCGCGTTGACCTTGATGGTAACCCATGTGGTGAGTTAGAAGAAGAACATGTAGAGCATGCACAAGCTGCCTTGGCAGAGAGCAAAGCTCGTGTGCAAGCGCGTCGTAAAGAACAAGCACAGAAAGCACGTGAAGAAGCGAAAGCGAAGCAGCCAAAAGCGAAGAAGCCTCAAGCTCGTCGTCCTCAAGCTAAAGCTCAGAAAGTTGAAAAACCGGTAGAGACACGCGCTTTAAATGCCGATGAAATGATCACTGGTAAGCAAGTGAACGTAAACATGGGTAAAGGAAACATGGCTGCGACCATTGTTGAAATTAATAAGGAAGATGTGCGCGTTCAACTTGTTAACGGCCTACAAATGGTTGTAAAAGTGGAGCACTTGCGCGCTTAAAGGAGAAATTCCTACGCATGAAATGCCGTTCAAAATTAACGTTGATTGCTGCTAGCCTATGGCTAGCAGTTTCATCAGCTCAGGCTTTAGAAGCCAAGTTGAGTCAAGAGGATCTTCCTCTTCTCACTCCTGAAGTTCAACATGAAACGGCGAGTAAACGTGTTACTTCCCGTTTCACCCGTTCTCATTACAAGCACTTCAATCTTGATGACAGCTTTTCTCAAGCAATATTCAATCGTTATCTAGAACTGCTTGATTATAATCGTAATATCTTTACTCAAACTGATATCGATTCTTTCAAAGCATGGTCAACTCAACTTGATGATCAACTTAAAGCGGGTAACAACCAAATTGCATTTGATGTGTACAATTTATCAATGCATAAACGTTTTGAACGCTTTCAATATGCTCTTTCTCTTTTAGATCAAGAAATTACTTTTGATACTGATGAATCAATGGAGCTTGATCGCTCAAAGGCTTCGTGGCCGAAAGATAAAGCAGAGCTGGATGAACTGTGGCGTAAACGCGTTAAATACGATGCGTTAAACCTTAAGTTAACGGGTAAAGAGTGGCCAGAGATTAAGGAAACGCTAGGTAAACGTTACAACAATGCCATTAAACGTTTGTCTCAGACTCATAGTGAAGATGTTTTCCAGCTTTACATGAATGCCTTTGCTAGAGAAGTGGATCCGCACACTAGCTATTTGTCTCCGCGCAATGCTGAGCAGTTCCAATCAGAAATGAACCTCTCATTGGAAGGTATTGGTGCGGTATTGCAGATGACAGATGACTACACGGTTATTCGTTCGCTGGTAGTTGGTGGTCCTGCATCGACCAACAAGCAGTTAGCTGAAGGTGACCGGATTATTGGTGTTGGCCAAGATGGTAAAGATATCGTTGACGTTATTGGTTGGCGATTAGACGACGTTGTACAACTGATAAAAGGCCCGAAAGGAACCAAGGTTCAGTTGCAAATTTTGCCGGAAGGTAAAGATGCCAAAAGTCACGTTGTAACTATTGTGCGTGATAAAATTCGCTTAGAAGACCGAGCGGTTAAGTCTGAAATCATTGAAAAAAATGGCAAGAAAATCGGTGTGTTAGAAGTACCGAGTTTCTACGTTGGTTTATCAAAAGATACAGACAAACTTATTGCGGAGCTTAAACAAAAAAGTGTTGATGGCATCATCGTCGATTTACGAAACAATGGTGGTGGAGCTCTCACTGAAGCTACAGCGCTTTCTGGTCTGTTTATCGAAAGTGGTCCTGTCGTTCAAGTTCGTGATAGTTATGGCCGTGTTAACGTCAACAGCGATACCGATGGCAAAATCAGTTATCAAGGTCCAATGACGGTTCTGATTAATCGCTACAGTGCTTCTGCATCTGAAATTTTTGCAGCGGCAATGCAAGACTATGGTCGAGCGATTATCTTAGGAGAGAACTCCTTCGGCAAGGGTACGGTTCAACAGCATCGTTCGCTTAATCATATTTATGATTTATTTGATAAAGAGTTAGGCTACGTTCAATACACGATTCAGAAGTTTTACCGAATTGATGGTGGTAGTACGCAAAATAAAGGGGTTGTGCCTGATATAGCGTTCCCAACCGCGATTGAAGCGAGTGACACGGGGGAAAGTGTTGAGCCAAACGCTCTACCCTGGGATCATATTGATAAAGCGAAATATGATAAGTTACAGGGTAATGAAAGCCTGATTGTTAGCTTGTCGACTAAACATCAAGCTCGTATCGCAACAGACAGAGAGTTTGGTTTTATTCGCGAGGATATTGCTAAGTACAAAGCAGAGAAAGATGACAATACCATCTCTCTTAATGAGCAAGTACGTAAGCAAGAAAGCGATAAAGCCGATCAGTTACGTTTGACTCGTATCAACTTGCGACAAACCGAGAGTGGTAATAAACCATTCAAGACATTGCAGGACATACCAAAAGATTACGAAGCCCCAGATGTTTATTTAGATGAAGCCGTTGCAATTACGGTCGATATGCTAAATTAATTGAGCTATCCAATCTAAAGCGAGCCCTACGGCTCGCTTTTTTGATCTTATTTAGACCAAATAAATAACGTGATATAGATCAAATACCGTCGCGCCATCGTAAAACTGGTCCTAAGCTTAATGAAAAGTGAGGGACGTGCTATGAAATGGATTACTCTAATTGTTGCCTGTATTACCGTTTTAGTTACGCACAGTGTTTACAGCAGTGAAAGTACTAAACATACTGATTTAACCCAGTTTGACCTTCCATTTTTGCTTGGTGATTGGTATCTACTCAATGCTAACCCTGACTCATCTTCTGAAAATTTTCGAGCCATTAAATTGACCTTGAAATCGAATTACCGTTTTACAATTAATATCCAGAAGAAAGATTTTAGTGTTGATCAATGGCAAGGTGATTTTGATGCTAATAGCAACACATTGATACTTGGAGTGACATCATCTCAGCCACAAGTTTACGAGTATGAAAGCAATCATAATTTACTTAATCTAAACGGCGTGACTTTTACTAAGGTTTTACCGAACGCCTTAGCAGGCGTTTGGTTAAGTGAACAAATATCAGGTGAAGATTTATCCTCTAGTAATATCAGCCAGTTAGACTTGGTATTACAACCTGATTTTGTCTTTATGTTACGAGTAAGTGGCATTAATGGCAACGAGTCAGTTCATAAAGGTGTTTACTATACAGAAGGTGATCACCTAGTCCTGCTCTATAAAGATGGAGAGCATGATACACGCTACACTTTAGCCCGTGATACCTTGACGTTAGAGGTTGAAGGCGGGTCTATGTTTGCAGTCTTAACACGTGTTCGTTAGCTAAATTGGATCCACTGTTTTGGCTCTTATCGGTAGTCATTTCTGTTTTATATGTTTAAATTGTCAGCAATTTAATGGGGTATTTGTATAAAATACCTCGTTTTTTGATATGAGGGGTTGTTATTAATGATAACAAGCCTTAGATATAGGCAGTCACATTTCATTTCGTCAAAAAGGATTCCGACATGGCTCATACTCCGCAAGCCAAGTACCGCAAAGATTATCAAGCGCCGTCACACAGCATCACAGAACTTGAACTTACCTTCGATCTCTTTGATAGCAGTACATTGGTGACAGCTGTCTCTCAAGTCCAGCAAAAGAACGAAAGCAACCAGCTACTACTTGATGGTGAAGGCCTTGAACTAAAGTCATTGAAAGTCAATGGAGTAGAGTGGCACGATTTTCAATTGCTGGAAACTGGTTTGTTGATCTCTTCACTACCTCAACAATTTGAATTAGAGATCATCACTCAAATTAACCCTGAAGCTAACACAGCATTAGAAGGTTTATACAAATCGGGTGGTGCGTTCTGTACCCAATGTGAAGCGGAAGGTTTTCGTCGTATTACCTATTACCTCGACCGTCCGGACGTATTGGCGAAATACACCACCACCGTAATTGCAGATAAATTACAATATCCATATTTATTAAGTAATGGTAACCGTATTGACCAAGGCGATTTGTCGGAAGGGCGTCACTGGGTTAAATGGCAGGACCCACATCCGAAGCCAGCCTATTTATTTGCCCTTGTTGCTGGCGATTTTGACGTATTGCGTGATCAATATAAAACCAAGTCAGGTCGTGATGTCGCTCTCGAGATCTTTGTAGATAAAGGTAATTTAGATCGTGCTGGACATGCGATGACTTCTTTGATTAATTCAATGAAGTGGGATGAAGAGCGCTTTGACCTTGAATACGATTTAGACATTTACATGATCGTTGCGGTTGATTTCTTCAATATGGGGGCAATGGAAAACAAAGGCTTAAATGTTTTTAATTCCAAATTTGTACTGGCAAACGAGAAAACGGCAACCGATACCGATTACTTAGGTATTGAAGCCGTGATTGGTCACGAGTATTTCCATAACTGGACTGGAAACCGAGTCACTTGTCGTGATTGGTTCCAGTTGAGTTTAAAAGAAGGGCTGACCGTTTTTCGTGATCAAGAGTTTTCATCCGATCTTGGTTCCCGTGCAGTGAACCGAATCAGCAATGTGCGTACCATTCGTGGGCCACAATTTGCTGAAGACGCCAGCCCTATGTCACACCCAATTCGTCCTGATAAAGTGATAGAAATGAATAACTTCTATACTTTGACGGTTTACGAGAAGGGCAGTGAAGTTATTCGAATGATGCACACCTTATTAGGTGAAGCTGCATTCCAAAAAGGGATGAAGCTCTATTTTAAACGTCACGATGGCACGGCGGCAACTTGTGAAGATTTTGTTTCCGCGATGGAAGATGCATCAGGTGTTGATCTTGCGCAGTTCCGTTTGTGGTATAGCCAGTCAGGAACACCGATTGTTTCAGTCAGCAGTGAATACAATGCACAACAGCAAACTTATTCGTTAACCATTGAGCAAGTGACTGAAGAAACGCATGAACAAAAAGAAAAAGCGCCACTGCATATTCCGTTTGATATAGAGTTGTATGCTAAAGATGGCGATGTGATTCCGTTACAGCGTAACGGAAAACCTATTGCCAATGTGCTTAATGTGAAGGATGCGAAGCAAACCTTCGTATTCGAGAACGTTACGGAAAAACCAGTACCTTCTTTGCTGCGTGAATTTTCTGCGCCAGTTAAGCTTGAATACGAATACAGCGATGATGAACTCACATTCCTTATGGTGAATGCACGTAATGAATTCGCCCGCTGGGATGCAGGACAAATGCTACTGGCGAAATATATCCGTAGTAATGTACTTGGGGTTCAAGCCGGTAAAGATGTTGACCTAGCTGAATCGGTAATTGATGCATTTCGTGGTGTTTTGCTTAGTGATTCACTTGAACCAGCGTTCATTGCTGAAATGCTATCTTTACCAAGTCATAACGAAGTGTCTGGGTGGTATAAGCGTGTTGATGTTGATGCCATTGCCACGGTACTTAAAGCAATAAAAGTCCAGTTGTCGAATGCTCTCGAAGATGAGCTTACTGCGGTATACAACAGCTTAAAACAAGCGCACTATTCCATTGATCACCAATCGATTGGTAAAAGAGCATTGCGCAATACTTGTTTGGCGTATCTAGCTTACACCACTAAAGGTAATGATTTGGTGGTAGCGCAATACAATACGGCCAATAACATGACCGATACAATGGCGGCCATGAGTGCGGCGAACAGTGCGCAACTTGCTTGTCGTGAATCGCTAATGGCTGACTACAGCGATAAGTGGAAACACGACGGTTTAGTCATGGATAAATGGTTTATCCTGCAAGGCACGAACCCTGCACAAAACGTGCTAGATGTAATTAAACAAACCATGGATCATGAAGCGTTCAGTCTAAAAAATCCTAATCGTATTCGTAGCTTAGTCGGCTCATTCCTGAATGCGAACCCCGTTAACTTCCATGCTAAATCTGGAGAGGGTTATCGATTTGCAGGTGAAATTCTACGTGAATTAAACAACAGTAACCCACAAGTTGCTTCGCGCCTTATCGACCCATTACTGAAATTCAGATTGTACGATGAAGAGCGTCAAGCGCTGATCAAAACAGAGCTTGAAATGCTGAAATCGATGGATGATTTAGCTCGCGATCTATTTGAGAAAGTGACAAAAGCACTTGAATCTTAACTAGTATGAGGCGGCAGTAATGTGTCGCCTCACTTTTCATTGAATGCTATGAATCAATATTACTTCTCGTTAAACATTTCCTACCAAGCGTACTTAGCACACTATTCTGGTGTTGCCAGTAGTGTGCAAGTGATCACTGATCAAGGTTTACGTCTACAATTACCTGCAGCTAAATTTCGTCCATTTATTAGTCAAATTGGAGTAAAAGGTCGATTTAGATTGATAACTGACCAAAATAATAAGTTTGTAAAGTTAGAAATGCTGTGACTGACTAATTTCCTAGATATTTAAATAGGAATCTCAATCACATTCTCAAACATTTCACCTCAGACCACCTTCAAAATCATTAACTATTTATCAATAAAACTTTTACAATATAGCCATGCACTGCACAGTGTAAGCGCTATGCTTACATCATCCCTACAAAAATAATAATCTTGGAGTCTGCCATGACTGCGCGTGAAACTTTAGTGCCAGTTTTACTTGAAAAAGTGTATCAACTGATTCAAGACAAACTCGACCTTGCTCATCAACCTTTAGTGACTCAACTTGCTCAACATTTGTTTAGTAATATTTCCAATGACGATCTCACAGAACGTAATGAATCGGATCTTTATGGGGCGGTGGTTAGCCTTTGGCATCATATCAACGAAAAAAATCCAGAAGAACGTTCGGTACGTGTCTTCAACCCAACGGTAAGCCGCCAAGGTTGGCAATCAACTCATACAATTGTTGAAATTGTTATTCCAGATAGTCCGTTCCTTGTCGACTCAGTCAAAATGGCATTAAGTCGTTTAGATCTTTCATCGCATTTAATGCTTAATGGTCCCACTCAAATTGCTCGTTCAGAAAATGGTGATATTACATCGATTAACCAAGGTGAAGGGGCATTGCAGTCACTTTTCCATATTGAGGTTGATCGCCTGAGTAGCAAAGAGACAATGACAGTGTTGAAAAATGAGTTACTGAGTATCTTAAGTGATACCAGTTTAGTGGTGCAAGATTGGCGACCAATGGTTGAAAAGCTAGATCAAGTCATTGCTCAGCTCGAAACCCAAAAAGAATTTATCCCAGTGGAAAGCGATCGTTATGAAGAGACGATAAAGTTTTTGCGTTGGCTTGGTAACCATAACTTTACCTTTATGGGCTACAAAGAGTTTGATTTGGTTTCCATTGAAGGGGACACCGAGTTAAGACCTACACCCGACCAAGGCTTGGGATTATTTGCGGATGCTAAGCGAGTTCGCAGTGTTAAATTATCTGATTTCCCGGATTCAGCGCGCCTTGAGGCAAAAAAGCCATTTTTGCTTATTGTGACAAAAGGCAACACTCAGTCTCGTATTCATCGCCCAGCTTATACCGATTACATCGGCATTAAGAAGTTTGATAAATCGGGAAAAGTGATTGGTGAACACCGCTTTAGTGGTTTGTATACTTCTGCGGTGTATAACCAGAGTGTAGAAACGATCCCGCTTATTCGTGAAAAAGTTGAACGTATTTTAAAATCCAGCCGTTATCGTGAAGGTTCTTACTCATACAAAGCGCTGCAAAATATTCTAGAAAACTACCCACGTGATGAACTACTACAAGCGCGTGAAGAAGAGATGCTTGAAGTTGGAATGGGTGTTGTACAAATGCAAGATCGGGATCTACTGCGCTTATTTGTGCGAAAAGACCCGTTTGGACGTTTCTTCAGCTGTATGGTGTATGTTACCAAAGAGCGTTACAACACAGAACTTCGTCGTCAAACTCAAAGAATTTTCCAACAATATTTTGGTTGTGAACAAGAAGTCGAATTCACTACGTATTTTTCTGAAAGCCCACTTGCGAGAACACATTACATTGTTCGTGTTGATAACAACAACATGGATGTCGATGTTAAAACAGTAGAGCAAAATTTAATGGAAGCATCATCAACTTGGGACGACCGCTTGTCTGACGCGATAGTGTCTAATTTTGGCGAAAGTAAAGGTTTGCCATTATCAAAAGACTACATGCGTGCATTCCCTCGTTCGTATAAAGAAGACATGATGCCCGGTTCCGCTGTCGATGATATTCAAAGACTCGAAGCGCTAAATGAAGAGAACAAACTGGGCATGTTGTTTTATCGACCTCAAGAAGAGGCGGTAGATTCCAAAGCGGTTCGCTTGAAACTGTATCACCGAGATCAACCGATCCATCTATCTGATGTGATGCCCATGCTTGAAAACTTGGGGTTAAGAGTGATTGGTGAGTCACCTTATGAAGTGCGAAAACTCAATGGCCAAACGTATTGGATCCTTGATTTTTCTATGCTGCATAAAAGCGAGAAAAGTGTCGATCTTCGTGAGGCACGAGATCGTTTCCAACAAGCGTTTGCGGCAATTTGGGCTGGTGAATTAGAAAGTGATGGCTTCAACCGATTAGTGCTGGGTGCATCACTTACTGGTCGTGAAGTGTCTATTCTTAGAGCTTACGCTCGTTATATGCGCCAAGTGGGTTTCCCATTCAGTCAGCAATATATTGAAGATACGCTTAGCCATTATCCTGATGTAGCAAAAGGGCTGGTGGAGCTGTTCTTAAAACGTTTTGATCCTAAACATAAAGGCGCTCAAAAAGGTCAAACCGATCTTATCAATACCATCACAGAAGAGTTAGATCGTGTTGATAGTTTGGATGATGATCGTATTATTCGTCGTTATATGGAAATGATCACGGCAACCATTCGTACTAACTACTTCCAATTGGATAAAAATAAACAGATCAAACCTTGGTTGTCGTTAAAAATGAAACCAAGTGAAATTTCTGAAATTCCAGCACCAGTACCAGCTTTTGAAATCTTCGTTTATGCACCTGATATCGAGGGTGTACATCTACGTGGTGGTAAGGTCGCGCGTGGTGGTCTACGTTGGTCTGACCGTCAAGAAGATTTCCGTACAGAAATTTTGGGCCTAGTTAAAGCACAGCAAGTGAAAAACACCGTTATCGTACCAGTTGGTGCAAAAGGTGGCTTTGTGTGTAAGAAACAACATATGTTTACGACACGTGATGAGATTTTTGCAGAAGGCCAGCGCTGCTATAAACGCTTCATTCGTGCATTGCTTGATGTATCAGACAACATTATTGAAGGTGAAGTTATACCGCCCAAAAATGTGGTTCGCCACGATGACGATGATCCGTATTTGGTTGTCGCAGCAGACAAAGGTACTGCAACATTCTCAGATCTTGCCAACTCAGTATCGGCTGAATATAACTTCTGGTTAGGTGATGCTTTTGCCTCTGGTGGTTCAAATGGCTACGATCATAAGGCGATGGGGATCACCGCAAAAGGTGGTTGGGAATCCGTCAAACGCCATTTCCGTGAAATGGGCATTGATTGTCAAACCACCGATTTCACTGCGATTGGTATTGGTGATATGGCCGGTGATGTGTTTGGTAATGGCATGCTGTTATCCAAACATATTCGTATGCAGGCCGCATTTAACCATTTACACATCTTCATTGACCCAACGCCTGACTCAGCGAAAAGCTGGGAAGAGCGTAATCGACTATTTAATTTACCGCGCTCTAGTTGGGAAGATTACAACCCAAAATTGATTTCAAAAGGTGGTGGTATATTTTCTCGCAAAGCGAAATCAATCACGCTAACGTCTGAAATTCAGAAAATGTTGGGCACGAAGAAAGCGACAGTAGCACCAAATGATCTGATTAAATTGATCTTAAAAATGGAAGTCGATCTTCTTTGGAACGGTGGGATCGGTACTTACGTTAAGTCATCAAAAGAAACACATAGTGATGTGGGTGATCGCGCAAATGACGCATTGCGTATTGATGGTCGAGAGCTACGAGCCAAAGTGATTGGCGAAGGTGGTAATTTAGGTATGACTCAGCTTGGCCGAATCGAATACGCTTTGGCTGGTGGTCGTGTGAATACCGACTTTGTTGATAACGTCGGTGGTGTTGATTGTTCAGACAATGAAGTCAATATTAAGATCTTCCTTAATGGCTTAGTCGCAAACGGTGATCTCACCGTTAAGCAACGCAATCAGATCTTAGAATCGATGGAAGATGAAGTCGGTGAGATTGTTCTTGATGATGCATACGACCAGTCAGAGTCTATTTCGGTGACAGAGCAGCAAGGCGTATCCTTGGTGAAAGAGCAAATTCGTTTTATCCATACCTTGGAAAAAGCTGGCCATCTTGATAGAGCATTGGAATATATTCCAGATGATGAAACGTTGCTTGAACGTGAAAAACAAGGTTTCGCTTTAACGCGTCCAGAGCTTTCTGTGCTGGTTGCCTACGGTAAAATGGTTTTGAAAGAGCAGTTAGCCTGTGAAGAAATTTCACACGATGAATTCCATGCCCAACAACTGATTCGCTATTTCCCGACAGAGTTACGTCGTAACTATTCGCAACACATGCAAAACCACCCATTGCGTGCAGAAATTATTGCCACCGCTTTGGCCAACCAAATGGTTAATGAAATGGGTTGTAATTTTGTCACTCGTCTTCAAGAAGAGACTGGGGCAAATGTGGTTGATATTGCGAACGCTTATACTGCAGCCAGAGAAATTTATGGTTTAGGGCAAGTGCTAGAACAAGTTAGACAACTGGATAATAAAGCAGAGGCGAGTGCGCAATACGAAGTTATTTTCTTAGTGCGCCGAACATTGCGTCGTTTATCTCGTTGGTTATTACGTAATCGCTCTGGTAAACAATCCGTTAAAGAGCTGGTTGCTTTGTACCAAAATGATGTACACGCTGTTGCTGCAGATTTAGACACCATGCTGGTCGCAGATGAAGTAACCGAACATAACGCGATGGCTCAAGTATGGATCGATAAAGGGATTAATGCTGAACTTGCTAATTATGTTGCTCGTTTGTCTAGCCTTTATTCAGTACTGGATATATCCACAGTGGCTCGTGAAAAAGGTAAAACAGTCGCTAAAACTGCCAAACTTTACTTTAACTTGGGCGATCGTTTGTCGTTGCATTGGTTCTTAAAACAGATCAACGGCCAAAGTGTGGATAATAACTGGCAAGCTTTAGCTCGTGCCGCATTCCGCGAAGATTTAGATTGGCAGCAACGCCAATTAACGGCTCAGGTACTCAATTGTGCCTGCAGTTCGGATGAGTTAGATGTAATCAAAGCGCTAGACGAATGGATAGTGAGTAACGAACTGTCATTAGTTCGTTGGGAGAGCATTTTAAATGAGTTTAAAGTGGGGTCTGTGCATGAATTTGCAAAATTCTCGGTGGCATTAAGGGAATTAGTACTTTTAAATTTGAATTGTGCAGCAAATGAGTAAATAATAACGCCCCGTTTATACGGGGCTTTTTTTATTTCGGAGGCACAATGCTTTACCGCTTAGCCAGGACTGGCTTTTTCCAACTTGATGCCGAAAAGGCACATGATCTTGCAATTGAAAACTTTAAACGCTTAACAGGCACTCCTCTCGATCTCTTCTATCGCCAACACTTACCTAATCGTCCAGTAGAATGTATGGGACTGACCTTTAAAAACCCAGTAGGGTTGGCAGCAGGTCTCGATAAAAATGGTGAATGTATCGAAGCATTTGGTGCGATGGGTTTTGGTTTTGTGGAAGTCGGTACGGTAACACCGCGTCCTCAACCAGGTAACGATAAACCACGCCTATTTCGTTTAGTGCAAGCGGAAGGCATTATTAACCGCATGGGCTTTAACAACTTAGGGGTTGATAACCTTGTTGAGAATGTAAAGAAAGCCAAGTACGACGGAATCATTGGTATCAATATTGGTAAAAATAAAGATACGCCGATTGAAAATGGCGCAGATGATTACCTAATTTGTATGGAGAAGGTGTACCAATACGCGGGATATATTGCTGTAAATATTTCGTCTCCCAACACTCCAGGGTTAAGATCTCTTCAGTATGGTGAAGCATTAGATGATCTGCTTGCTGTATTGAAAGCAAAACAGTCTGAACTTGCCAAGCTGCATGATAAATATGTGCCGCTAACATTGAAGATCGCACCGGATCTCAGTGATGATGAAATTAAGCAGATTTGCCAATCGTTGATCAAAAATAACATCGATGGTGTTATTGCAACTAACACCACATTAGATCGCTCGTTAGTGGAAGGAATGAAATTTGCGAACGAGGCGGGTGGGTTAAGTGGACGTCCTGTCCAATCTAGAAGTACTGAAGTGATTAAGTGCCTATACGAACAACTAGGTGACAAACTACCTATTATTGGGGTAGGTGGTATTGACTCTTGTATCGCAGCGAAAGAAAAAATGCTAGCAGGGGCTAAACTTGTTCAGGTTTATTCTGGATTTATCTACCACGGCCCAGGTTGTTCCTTATACACATAT
>NZ_JAAZTU010000035.1 GCF_012395185.1 Vibrio aestuarianus
TGCATCGTTTGGCGGCAGAAGAAGGTTTGGTGTATAGCGTTATTCATGAAGAGGGCAAACACACCCTGTTTTTTAGTGATGACAGCCAAAGCCTGCCCAAACATGGTGAGCCGATACCTTACAATGTGTTGTCGGGCGGGGTGATGGACAGCCCTTATGTCTCCAACCTTACCCAGCGTACTCAAACCGAAGCCAGCCACAGTGAGCTGCGCGATTACAGTTTCAAAAAGCCTAGCTACTCTTTTGCCCAGCAAGCGCAAGGCATTGAGATGGAGTACCAACAAGCCACTTACGAGCATTTTGATGCGCCCGGTCGCTTTAAAGACGATGTGAACGGTAAAGCCTTTAACCAAATTCGTTTGCAGTACTTAAGACGCGAAGCGCACACCGCTACGGGTGAAAGTAACCACCCAGCGTTGCAAGCGGGCTACAAGTTTGACTTGCAAGAGCATTTAGATGAAAGCGCCAACCGAGAATGGTTAGTGGTTGAAGCGCATCATCAAGGCAAGCAGCCGCAAGCGTTGGAAGAAGAGGGCGGCAGCGGCGCAACCACTTATAACAACCAATTCACGCTCATCCCGGCCACTATCACGTGGCGCGCTACACCCAGAACCAAACCACAAACGGACGGACCGTGCATGGCGCATGTAGTGGGGCCTGATGGTGAAGAAATCTTCTGTGACGAACATGGCCGCGTCAAACTGCATTTCCCGTGGGATAGATATTCAAACGGCGATGAGCACAGCTCATGCTGGGTGCGAGTGTCACAAGGATGGGCAGGCAGCCAATACGGGATGATGGCTATCCCAAGAATTGGTCATGAAGTGATAGTATCGTTTTTAAATGGCGACCCAGACCAACCGATAGTCACAGGCCGCACCTACCATGCCAGCAACAAAGCGCCTTATACGCTGCCAGACAACAAAACCAAAACCGTGCTGCGTAGTGAAACCCACCAAGGTGAAGGGTTTAACGAGCTGAGCTTTGAAGACCAAGCGGCGCAAGAGAAAATCTACCTGCACGCGCAAAAAGACTATGAAGCACTGGTGCTCAATGACGCCACCACACACATCAAACACGATAGTCACCTGACGGTGGATAACGACCAGTTCAGCCACATCAAAAATAACCGGCACCTCACGGTCGAGGGCGAAAGCCGCGATAAAATCGCCTTGGATAAAAGCGTCGAAATTGGCGGCTCACTTCATCAAAAAATCGGTGAAAAAACGGTTTTTGATTCAGGTAGTGAAGTGCACTTAAAAGCGGGCGGTAAACTGGTATTGGATGCGGGTAATGAAATCACCATTAAAGCGGGTGGCAGCTTCGTCAAAGTTGACTCGGGTGGCGTACATTTGGTGGGTTCGGCAATCAACCTTAACTCTGGCGGCAGCGCAGGCAGCGGCTCGGGGTATGGCGGTGTTGCCGCAGCATTGCCAAATCAAATGATTGCGCCACCGTCAGCACCTAACCCACTACCGTTACAATTATCAGCAGCAACCATGTCCACATTGTCTATCGCGAATGTGCCCATAGCAAAAATGTGTCAAAAACAAAGCGATGGGGCCTGCGCTCGCGAAGATTGCCCGTGTGAAAGAGGTGAATCATGAGTCAAGTCAAGGGCGTTAATTACTGGTTAGTGGTTGATGCTATTCGTATTCCAGATGCGATGGATGTTGTTACTCGGAATATGGCTGTTCAGCAGGCGATAGTATTATTTGCGGGTTCAGATTTTGATTACTTGAATGACCAAAGCCCACTAGTCGTCAATTTGGGTAGCGATAAGGCAGTGTTAGATAAATGGTTAACGTTGCCTTATTTTGATTCAAGTTCGGTTATCTTTGAGCTTGATGCGAGCCAGGATGGTTCAGCATTTAGTGAGCATTTACAGTCATTACTTCAAGTTAAGATCGACAATAAAGCCTGTTTTTTACGGTTTTATACCAATGCCTTTTGGAATCAGACCGCATCGCAACTTAATGACATCGATATTGTAACCCTTTTGGGTTCAGCTCAAGCTATTCATTGGGTTAATCATGCACATCAACGGCAAACTCTACATCATTCACCTATTCAGCCAGAGCAAAGCCAACCATTTACTCTGACCTCTCCTATCTTTAAGCAGTGGGTATAAACATGTCCAATAATGCCTATACGATTTTAAAAAATGATAGCTTAAGCTTGCTTGCTCAGCGTTTCAATATTCCACTTGATGAGTTGATCAAACTTAACAGCGAACAAATTAAAGATCCTAATCTGATTTATGAAGGTAACGTCTTAAGACTGCCGCCAGATTTAACCAAGCCAATTGAATTTGACGGTTCGCGTATTGAATTGGTTGAGCCGCCAACGGCTTTGAACGGTGGAAATGATACGTGTCAGCCGTCCAAGCAATATGATGATATCTTGTATATTCCTGCTCACCCTAAGACAGGCAAAAAAGCGTGGTATGCACTGACTAAGCAAGCAAAAGAAAAGGTTGAGGAAGAAAGGGCATACATGGCGCAAGCCATTGTCGAGAATGATTCACAAGCCACTATGAAAAATCTCAATAAGTTGGGGTTGATCTCAAAGTTTGCCGCCAAAGTTCACGAACAGTTTATGACGTCAGTCGATGCTGAAAAATATCAGGCCCTGTTGCTTGCTAAGCTGGTGATCAAAAATGAAGCATTCAGAGTAGATGGAACCAATCCGAATGATTATTTGATCACAGTGGCTAGACAGATTGGAGTGCCGCTGGAAGAAACTCGCGAGAAGTTATCTAATCGAGAACAAGCAAAAAACACCCATTTATACTACGGAAAGTTCAGCTCTTTATATCGGCCATCACCCGAAGGCCCTTTGTTTGAAAAAAACATTAATCAACAGTTACGGATACTGGTGATTAAAAAAATTGAAGAAGAGATCGAAAGACTAGAAAAAGCGGCTGAAAAGGCGGCCAAAAATCATGTTGCAGATGACGGCAGTAAGTTTGTTTACGATAAAAAGCTCGAATATTTTACCAGTGCCCATCAAAAAACATTGGCCTTATTGATACAGCAACTGCATCTAAACCGTGATAAATCAGATCAACAATTGCTGCGCAGCAGCTATCAACACTCTCGGGCTTATTTAAAGCAGTGGCCAACACGGTTACAACAAGCTCTAGAGCAAGGGGCTCGCATGACTTCGCTCGATAGTAAAGAGCAGCAAGCATTTCTTGATAAACAAAAGCAGTTTGTAGCTGCAATGGGCCTAAAAAGCATCAACCACTATGGTTTCGTCATTAAAGAGCAATGTTTAACTATAGACCAATTAGAAGGGGAGTCAGGCGTAGCCTGCGGACCCGAAGCGTTAAAAAAAGTGAAGCACTGGCGAGAATCGGGGGATGCCTTAGACATTATCAATAACAGTCAACTGATCAACGACTTATATGTGGAAACCGCAGGGGACCAATTCGATAATGATAGTGTGGCCGTCAATCTCGATAGAATAGTTAAAGGCCCAGCAGCGTGGTCTTATTTCACAGCAAAAGCATTGATCGCGGTTGTTAATGCCACTGTAATTAAGCATAAAAAAGCACTGTCACAAGTTTTGGGTACTAGCAGCTCAACCCCTATTGATGAATTATTTAGGCGATTGCTATGGGTTAAAAAAATCGCTCTCGCTCGCTTGAATTATCTAAAATCTTTGGCTCAAAACAAGGCGGCGCAAGGCGCTGGTAGTTTAGAGTTTACGTTGGGCAATGCGGGCCAGATGCCGCCGGCACTTACTTTGTTATGGGATGAAACTACGTTTGAGCCTAAGGAAAAGCATAAGTCGGGCTTTATCAATAAAGCCGGAACCAACGACATTCAAGCGGTGGAATGCTGTTTGCTCTCGGATGGTAAAGTGTTCTACATTCGGGGTCCACACTGGTTAATGCCAGAGAGTAATGGCGATCCACTGTCTATGTTAGCGGCGGGGCACGTTCGAGTCATTACTGAAAAAATCACTTTTAATGCACCGCAATCAAACGGAAAAAACATTGTAGAAGCAGGATCTGTGGAGGACGCACTCACAGCGCTCACCAAGCCTGAAAGTAAAGTAGATTTAATGCCATTAAAAGCCAGTGCTGGGTTTGATACTGCCTTTTGGCAAGATAGTTATCATCACCAAGGCGGCATTGGGCCGCATGGTGAAACGTCCGCCTATTCTGTCGATGCTGGAGCGCAGTTGCTGCGTTTATCAACCAAGGCGGAGACCGAACTGAATACCCCTTTAAGCTCCTACCAAAATTTAAGCAAAAAACGACGGGATATCGGTAGCTCAGGGGCAATATCGGCTCAGTTCACCGCCCTACAAGGTCAGCTCAGTTTTTCATTTTGGCTCCCGCTTCTGCCTGATAATAAAATGGTGAAGGAAGATCAGGTTGAAAAAGTGAAAGGGTATGGGATTAACTTAACTTATATCGATAAATACAATCATGAACACACCTATAAAGCTGGTGATCTGCGGGTTTGTATCGCGGGTTCAGTTTATGGTCTGGCAGCGGCCTCATGCCAATTGAGTGCTAAGTTGGCAATCGGCCCGAGTGATGTGAGTGACGGTTTTGGTATTAAAGGCAGTACGGTAGGGCTATTGGATGCCAATGTTTATAATGGCTATGCCTTGCCCGGAGCAAACCTTGCGAGTGCCGAAGCGGCGGGCTATGTAGGGGAAGCTGCTGTTTCTGTTGATGCGTTTGCAGGAGTGGAAGCGGGAGGCACTTTAGGTGCAACGGTTTACTGGGCACCCCCTGAGGTAAAATTTGTTACGCAGAGTAATACACCCAAAGCTGCGAAAAATTAGGCTCGATTGATGGTAAACTGTCTGGCTCATTTGGCGCCGGTTATCATGCTGAGTTTCGTTTGCTGATCCAAGGTGGGGTTATCATCTTGGTCGCTTCAGCGGGCTTAGTGGTTGGGCCCGGTTGTAGTGGTAAAGTGGCGATCAATCTGGATGCCTACGCCGCCGATGAATTTATTGGTTGCTTACTTGGGGTATTAAAGCAAAGCCATTTTCGCCGTTTAGCGATTTTTGGCGAGGCGGATGCCAACGGGGTCAATGACACGTTCAACGAACTCAATGACCTGATGACTCTAGCGGTAGGCTTAGGTTTGAATTTGGCGCAGGTGTTACTTATGCCGGTGACTGTATTGGCTGATTATAAGCAACAGGTACTGAGTAAAGAGTATGCGCCGTTTTTAGCCAAACGTATAAACACAACAAACCAAATAGAAAAAGAAAGAATGAGAGTTTGGCTTATAAAGTTACCTCCAGAAACGCTCTGTAATATTTTAAGCAGCTTAGTTCAACATCAATCCAGAACGAAGCACGAAGCGAATCAACTTCAAGTCCAAGCCATTGTACAAATTATGCAATGGCTAGCGGCGGATAAGAGTGTTGGTGAGGAAGCCAACCAGAGACAGTGGAAAGAAACTTTAATTGCGATGGGCAAACTTCCCGCAGGCAAAAAAGACCATCAGGTGGAATGGCAAACCTATCAAGCGCAGTGGCTTAATTTGGCTAGGTTTGTGCAAGCTTATGATTTCAGCGAGCGTAAGAAAATTTCTAATGATTTTGATAGAGCGAGTGAAACACTCTGCAAAAATATGGTGTTAACTCGTTATGATGAATCGTACCAAAGCGGTTTGCTGGTCGGAATTAAAAAGCCAACCGAGTATTTTGCTTACCCGAGCGGTCTTGTGCAAAATCCGGTAGTAGGCCAAAAAGCGCAAGTGATAAAAGAAACGGGGCTTGCGCCCAATCACTACGATCTCGTACAAACGGATGAAATTATTATCAACTGGAGTATTTATGAAGCTTTATCTTAAACGACTTGTCCGTCTTGTCTTACTGCTGACCGTTATGGTCGGGCTGGTTGCTTGTAAGCCTAACCCACAAGACGATATTGCCCTATTTCAGCCATTTATTACCGAGAATGTTAATAAAAAATCAGCTGACCCTTATATTTCGAGCACCGTAAAGCCGGGAGATAAGATGTATGATTTTTTAATCAGATTGCAGCATGGCTCTGTTAATCCTGAGATATTAAGACCTTTGATTGTCCAAGGGGGTACTGATGCCATGGTGTGGTATGCCAGAATAAATTTAATAAGCATTCAGAAGAGAGGCGAAGTTATTTCATTACTACAGAAATCACTGCTTGAGGGCAACCCTTATGCTGCATTAGAACTTTCTGATAAGGGTGAAAGTTGTGCTTACTTGGGAAATATAAAGTTAGATCAGCAAGTAGCGGAGTCGCTTGGACATACATCCTCCTCCGAGGCTAATGTTTGTAATAAAAATAATATAAATCTTGCGATTGAGGGTTTTCAAAAACTTGCTGCACAAGGCGATTTACGTGCTCAATATTTTTTACTAAAACAGCAACAGTTAGATCAATCAAAAGAGACTAGGGCTCAGTATATTCAAGAGGTGATTCGCTTTTCTCAAGCACATTATTACCAACCCTTAATGGACTATGTGAATACCATTTTAATTTATTCGCCGAGTAAAAATAAGTCTGAATCCAAAACCGTAGAGCAGTACCAATTAGCCATCGATTTGTTAACGGTTGCGGCCAATAACAATTATATACCTGCCATAAATAAATTATCCTTCTTGTTAGAGGATACAGCACAGGAAGAGAGTGATAGATTAATAAATATAGCTTTAAAGCTGGGTTCTACAAGCACAGTAAAATATAAATACCATCGTTCTAATAGAGGCAGTGAGAATGAGTATTTCTATAATGCTCTCTATAAAGGTTTATCAGGAGAGTATGCTTTTGATGTTCATACTTTGAATGAAGAGGAAAAAGAAAAAATAAATGAAAAAGTTAAGTTATTTATGAATGATATAACGCCAATGGTATACATCGATGGTTTCACTAGCAGTGATGACTGGGTGGATTGATAACCGACGACAGCAGTACTTAGACTCACTTCTCTGCGCCCCATTTGGGGCGTTTTACTATTTATTTGGATTCTACCTATCAACCTCATATACACTAATCACTTATTTTCTTAACCGGATACACCGCTATGATCACTGCTCTCTATGCCATTATCCTGACGGCAATACTGATTTGGCTGGCTATTGAAGTCATCAAACAGCGCCGTGCTAACCAAGTCAAATACGCCGATGGTGGTGTGCCAGCATTGCAGTTGGCGCGTAGTGCGCAGGGTAATGCGGCTGAATATATTCCTATCACACTTATCTTAATGGCGTTATTGGAATCTAATGGTGCCAGTGTGTGGTGGATTCATGGCGTTGGTATGGCGTTCGTGATTGGTCGCATATTACATGCAAAAGCCATTTTGAGTGACCAATTAAAAGGGCGTATTGCGGGCATGAAATTAACCTTTGCTGCAATGGTTGCATTAATGGTGCTCAACCTCATTTACCTGCCGTTTGATAAAATTCTAGGTTAATCACTCATTCCTGCAGGTTAGGATGTGGTTTGCCTTGGTAAGCGGGCAATTCTCTACGCAATCCTTGAAATGTGGCAAAAGCGCTGTTGACGGAAAGCTTATTCACTAGCCAATCTGGTAATGCCCCTCCTGGGTTGGCGAAGGCGATGTAGTCAATGTGCGTCATGCCATCGGTTAGTTTCTGCAGTGTCCAGTTCGCTTTGACCTGCGTAATTCGAATATAACCGCTTTGCTCTGGCAAGTAATTTGGTGCATCGTAGATTTCTAACCTTAATGCGCCATCTTTCAGCGCATATTTTGAATATGTCACCATATCTCTGTCTTTAGCGGGCCAAGGCGCGGAAAATTGTGTGTACACAACGTTCTCGTTTGCAGACAACTGCTTAAGAACTTTGCTGTGGCTGACGTTATCTATCCACTTTGGCACACGTTCGCTATCTTCCAATAACAGCAAAAAAGCCGAATACGATGTCGGGACAAACATTTGGGTGCGGATCTCCACCAAACCATCGCTGTGATTCCGTGAGTGGAGGGTTATGCCATTATCCGTTTTTATAAACTGCCACTCTAAAGAGGGGGCAGCACTGGCGGTGATTGAAAAGAGCACGCACACCAACGACATCCATTTTGTCATTCGTTTATCCCTTTTTGGTTAACGCAGCAGTATTGAACGCAGTGGTGTTTTTTCTATTCCTATTACCAGTAATAGAGTAAAGATTACGGTGCCAGTAAACACAAACAAATCTCTCATGCCATCTTGTAGTGCTAATATTCCAGCGATATTCATCATTGAAATCGCGACAAGGAGGTGGCTGACATAGACACCTAAAATACGCTGTGAAAGTGCAAAAACCCAAGGCGAGTTGCCCCAGTTCGGTTTGGCTAATAAGAGTAAAAAACAGCCTGTTGCCCACAATGGTGTCGTAAATAGGTAGTCATTGGCATTAAAGAGTTGGTCATGGGGATGTAAGGCGTAGGCTTCGGCCAAATGCATGAGTAGGCCTAAACCAAGCATGACGCATGCTTTCGCAGCACTAAGTTGATAGGTGTGTTGACGAATCATAAAGCCGATGCTGACCAATAAGGTGCTAAAAAAAGGGCCATTACGAGTAAAAAAGGGAGCACTTAATTCAGTGACTGCTTGATAACTGCCCGCCAGTACGCCGTATATATAGAGCGCTACAGCAAGCGGGATAATCAAATTGGTTCGTTTGGTTTGTAGCAACCAAGCCAAAATCGCCACCGCGAAAATGAGTGCAGGAATAAACCATAAGTGCACCAAACCACCTTCAAGTAGGGCATCTAATGGGCTACTCAACCAATAATCCCAATAGCCAATTCGTTCAGCTAAATAGCCGTCTTGAGCAACGGTTGGCCAGTTAAATGGTACTAATAAGCAGATCACACTCCAAACAACCCATAGGCGAAATAAAGGTCGAGCATAACGCTTTAACGTGACAATCGGGCTTGCGACCAATTTCGGTTGAATTAAATAACCAGAAATTAAGAAAAAAAGAGGTACAGCAAAGCGCGTCAGTTGATTAAAGACATAGCCAAACCAAGGCTCATCCTGATAGGTAAAATAGGAAAGAAACATTTGGCAGTGCAGGGCAATGACGGCCACAATCGCAATGACTCGACCGAGTTCCAAACTCGCAATTTTTTGAGAAGAAGACATAACAGACATCAGTGAAAAATGATAAACCTAACGCTACCCGTTATCGCCATTCAAATTCCAGTAAAACTTAATATTTGTTTGAATAATCAGCATTTTATTTTTTGATTTGTGAGCGCAGGCTAGTATTAAATTAGTTGCAAGCTCGATAGCACAAAAATTCCTAACGTGCAGGTGAACAGTGAAAACACAGTTGTCAGTGCAATGATGTTGGCGGCCAATGTTGCATTACCTCCCATAGCTCTTGCCATCACATAACTGGCTGCGGCGGTGGGGGAGGCACTCATCAAAAATATTAAACCGAGTTCCAGTCCTCTAAACCCAAAAAATAGAGCACCAGAGGTGATCAGCAAAGGAGCTAACACCAGTTTGTAGCCGGTAGCAAACCAAGCAGGAGCTTTATCACTTCTCAACGAGCCAATATTTAGAGATCCACCAGTACACAGTAGTGCCAACGGTAGCGTCATGTTGGCGAAATATTGGCCAGCATCGGTCACCATTTTAGGGATTGGCAGTGAAAGAGAATAGCAAATAACACCTAGCAAAATACCGATAATCAGTGGGTTTTTGGTTAAGGTTTTTGCGATAACCCCCGCCGCTTTGATGCCAGTACTCTCACCTTGTGGAGTCAGGGCTATCACTGCTTGAATATTGTAAAGCACGGTCGTCGCGGCAACATAAATCGCCGCTAAGGCTAGGCCAGGCTCACCATAGGCATTGGCCACATAAGCAAGAGCAATAATCGCGGTATTGGCACGAAAGCCACCTTGGATGATCACCCCATGATCTTCTGAGCGATGAAAAGTTTTCTTGGTACACACCACCGTGAATAAGAAAAACAAGAAATTAGCAGATAGCCCATAGATTACCAACGTCGCGCTTGAAGCAAAGTCATGCTCAGACTTGACGATACTCAGAAATAGCATCGCAGGTAGTGTGACTTGAAAAACGATGCGTGAGGCAACATCAATGAAGTTGTCGTTAATCAACCCTGTGCGCTTAAGTATCACCCCTAGTACCAACATCAAACAGATTGGGCCTGTAATAGATGCTGAAAACAGAAGCTGTTCGATAATAGCTGCCATATCAATCCCTTGAAGTTGATCACAACCGAACCATTTTTCCACATGTCGCGAAGACTTAAAAATAGAATTTGCAGCATTTCAAGTTTTATTCAATGCTTTCAATATGATCTCTAGGCGTTGGTGGCTCGTAATAAACAGTTTATGGAATATAAATACCTGTAGTGGCAGATAAGTGCGTGGAGAAGGGTTAATGCAATTTGAAACGGTTCGCTTGATTCTTGGTGATCAACTCAACAGTGAGCATTCTTGGTTTCAGCAGGTTGACGATAAGGTCCTCTATTTGATTGCAGAACTCAAGCAAGAGAACACATATGTTACTCATCATGTGCAAAAAGTGTGTGCTTTCTTCTCGGCGATGAAACAGTTTGCGCAAGAGAAGCAAAGTGAGGGGCACCAGGTATTGCATTTAACGCTTGATGATACTCAGTCATTTGCCGACCTTGATCAAATGCTTAAGCATTACGTGACTAACGTGGGGGCGAGTAAGTTTGAGTACCAACGCCCAGATGAATACCGCTTACTGGCTCAAATGGCCAACTTGAAGATTACTGATGTAGTGATACGTTGTGTCGATAGCGAGCATTTTCTACTGCCGTTTGAGGAGATTGAGCAGCAGTTCCCGCAGGGTAAACATGTCATGATGGAGTATTTTTACCGTCGAATGCGCAAGCGCTTCGATATCTTGATGCAAGACGGCAAACCTATGGGCGGGAAGTGGAATTATGACGCCAACAACCGCAACAAGTTAAAAGCGAACGATATCGAACTACTTCCTCAACCCATGATATTTAGACGGGATGTTGGGCATATTACTGAACGGTTAAAGCGGCATAATATTCACACCATTGGGTCATTAAATGGTGAGTTGATCTGGCCAATTAATCGCTGTCAAAGTTTGTCTTTACTTGCCCACTTTTGCCAAGTTTGTTTGCCGTTGTTTGGCCGCTTCCAAGATGCAATGATCAGTCAACATCAGGCTAAATGGAGCCTTTACCATAGCCGGTTGTCTTTCTCGCTCAACACTAAATTATTGCACCCCAAAGAAGTGATCACGGCATCACTTAACGCCTTTTACTCTAACCCTGATATTGATCTCTCTCAGGTTGAAGGGTTCATTCGGCAAATTCTAGGCTGGCGTGAGTACATTCGGGGTATCTACTGGGCGAACATGCCCAATTATTCGAAGAAAAATGCGCTGGATGCGAATAGAAAACTGCCAAACTTTTTCTGGAATGGGCAAACCAAGATGGCGTGTATGCACCATTCGATTAAACAGTCGTTAGACTACGCTTACGCACATCATATCCAGCGCTTGATGGTGACCGGAAATTTCTGTTTGCTCTCGGAAATCAACCCTGATCAAGTCGATGAGTGGTATCTCGGCATTTATGTCGATGCAATAGAGTGGGTAGAAATGCCCAATACTCGAGGGATGGCACTGTTTGCCGATGGAGGAATTGTTGGCACCAAACCTTATGCGGCAAGTGGGTCTTATATCAACAAAATGAGTGATTACTGCAAAGGTTGCCACTATGACCATAAAGTCCGTAGCGGAAAGGGTTCATGCCCGTTTAACAGCCTCTACTGGCGGTTTATGGATAAGCATCAAACACGCCTTGCGAGCAATCCTCGTATCGGGATGATCTTTCGTTCATGGGACAATATGGAACATGAGCAACGTACAGCGATTTTGGATACGGCGGAATATTACATCGCGAATTTGGAGAATTTGTAATGGAAATTGTGATCGTAGGTGGCAATGGTGGTATTGGTTTAGCGATGGTACAAGAGGCTGTGGCTCGGTTTCCAGATACGCAGATCCAAGCCACATATCGTCGCACTCAACCTGATTGGCACCATCAGCGAGTAACTTGGCATCAACTTGATACTAGTGTTGAAAATGAAGTAGAAGCGCTGAGTAAGGCACTGAATGATGTTGACTGGGTCATTAACTGCGTGGGCATGTTGCATACTCAAGAAAAAGGACCAGAGAAAAGTCTTAATGCATTAGATGGTGATTTCTTTCAACAAACCATGGCTGTGAATACGCTTCCTACTATGCTGCTCGCTAAGCACTTCACTGCGACTCTTAAACGTAGTGCTGCGCCGAAATTTGCGACCATCTCTGCCAAAGTCGGCAGCATCTCAGACAACCAACTGGGTGGTTGGTACAGCTATCGCGTTTCAAAAGCCGCGTTAAACATGTTTCTAAAAACCATGTCGATTGAATGGCAACGCATGGTTAAACATGGTGTGGTGCTGGCACTTCATCCTGGTACAACGGATACCGCTTTATCCGCGCCATTTCAGGCCAATGTTCTTACGGGGAAGTTATTTACGCCGCAACGTGTCGCCCATGATTTGATTGGCCTAATAGAGAAAGCCAGCGTGCAAGATAGTGGCTCATTTTGGGCGTACGATGGAAAGTCGTTGCCATGGTAGTACTTACACGCTGAAAGCGTTGATGTGAGTTCTTAGTACAACTGAGTAGAGCCAAATGTTAGACTGACCTTCTATTTCATTTAGTAGTTAAAAGGTAGTGCTATGAACCCGATTCTTGCGATGTTGAAAGAGAACAATATCAGCGACGAGCAGATCAACGAGCTTTTCCAAACATTGACCCAAAATCCGTTTGCTGCGATGGCGACCATCAGCCAACTGGGTTTACCTCAAGATAAACTTCAACTGTTGATGGGGCAGGTGATGCAAAACCCAGCTTTGATTAAAGAAGCGGTACAAGAGTTAGGGTTGGACTTCTCAAAAGTCGAAGAAGCTAAAGAGCGACTTCAAAAGTAAGTCTACCGACAATGCAATCGTAAGAGGTCGTCAACCGGATATGTTTTGACGACCTTTTTTGGCCTTAAAATATTAGGAGCGTTTGATTTTAAGGCGCAAGGAGAAAGATAGTGAGTGAGAAAATCTACTTTAATACCTCAAGCAAATTTAGCTTGAAGCGCACGTTGGTCAATGTAACTACCCGTCTTCATCATACGGTTGCACCAGCCCATGCTAAAAAAGTAGCACGACGTTTGTTGCTTACACCTGCAAGGACTCAACCGAAAAACCAAGAGCCGCAAGGACTGGTAAAAAGTAGTGTGTTGTCACACGAAGGAACGCTCAAGACTTATCAATTGGGCACTGGACCAGTTTGGGTATTGGCCCATGGTTGGTCTGGGACAGCGAGTCAGTTTTACCCATTAATGGAACATATTGCTTCGCGAGGTTTCACGGCTTTGGCGTATGATCACCCCGCTCATGGAGAAAGTGATGGAATACATGGGCATATTCCTGCCTTCGTTGGCGGGTTAGAAACGATATTAGATAGTGTTGATAATGTAGTGGGTGTGGTCGGCCACAGTATGGGGACCGCAGCGGCTTTGGAATGTCGTCACAATAAAATTGCTCATACGCCAATGCTATTGATCGCACCAGTGCTCGATTATCTTGATAACTTGTTTGGTAGTGTGGCGAGATCAGGCTATTCCATGACATTGTTTGAAGCCGTTGTTACTGAAGTTGAACAGCAATATCGTTATCCGATTCAGTCGATAGACCCCTATCAAAAATTGGCTCTGCGTGACTCCCAAACCATGATTGTTCACGACGAGCGTGATAAGTTCACCAAGTACTCCGTTTCCAAAAAAGCAGCACAAGAAATCGCGAATGTGTCATTGATCACGACTCAAAACCAAGGGCATGGACGTGTGATGAAATGCCAAGAAGTGATGTTAGCTTTCGATCGCTTAATATAAGTCTTGTAAAAAATTGTTCGTTTTAAATACAATTCACGGCAACGACCCATGTTTGATTGTTGGTTAAATGTTTTCTATTTATTTCAATATGTTAAATTGTTAACCGCACCTTTGATGTGGTTAACAATTTTGCAATGATTATTTATCTCCTTGTTTGAATCTATGTGATGATATTTATGCCAGTAGGCCCTCATAAGGAAAATAATAATGAATAGAAACGATAGTGTCCCTTTACCCTCCAATACCCGAGAATGGTTTTTTAACCGCAACAGCCTCATTATCCTAGCGGATATGGTGTTGTTCTTTTTGATGTACAACCACTTACCAGTGGAACCTGATATTGCTTTGGGTATCAGTATGTTAACCTTTATTGCCGTGCTCTGGCTAACGGAAGCATTACACGTAACTGTGACAGCGATATTGGTACCAATCATGGCGGTCGTGTTTGGGGTTTTTAATACTCAAACAGCACTGAACAATTTTGCGAACTCAATTATTTTTCTATTTTTAGGGGGGTTTGCGTTAGCTGCGGCTATGCATCGCCAAGGTTTAGATAAGGTCATTGCCGATAAGGTATTGATTATGGCTCGTGGCCGAATGAGTGTTGCTGTCTTTATGCTATTTGGTGTGACAGCGGGCCTATCTATGTGGATCAGTAATACCGCTACGGCTGCAATGATGTTGCCATTAGTGCTAGGTGTACTGAGTAAAGTTGACCAAGATCGCGGCCACTCGACCTATGTTTTTGTGCTGCTAGGTATTGCTTATAGTGCCAGTATCGGTGGTATTGCAACAGTGGTCGGCAGTCCACCGAATGCGATTGCTGCGGCTGAAGTGGGTTTATCGTTTACAGATTGGATGAAATTTGGAGCGCCAACGGCAGCCATCATGTTACCGGTTGCGATAGCTATTCTCTATTTTGCGTTGAAGCCCGATTTGAACGGCGAATTTGAGTTAAATCGAACTCCGGTTGAATGGGATAAAGGCAAAGTGGTTACGCTAAGCATTTTTGCTTTAACGGTGTTTTGTTGGATTTTTAGTAAGCCATTGAATGCAATGCTAGGTGGGTTTGCTAAATTCGATACGATTGTTGCCTTAGGGGCGATTGTTTTGGTCAACTTTGCTCGCGTTGTGCATTGGAAAGATGTTGAAAAGACCGCTGACTGGGGCGTATTGCTATTATTTGGTGGTGGTATTTGTTTAAGTAATGTCTTAAAGCAAACTGGCACCAGTGTTTTCTTAGCGAACGAATTGAGTGCGTTGATTTCTCATTTTGGTCTGTTTTTCATTGTGCTAGTTATCGCTGTTTTCGTGGTATTTTTGACAGAATTTGCCAGTAATACCGCCAGTGCTGCATTATTAATTCCAGTATTTGCAAGTGTAGCGGAAGCCTTTGGTATATCGCCTGTTATCTTATCTGTATTGATTGCGGTTGCTGCCTCTTGCGCCTTCATGTTGCCAGTTGCGACACCACCGAATGCGATTGTATTTGCATCAGGGCATATCAAACAGAGTGAAATGATGCGAGTGGGAATGCTGCTCAATATCGCCTGTATCGGTTTACTGACCGTCATTGCGATGTTGTTCTGGGCATAACTAAAAGATGAAGCGGAGCGTAAAGCTCCGCTTTGTTTATCAAACGTTTGTTTTGTTGTGCGCAGAATGATTGTGGTGTCATGAGCTCCTAGCAGGAGCTCATATTGAAACGATTATTGGTTTACGTAAGCTTTAAAGCGCGCTTTGGTTTGCTCGTCCGCTTTGTTATACCAAAAATGCAGCATTTCTTCTGCCGCGTTTTGTGCATTTTTAGACTGCGTAATCTCGTTTTGTAGCATCGTAACATTGGTGATACCGACGGCAGCAATACCGCCAGTTCGGTTGTAGTCATCAGCTTCACGGAAATAATCACGGTTAAACTGGAATCCATCCTTCAGCAGACGATCTTGTTTGATCTCAACCGCTTGACCATTTTTATCAACTAGCGACCACTGCATTGATTGAATGCCTTTTTGCGCTCGGTTGGCATCACGGTATTGAGGCATATCAAAACTTAATTGTGCATCTTTTGCTGTGAACTTCGCGATCACGACGTCGCTTTCGACGATGATTCGGTCATTACCCTGAGAAAAATAAGGTTCGTACTGAAATACGATTTGTTGTTCACCATCAGCAAGTTCAACGCTTTTGGTCGAGGAAAAGATACTACCAGCGGTATCAGGTTTCTTACCATTCACAACTAGCAGATTAATCGTATCGGGGATTTCAAGAGTAACAGTTGCCAGTGCTGAAGCACTAAACAGTATGGCTAAAGCACATGATAGAGGTTTTATTACGTTCATTATTTTTATCCTTGCAAGCGATATCATAAGAGGTTGCCGCTACTTAGTTTGAAAAGCAAGTCTCATGTGAAATAAGCCATTAAGTTTCTTCAAATTGTTACGTCTTTGCGTCAAGTGTGAGTCAAACAATAGAAGAGATCGAAAGAATTGGGTGCATATTCACATTCTAATAACTAACAATTGTCTATATTGGTTGCACCTGTAACCACCATGAGATAACGCTATGCGACAAATCCACTTGTTCGACAGCACGTTAGTGTTGTCACCGTGGTATAACCTCGATTACGGCTTATCGCTACTCAGCAAGCTTGATCACCTCGCCTAATTTCTAGCCAATTAACTCCCATTTCAAACTGATATGCCGCTAATGCGGTTAAATTTGATCATCTAAAGGAAATTAAGCATGAAACGTATTCCAGAACCTTTTCGTATAAAAATGGTTGAGCCTATCAAAATGACTACTTTGGCAGACCGTGAAAAAGCTTTAGAACTTGCTGGTTATAATCCATTTTTACTGCGTAGCGACGATGTGTATATCGACCTTCTGACCGACTCCGGAACTGGAGCCATGAGTGACAATCAATGGGCTGGACTCATGTTAGGAGATGAATCTTATGCAGGTAGCCGTAACTACTATAATTTGTGCGCTGCGGTAGAGCATTTCTTCGGCTATAAACTGACGGTGCCTGCTCACCAAGGACGCGGAGCAGAACAGATTTTGTTCCCAGCCTTGATTGAGCGAATGAAGCAGGTGCGCGGAGGCACAACCCCGGTATTTATCTCCAACTATCACTTTGATACCACAGCTGGTCACATTGAAATGAATGGTGGTAAAGCGGTCAATGTTGTCACTCATGAAGCTTTTGATACCACCACACCTTATGACTGGAAAGGTAATTTCGACCTTGATAAATTGCAAACTACGATTGAACAGTATGGCAGCGAAAATATTTGCGCCATTATTACCACCATCACGTGTAATAGCTCCGGTGGTCAGCCGGTTTCTATGGCTAATATGCGCTCGGTATACGAACTAGCCACTAAATACGATATTCCTGTGGTCATCGATTCTGCTCGTTATTGTGAAAATGCTTATTTCATCAAGCAACGTGAAGTGGGTTATCAAGATAAAACCATGTTGGAGATCATTCGTGAAATGTACCAATACGGTGATATGTTGACGATGTCAGCGAAGAAAGATCCAATGGTGAATATTGGTGGTTTGTGCTGTATTCGTGATCATGAAGAGTTGTTCCAAGCAGTGAGAACACGTTGTGTGCCAATGGAGGGATTTGTGACCTACGGTGGCATGGCGGGTCGTGATATGGAAGCATTAGCACGTGGTTTATATGAAGCCGCAGATGAAGACTTTTTGCATTATCGCATTGGTCAAGTTGCTTATTTGGGGGAGCGATTGAAAGAAGCCGGAATTCCAATCCAATACCCTACTGGCGGACATGCAGTGTTTGTCGATGCGGCAAAAATACTGCCTCACATTCCGCCTGAGCAATTCCCAGCCCAAGTATTGTGCAATGAATTGTATTTAGAAGCGGGGATTCGAGCTGTTGAAATTGGCTCCTTACTGCTGGGGAGAGATCCTGCAACCGGAGAGCAAAAAGCCGCCGAGCTCGAATTGATGCGTTTAACGATCCCGCGGCGTGTTTATACCAACGATCATATGGACTATGTTGCTGATGCATTGATTGAAGTTAAGCGGCGAGCTGAACAATTCAAAGGATTAACCTTCGAATATGAACCACCAGTGCTAAGACATTTTACCGCTCGTTTTAAACCGTTATAAAGCAATCTCTTGAGCCCTCAATGCGAGGGCTTTTTTGTGGTCAATTGATGATATTTCACTGCGCAATTAGACTTTGTTAGCGCAAAAAATTAAATTCATCTACCTTGCTATGTCAAAATTCTAATTTCCTGACTCAGAATTGCTTTTAAGATGTAACACGATGAATCCTTCCTACAAATTTCTCATCATCACTCGTAAAGTGTTTTTATTCTTTTGTTAAAAAAAATAAGTCTCGTGAATACTGATGCTGATGTTCTTCAATGTCTTAGCTGAAGATCAGGTAAGTGAAACATTCAAGGAATGAGAGAAATAGATATGAATCGTATTACTTTGTGCTCTGCAAGTATTGCTCTGGCTCTGTCAGGAGCCGCAATAGCAGCACCAGCGACCCCTAGCGTTGACGTTTATGGGTCGAACAATCTACAGTTTTCTAAAATTGAATTGGCTATGGAAACCACGGCCGGTTACAACCAAATGGTCAAATATCATGACCAAGCGACCATTACGGTTAAGTTTAACCAATGGAGCGGTACCACTGGCGACACTTATAAAATTTATTTTGATGGGTTGGAAGTAGCTACTGGGCCGATTTCCGGCAGTCAAACCACCGCAAGTTTTGACTATGCACACGGTGGTTTGTATCAAATGGAAATAGAAGCGTGTGATGCTACTGGTTGTAGTAAAAGTTCGCCAGTTGAGATTACCATTGCCGATACTGATGGCTCGCATCTGAAGCCACTTGCGATGAATGTGGATTCAAACAATAAAACATACAATACCGATAAAAATACCGTAGTCGGCACGTATTTTGTTGAGTGGGGTATTTATGGTCGAGAATTCACGGTCGACAATATTCCTGCTGATAATTTGACCCACATTCTTTACGGGTTTATTCCTATTTGTGGTCCGAACGAATCGGTTAAATCTGTGGGTGGTAATAGTTACAATGCACTGATGACAGCCTGTAATGGCGTAAACGATTATGAAGTGGTTATTCATGATCCTTGGGCAGCATTTCAAAAGAGTTTTCCACAAGCAGGGCATCAATATAGTTCTCCGATCAAAGGAAACTACGCGATGTTGATGGCGCTTAAGCAGCGCAATCCTGATCTTAAAATTATCCCTTCGATTGGTGGTTGGACATTGTCTGATCCTTTCTTTGATTTTACCTCCAAAACGAACCGTGACACCTTTGTTGCATCGGTGAAGAAATTCCTTACAACATGGAAATTTTACGATGGAGTTGATATCGACTGGGAATTTCCTGGTGGTGGTGGTCAAGCATCGAACCTAGGCGATCCGGTCAATGATGGTCCTGCTTACATTGCGCTAATGCGGGAATTGCGCGCGATGTTAGATGAACTACAAGCAGAAACAGGGCGCAGCTATGAGTTGACGTCAGCGATTGGTGTCGGTCACGATAAAATTGAAGATGTAAATTACGGTGAAGCTATCCAGTACATGGATTATATCTTCGCTATGACTTATGACTTCTATGGAGGTTGGAATAATGTCCTTGGCCATCAAACTGCTTTGTACTGTGGTTCGTTTATGCGCCCTGGTCAATGTGATGGGACGGGTACTGATGAAGCTGGTAAAGCTTACCCTGGCCCTGCTTATACTTCAGATAACGGCATTCAGTTACTTTTAGCGCAAGGTGTCCCTGCGAATAAACTCGTACTAGGAGCGGCGATGTATGGTCGCGGTTGGGAAGGAGTAACTCAAGCTTCAATGAGTGACCCGACAGACCCCATGACAGGTGTGGCTAACGGCAAGTTGAAAGGCTCGACGGCTCAAGGCGTGTGGGAAGATGGGGTGATTGACTACAAAGGGATTAAGTCATTCATGTTAGGGCCAAATAACACTGGTATTAATGGTTTTGAGTATGGTTATGATGAGCAAGCCGAAGCGCCTTGGGTTTGGAACCGCACCACTGGTCAGTTAATTACCTTTGATGATGATCGCTCAGTAAAAGCGAAAGGGGCTTATGTTCGAAGTTTAGGTTTAGCTGGTCTTTTCTCTTGGGAAATCGATGCTGATAATGGTGATATTCTCAACGCAATGCATGAAGGTTTAGCAGGAGGAAGTACAACGCCGCCAGCTAATCGCGTACCAACGGCTAATGCTGGTGTTGATCAAACCGTGATTGGGCCAGTCTCTGTGACACTGGATGGTCGAGCATCAAAAGACAGTGACGGTACGATTGCCAGTTATGTTTGGCAACAAACAGCGGGGTCAGCCGTTACGCTCACTAATGCTAATAGCGCTCAAGCTAGCTTTGAAGCTGCGAGCGCAACTCAAGCGCAAACTTTCATCTTTAAGCTAACCGTCACCGATGATAAAGGCGCAGAGGCCTCTGACTTGGTGAGCATTACGGTCAACCCGAAAATTACAGAACCTGTAAATACAGCGCCTGTTGCTGTCGTGACAGCACCGAATAGCGTCAATGCTGGTGATGTTGTGATGGTTGATGCCGGTGCCTCAAGTGATGCCGAGCAAGACCCACTGAGCTTTGCATGGAAGATCCCTACGGGGTTGAATGTGACAGTCCAAGGTTCAATTGTTTCTTTTGTGGCTGCTGAGTATACGCAAGACACCACACTGAACTTCACGGTCACTGTCAGCGATGGCCAAGCAAGCTCCTCAGCCAGCACTTCAGTTGTAGTGATAAAGAAAGCCTCTGGTGGAGAAACGTGTGACAACCTATGGGATAAAGGCTCGGTTTATACTGGTGGCAATCAAGTTTCTTGGGCTGGTAAGGTGTGGGAAGCTAAGTGGTGGACAACGGGTGAAGACCCGACAACAACCGGAGCTTGGGGGGTATGGAAGGAAGTCGGTTTAGCCAACTGCTCCACAAACTAACGCCTTATTTTCTATTTAATTTGAGCCTCACCACTGTGTGAGGCTCTTTTGTTTATCCCTTTCCTTAATAATTACTTGCAATCCATCTATTTTGATATAGTGTTATACCTATGTATAACACTATATTGGTGTGGAATTGTGACAGATTGGCAAGATAACCAACCTATCTTCCGTCAGTTAGCCGACAAAATTACCGAGCAAATTTTGCAAGGTATTTGGCCGGAAGAGCACGCGCTTCCCTCGGTAAGAAGTGTCTCGGCAGATATGAAGATTAATCACCTTACGGTGATGAAAGGCTACCAACTATTGGTTGATGAAGGCATTGTTGAAAAGCGTCGAGGTCAAGGTATGTATGTGACGAAAGGAGCATTAGCGCAACTACAAACCAAGCAAAAGCAGCGTTTTTTACAACAGCAAATCCCAGAAATAGCAAGCACGCTAAAACTGCTTGAAATGCCGCTGGAAGACTTTATCAGCCAATTAAAACAATATATTGAAGGTGATCAATGAGCCCGTTAGTCGAAATCAAAAACCTATCAAAGCAATATGCGAAGCAGGGTGATACCCGCAATAAAGCGCTGCATGACGTCAGCCTTGAACTCCAAGCTGGACAAATTGTGGGTTTGCTTGGGCACAATGGTGCGGGTAAATCTACCTTAATCAAATCGCTGCTTGGGGCGCATCATTATCAAGGTGATATTCGTATTCAAGGTCTAAACCCGATAGCGGATCGCGCCAAGGTGATGGCACATCTTTCTTATATTTCTGATGTCAACGTATTGCCTGATTGGATGACGGTTAAGCAGATCCTTCGGTATACCTCAGGTGTTCACCCGAGTTTTTCATTAGAAAAAGCAATGCAAGTATTGGCACAAACTAACATCCGTCTATCCAGTAAAATTCGTACCTTATCTAAGGGTATGAAAGTGCAGTTACATTTAGCCATTGTGATTGCCACTGATACTAAGGTATTGATTTTAGATGAACCGACGCTTGGACTCGATCTGATTTATAGAGATACTTTTTATCGCCATTTGCTTGAGTGGTTCCATGATGGTGAGCGAGCTTTGATTATCGCCAGTCATGAAGTCTCTGAAATTGAACATTTACTGACCGATGTGCTAATTCTGAAGCAAGGAAAAGTGGTTCTGCAAGATTCAATGGAGAGTATCAGCGAAGGGTATTTTATCCTAGAGGCCAATCAGTCACACAGTGATGCTATTCGATCGCTTCAGCCGTTGGCATCTGAGGTCAGTTTAGGTACGACGAAGTGGTTACTTTCCTCTGAATATCGTGGAGCAGTTGAAGGGTTTGGTGCCATTTACACTGTAAAACTTGCCGATCTATTTCTTGCTTTACAGAAGGAGAACGCATAATGCACGCCAGTATTTATATGCTTGAAAAAGAGCTCATCGAGAATAAAACGGTTACGCGTATTCCTTTATTCCTATTAGTGTGTGGGACGCTGTTGTTTGTTAGTTTATTGATGAACAATACACTACAACATAACCTGTTTTTTGAAATGGAATTTGGTGGAGATGTCAGTGACATACATTTAGAGTTCGCCGATGATCTCAATATGTTCATCACCGCGAGCGTGGGCTTCATTTCATTGATACTAAGTTCATTGTACTTCCCCAAAACATTTCGTAAAGAGCGCAAAGAAGGTAGTTCGATGTTTTGGCGTAGCATGCCAGTGAGCAACACAATGACTCATGTGGTCAAAATCGGCTTCGGTCTATTTTTGATCCCTGTTGTCTGTTCTGTGCTGGTGGTGTCTGCTGATATCATGTTGTGGCTGCTAAACTTTGCAACCGATGACCGTCTTGCCGTGCTGCTTGAACAACGCTCATTATGGTATGCGTTTCAGCATTGGTTTAGCTATGTTGGCATTATGTGGGTTATTGGGGGGTGCATGATCCCGCTAGCTTGTTTTACATTATTGATTTCACAACTCTTCAATTCACCGCTATTGGTGATATTTGTTGGGGGTTATGCACTAAAATGGCTATCTATAGGGGCGTTCAATACGGACATGGTCGGTGATTTTTACCATGCAATTCTGAATTTACCACTGCAACTGCTGACATCATCTAACATCAGCGTGATACTCGAACAAGTTGGGTTGGGGAACTTAGCGGTTTATTTCGGAATTGGTTTAGTTAGTTACTGGGCCAGTCACAAGCTCTACAGTACGGATGAGTTATCAGTGACGTCGTTATGGGCTAGATAAAACCAACTGATATCGATTATGTATAGTTTTATGTAAAGGAGCATTTGTGGCTCCTTTCTTTTTATTTACTAACCTCACAAAATTCATTTTATTTGCACTTTAACACTCAACAAATCTGCTTATCTGCCGTTACCTATTCTAAGCTGTGTATGACATTGTATTTAATTTTTTAGCCTAAATGATGAATATCTAGAGTACGTCAAATTTATTTTGAGGCTAAAAATTATAATGCTCAATAGGTTGAGAGAGCTTCTGTCGGCCACACTAAAACTACTATTTCAAATAAATAGGTCTTCCTATGTTCAAAAATTTATCTTTAAAAAACAAGCTGGCGATTTCAGCCAGTGCTGCCATTATCCTAGGGGGAGTGTTAGTTGAGGCACTGTCGTATAAAGCTGCATTGGAGCGTTTAGATGTTGACGTTGAACAACGATTACAAAGTACCACCACATCGTACAGTCAATATGTAACCGACTGGTTGGTGTCAAAAGAGCGCTCGCTGACCGCTCTTCCTCAAGATTCAGAAAAAGCGGCTATTGTGACTCACTTGAAGCAAGTTCGTGATTCAGGCGCGTTTGATAACGTTTTTTTAGCGTATCCCGATGGCTCACAAGACAATGCGAACGGAGTCGTATTACCACCAGGCAACGATGACCCACGTCAATGGGGTTGGTACACCAATGCTAAAGCTAACCCGTCAAAAGTCTTTATGGATAACCCAACCGTTGCCGCTGCAACTGGCGCGAATGTTGTTTCTTTGGGTAAGGCGTTGAATCTACATGGCGATCAAGTTGTGCTTGGGGCTGATGTAGAAATTACCGATATTCTTAATACCATGAAGCAAGTTATCCTGCCGGGTGAAGGCTACATGTTTATCGCTAATGACCAAGGGAATATTTTCACCCACAGTAATACCAAACTGCTGAACAAAAGTGTTTCTGAACTTGGGTTGAGCTTTGCTGATATCCAAAAAGCGCTTTCAATACAAAGTGATTTGGCGATCACCATTAAAGGTGATGATTATGTGTTGTATGCCAGACCGATTGATGGAACAAAACTTAGTACAGTGGCTGTAATTAATCATGACTCTTTAGTTGCTCCTTTGTTTGACGCCATTTTAGGGCAGCTACTGGTGACCGCTATTGTGGTTATTTTATGTACAGTGCTATTTAATTTGCTTTGTAACGTATTGTTCCGCCCGCTTAACAACGTTTCTCAAGCTTTGGGGCAAATTGCTAACGGTAGTGGTGATTTAACTCAACGTATTGAGGTAGAAAATAACGACGAAGTCGGCGAACTTGCGAAAAATTTCAACACGTTTGTGGCAAGTTTACAGCAACTGATTGGGCATATTCGCCAACAATCACACCAATTAACCGAGCAGTCAGAGCATGGTGCACACCGCGCCAATCAGTCGGCATCTGAACTTAGTCATCAGCAGCAAGAAGTGGTGATGGTAGCTACAGCGGTCACTGAAATGGCATCAGCAACACAAGAAATTGCGTCACATGCTGAGCAAACGGCGCAAGCAGCGCAAGACTCTGCAACTAGCACTAATAATGGTCATGCTCTGGTTATTCAAACCAAAGGTTCGATCAATGATTTGGCTAGCTCTGTCAATGAAGCAAGTACCGTTATTGCGGCGCTTAATCAACATGCTCAAGAGATTTCAACCGTATTGGCAACCATTCAGGGCATCGCAGAGCAAACTAACCTGCTTGCTTTGAATGCGGCGATTGAAGCGGCACGAGCAGGAGAGCAAGGGCGTGGTTTTGCTGTGGTTGCGGATGAAGTCCGCGTACTTTCACAGCGTACCCATACTTCTACCGAAGAAATTAAGTCAACCATCGATACGCTACAAGAAACTACCAAGCGCGCAGTGGCGTTGATGCAAAGTAGTTCGACATTAGCATCGAATTCAGTTGATGATGCAGACAAGGCATCTCATGCATTAGAGGAAATTAATACCGCTGTTGCGTTGATCAGCGATATGGCAACTCAAATTGCAACCGCAGCTGAAGAGCAAACTCACGTAACCAGTGAAATCACACAAAATGTGACTTCGATAAAAGACGTGACTGAGCAGCTAGTCGTCGGCGCTGAAGATAGCTTGAGTCAATCCAATGAACTCAAGCAGCAAGCTGAAGAGCTCAGTGCCAAGGTGGCGACCTTTAAACTTTCTTAGTCATGTTGATGACAAACCAAAACGATGCTTCGGCATCGTTTTTTTTCGATTGAAAATTGAGCTAAAGATCAGATTTACCCTACAAACCTATCCCAATCAACAAGTATAGAATGTAACCAGTTGAATATGTAAAACCTTTGTTTCCGGCGATGGAACTCTTTTAAATCGGGTGATGTGAGCTCTTTTCACTTCGTTTTTCTTGTTTTCTCACCTAGTGAGAAAGCAACTCTGTTATTCATCACAAATTCTCGCTATATAAGAATCATAGTTGAGGTGTGTGATGAATGGAGCTAAAAAGAAAACATGAATGAAACAAAACTCTCAGCCAACCAAGTTAATGAAAAGTCACTGCAATTGTTAATGCAAGTGGCAGTTAATGAAGAACCTGTGTCGGCAAAAGTATTGAGCGAGCAGTTACAAGTGCCGCTAAGTAGCTTGTATCGCCACCTTAAAATTTTAAAAGAGTGGAACCTGATTGAAGAAAGTCCTCATGACAAGACGTTAATCATAGGTTCTGCTGCACTGCTGCTGATGCGTAGTTATGAAACGAGCCAACATAATCTTGATGCCGTTGATGCGGTGTTAAGTCGGCTGCAAAAGCAAACCAGTGAAATGGCGGCCTACATGGTTCCGGTTGGTTACCGAGCCTTGTGTGTGAGCCAGAAAGAAAGTATGCAGGCGCTTCGATGCAGCTTCGTCCAGGGTCAAAGTCAACCCCTGCTTCGAGGTGCCTCATCTAAAGTTATGTTGGCGTATTTACCGGCTCAACGCTGCGAGAAAATTCTTCGTTATTTCGGTGAAGAACATCGTATGGAGAAATGGCAGGCTGAGCTGGAGAAAATACGTCGTAATGGGTACGCCGTCAGTACGTCGGAAATTGACCCTGGCGTGTCAGGTATTAGTGCCCCGGTAATGAAAGGGAGTAAGTTGATCGGCGCAATTTCGGTAATGGCTCCAGCCCATCGAGTTGAAGCCAATAAGCAACGGATCATCTTACATGTATTACAGGCAGCAAGAGCGTTGCCACCAGAAAGGTAATTCACAATGCTAAGTTTATTCAAACGCTATCGTATGGCTAGAACGCCAAATCAACACGTACACCCATTCACATTCATGACCTTGTGTGAGCGTGTTAAGCCGATGTCTCAAGTAGAGTTTGAATTTGCGCAGCAGAGCTTAGAATTTTCTTCCGATTGGCTTTATCAGCATCAAGCAAACGGCTGTTACTCTGATGCAGGTCATATGGTGGTGCAAAATAAAAATGCAGCCGGTTTTCAAGACAGTCTATATCAGCATTTGGCCGCTCGTTCATTGCCGGTTGTTCTCTCTAATTGTCATGAAACCTTACTCAATGCCTTACCGGTAATGGCGTTAGACGATCAAGAAGTTGGTCTGATTAACATTGGACATCGATTTGATCTCAAACAGACGCTGGATTTACAGCTCGGTTCGGTTTTTCATTTTGCCTTGACTCGCTATAGCAATACTCGTCTTTTTTGTTTAGGAATTGATGAAACTTTGCAGGCAAATCAAGTAGTGGAGTATGCCGAAGATCTTGGCGTCAATTGGTTAACTCTAAGTGAATGCAGTTTTCGTTTCCGTAATAACTTAAAAGCACAGCTAGCGAGTTACATTGAACATTGTGATCAATTGATCATTAGTATTGATCTTGCGTCGCTTGTTTCGACGATGGGCGTTGATGAGAATCATGCGCTTGATAATCAAATGGTGCTAAGAACGTTAAGACAATGTGTTTTATCAGGAAAAGTAAAGCTGATTCAGTTAGTGGGAGCAAAGGATAAGCTCATTTATTCTAGACAGACGAAAGAGATTTTCGATGAACTTTTCGCCTTGTCGCCCGAAATTACGCATGTGGCTTAGGAGGACACTTTCCTTAACCATCAATATTATGTTGATAAGTTAGTAAATGATCGACAGCGATGCCGGATGCATTTGTCAGCACGATTTCTAATTTGACCGCTGAGACTTTGAATTCTGGTATTTTCGCGTGAGGGTCGGTGGCACTTGAAGTCAGTTTATTTGCGGGAGATTCCGCGAAATGAAACGGTACAAATACTACTCCTTGCTGCATTCTTTTGGTGACAAAGGCAGGGGCTTCGATCATGCCACGTCGTGAACTTAAACGAACCATTTGACTATTATTGATACCTAATTGCTGGGCATCTTGCACGCTGATCATTACTCTTGGGCCTGCTAGGTTATCTAAACCTCGTGTTTTTCTGGTCATGGTGCCGGTGTGGAATTGTTCCAATAAGCGTCCAGTGGTTAAGATAAGTGGGTATTCACTATCAGGTAACTCCGCTGCGTATCTAAACGGAACGGCTACCATCTCGCCTTTGCCACGTTTAAACGTGGTTTGATGTAAAATTCGTGTGCCGTCAGGGGCATGTTCATCACATGGCCATTGTCGACCTGTTTCACCAATGTTGTGCCAATGAATACCAGCGTATTGTGGGGTGACTTGGCTGATCTCTTGAGTAACTTGCCTAACGTTTTGATAGCGCCATTGCCCGCCCATTGCTTGAGCTATGCGTTGTACTATCCACCAATCTTCTTTCGCTTCACCGGGGGCTTTAACGACAGGTGTTATGCGTTGAACGCGTCGTTCGGTATTGGTGAAATGACCTGATTTTTCAGCAAATGAATAAGAAGGCAACACTACATCGGCCAGTTGCGCCGTTTCAGAAAGAAAAATATCCTGCACTACCAAGAAATCAAGTTGATTAAGTGCTGCTAACACATGGGCTTGGTCAGGGTCACTCAAAACGGGGTTTTCGCCCATCACGTATAATCCCCGCACCTGTTTTTGTTGCGCCGCATCAATAATCTCAGTCAGCGTTAAGCCCTTTTCTTGAGAGAGATGATCACATTGCCACGCTTTTGCAAACTTGGTCTGTACCAACGGGTTGGTCACTTTTTGATAACCGGGATAATCGCCTGGTAATGCCCCCATATCACAGGCTCCTTGCACGTTTGATTGTCCTCGCAATGGGTTGATGCCACCGCCTTCAACACCAATATTGCCGCATAACATCTGCAAGTTGGCGATTGAACGGACATTGTCATGCCCTGTGGTGTGTTGGGTTATTCCCATAGAGTAATAAACCGCAGTGACTTGCGCGGTGCCTATCATTTCTGCGATGCGTTTTAAGTCATCCACTTTTACACCCGTAATCAGTTCTACTTTTGCGGGTAAATAAGCGTCTGACATGACTTCCATTAATAATTCGTCAAACCCATCAACTCGTTTTTGAATGTAATCTTGATCATACCAAGCATTTTGGATGATCAGTTGCATGATGCCATTGAGCAGCATTACATCAGTGCCCGGACGGTGGGCGACGTAGACATCAGCGTGATCAGCCATTGTGATGCGTTTAGGATCGGCAACAATTAAGCGAGCCCCTTGTTTTACTGCTTGTTTGATGTGCGAAGCAATGATCGGGTGAGCTGAGGTGGTGTCCGAACCAATGATAAAGATAACATCAGAATGCTTAATGCTTGGGATATCATTGGTCATGGCACCGCTTCCGAGTGATGCCTCTAGGCCAGTGACGGTTGATGCATGACATAGCCGAGCGCAGTGGTCGACATTATTTGTGCCAAACTCACAACGGATTAATTTCTGAAACAGATAGTTGTCTTCATTGGTGGTTTTTGCTGAGGAAAAGCCCGCTAATGCGTTACCACCGTGTTTAAGTTTTAGTTGAGAGAATGTGCTACCCACCAATGCAATGGCTTCATCCCATGTAGCTGGCTGCAGTTGTCCATTTTTACGAATTAGTGGGGTTGTTAGCCTTTCGGGGCTATGAATGAAGTCGAAACCAAACCGACCTTTGACGCATAACATCCCTTGATTAACGGGAGACTTTTTATCTCCTTCGACATAGCGAATTTTGTTCTGTTTTTCATCAACGTACATCACTACTCGGCAGCCGACTCCGCAATAAGTGCAAATGGTTTTTATCGGTTTAAGTACTTCTATCCGTCCTTGGGATTTATCACGTTTATCTACCAGAGCGCCCGTTGGACAGACTTGTACGCAAGCTCCGCACTGCACACAATTGGAATCTCCCATTGACGCGCCATGAGTAAACCATGGACGATTTGTGGTGTGTGAATTTGGCATGTGAGAGAGATGCAATGCACCATGCACTGTTTGTTCTTGACAGGTTTGCACACACAATCCGCAGCTAATACAGCGGTTAGCATCAAATACAATAAACTCGCTACTTTTGTCGACAGGAAAATGTTGCTTATCTTGATTGATTAGCTGCTCAGGCATTACATGATATTCACTCGCGTAATCACGTAACTTACAATCGGTATTGACTTGGCATCCACACTCTAAGCAGCGCTTTGCTTCTTCTTTTGACGCTTTTACGCCAGCATCCAGCTCGACTTCTGAAAAGTTAGTACGGCGATATAAGCTGGGCAAGTGAGGGAAGAGTACCCGCCTTTTGCTTGCTTCTAAGTGGTATTCACTGCTTTTTACTTCGCTCAGTTGTGCGGCTTTTTGGCTATTGAACGTTTTTAGTTTAGGGGCGAATTCACCCAGTAATAATTTTTGAGCGATGGCTTGTGCAGCCACCTTCCCATCAGCGATGGCTTCTATCGCTGTGGCGGGCCCGCGCCTAAAATCACCAATTGAAAATAGAGACCCTTGATGATGCATAGTGTGGGCATCTACTTGCGCCGTATTTTTCTGGGTGAGAGGGGGCGGCGTGGTTAGCCCTGAAAAAATATCGGTATCTGGAGTCTGAGATAACGCAGCGATCACCGTGTCAAACGCTTCTTCATAGATTTCGCCAGTGGCTATAGGCTGACGACGGCCCGAGTCGTCAGTTTCTCCAAGCTCCATTTTTTCAAGGCGTAGTGCGCGTACCTGTCCATACTCATCGCTGAGGTTTTCTAGCGGGTTGGTAAGGAAATCGAATTTAACGCCTTCGTGTGCCGCCGCTTCTATTTCGTATTCTTCAGCTGGCATTTCAGACAAGGTTCGACGATAGATAAGGGTAGTTTGTGCACTTAAACGCTGGGCTGTTCGTGCACAATCGATAGCGGTATTACCACCCCCAATGACCGCAACCTTTTTGCCTGTGATGCATTGCTTGGTGGTAAGCGAATCTTTTAAATAATCCACACCTAAATAGCAGCCTTTTAATCGACTTCCAGGATAGTGAGCACTTACCGCTTTAGTTGCGCCAATGGCTAAACAAACGGCATGATAGTCACGCTGTAGGTTATCGAGAGTGAAATCTTTTCCAATTTTATGGTTACATAATATTTTCATGCCTGAAGCAGCAAGGAGTTCAATTTCTTGATCGAGTAGCTTTTTGGGTAAGCGGTATTCTGGAATGCCGTACTGTAGCCACCCGCCCGGTTTGGGCATCGCTTCAAACAAAGTAACACTAAACCCCAGTTGGCGTAGGTAGTAACCACACGCTAACCCAGCAGGCCCCGCGCCTACAATGGCGACATTGTAACCATTGTTTGAGACTGGCTTCGCCTGATAAGGCGTGTTTTGTTGTAAATCGATATCAGCAGCGTGACGTTTCAGTTGGCGGATAGCTAGGGGTTCATCAATCAGCGAACGGCGACATTGTGCTTCACAAAACGCCGGGCAGACCCGGCCAATAGAAACGGGGAGAGGAAGATGACGCTTGATGATTTCTACGGCTTTTTGATGTTCTCCTTTGGCTATGTGATGTAGGTAAGATTGAACGTCAACATGGGCAGGACAAGCTACTTGACAAGGCGCTTCGCAGTCCGCGTTGTGGTCAGATAGTAATTTAGCCAAGGCAAGGTTGCGTTTTTCTGATAGTGCTTTTGACTGTGTTCGGAAGTGAATATTGTTATCAACCGGGTGCTCACAGGCACGAACTAACACACTATTGCCATCTTTAGTTTCGACTTCAACCACACAGAGATCGCAATGGACTTTTCCGGTTTGGTGGCTGGCTGCGCAAAGGGTTGGAATGGCGACTCCTACCGATGTGGCGGCTTCCAGTAGAGTTGATGCTTGACCAACTTGATATTGAACGTCATTGATCACCACTTTCATAGTTCGCCCCTAAAAAGATACGCACGTTCAGAGTTACACCTCACATCCTTCGCGCAGGTTGCTACGATGAATGTTGAGCTCTATGAAAACGCACTGAAGTAGGGTTTTCTAATTAGGTGCTGAATAAAGTGCGTGTCATAAGGTGCTAATGTCTGCATCAATCTTGTGGTTATTGCATTGAGTATAAAAAATCCATGCTGTGAATCCCTAGATCTAGTTCTCATTTTGGTTAAACAATCGTCACGATTAGGCAATATAAATTTAACTAATTTGTCATGTTTAACCGCTAAGCTGCTTTCCATATCTAATAACAAGGCAAGTAAAGTCAAGGAGCAAACATGTGGAAGCGTGATGAGCAAGAGTCTCAATTTAGTGAAATGATCGAAGCGAGGCTTTCTCGCCGTCGCTTTATGGCGGGCAGTGCGGCAGTTAGTGCTGGTGCATTTTTAACATTGAATCCAGTCGCTAAAGCTGTTGCTGCGCAGCCTAATTCATCGTTGCTTAACTTCGAACCAATACCGACATCAACAGCCGATAGCGTCATCGTGCCGAAAGGCTACAAGGCAACACCGTTAATGTCTTGGGGTGACCCGATTTTTGCAGATGCGCCCGAATTTGATCAAAGTGGCAAACAAGATTCAAGTGCACAAGAACGTCAGTTTGGCGATAACACGGACGGTATGAGCTTCTTCCCCATTGCTGATGATCGCGCTGTACTGGCTATCAATAACGAATACACCAATTACGAATATCTGTTTGCTCACAAAGGCGAAGCCATGACCGCCGACGATGTTCGTAAAGCGCAAGCTGCTGTTGGGGTGACCATTGTTGAAGTAGTACGAAAAAATGGCCAATGGATGGTGGATCGTTCAGGGCAAAGAAACCGCCGTATTACAGCCAATACCCCGATGCAATTGACGGGGCCAGCGGCCGGTCATACTTTGATGAAAACTGATGCAGACCCTAGTGGCATGAAACCTTTCGGTACTTTTAATAACTGCGCCAATGGCCAAACCCCATGGGGCACGTACCTGACTTGTGAAGAGAACTTTGATGATTTCTTTGGGACCGATCAAGCGGGAGTATCACTAACGGCAGATCAAAAACGTTATGGTATTGAAGCCAAACCGAGCAGTTATAAATGGCATCAACATGATGCACGTTTTGACGTGGCGAAGAACCCGAATGAACCAAACCGCTTTGGCTGGGTAGTTGAAATTGACCCGAATGATCCAACTGCCACGCCACTAAAACGTACAGCGTTAGGCCGTTTTAAGCATGAGAATGCGGCACTGACCATCAACAATGATGGGCATGCGGTGGTGTATCTTGGTGATGACGAACGTGGTGAACATCTTTACAAATTTGTTTCAAAAAATCGTTACCAAGAGGGCAATGATGCGGCAAACCGCAATCTTCTCGAAGAAGGTACGTTGTACGTTGCTAAGTTTGATATGAATGATAAAGAGCTGAAAGGCCAAGGGCATTGGATTGAATTAACCTTTGGTAAAAACGGTTTAACACCTGAAAATGGTTTTAAGGATCACGCAGAGGTGATGATTTTTGCTCGTCGTGCGGCAACGCAAGTTGGGGCAACCACTATGGATCGTCCAGAATGGGTGGCGGTGCATCCAAGTAACAAATACGTTTTCTGTACTTTAACCAATAACAAAAACCGTGGCGTAAAAGAGGGACAACCTGTCGGTGGTCCCAACCCTCGTGCGAAAAATAACTACGGGCAGATTCTGCGTTGGATGCCAGTCAACGGCGACCACACTAGCGACAAATTTGCATGGGATCTGTATTTAATCGCCGGTAACCCAACGGTTCACAAAGGTAATTTGTACGCTGGTAGTGACAATATTCATGCTGACAACATGTTTAACAGCCCTGACGGTATTGGGTTCGATAAAGCCGGTCGTTTGTGGATTCAAACTGACGGTAAGTACTCCAATAAGGGGGACTTTGCAGGTCAAGGCAACAACCAAATGCTGTGTGGTGACCCGATTACGGGTGAAGTGCAGCGTTTTCTAACAGGTCCTATTGCGTGTGAAATTACCGGTTTAACCTTCTCGCCAGACCAAAAAACCATGTTTATTGGTGTGCAGCACCCCGGTGAAGATGGGGCTCCTTCTCATTTTCCAGACGGTGGTAGTACTAAGCCTCGTTCAACGATAATGATGATTACTCGCGAAGATGGTGGTGTTATCGGTGCATAGCGCCACTAGTTTAAGTCACTAAACCGTTCAAAAAATAATAACCAGTTGGCTATATAATATTCAGGGAGCTTCGGCTCCCTTTGTTAGTTTTGCATTAAAACTCGGATGCTTTGTAATACGGTTTTGTAGCGAGTGGGTAACTGTCGATGGTATTTTTGTAAACTATAGACCGTCTCATTAATACTGGTTTTAGGCTGGTGTAGTCTGACCTGCTGCTGCTCAACGTGAGCTTCTACCGCACCAAAAGGTAAGACAGTAAATCCAATTCCTTGTGTGATCGGCACTAAGATTTGACTAAGTTGATTGATATAACCGACGCTAGGTAATGAGTCAATGGCAATGCCTGCCAGCGCTTCATCTCGGCTATGTGCAAAATAGATCGAGAGGTAATGCTCGGCATCAGGGTGACGAATGAGACCAAGTTTTTGTAACAGTTCTGGCGTGACCTGCGTATTTTTGGTCGAATTTGGTATTACTAAGCACAGAGCCTCTTGACCAATTTGTTGCCATTGATAGGCACCTTGTGCAGGTTTTTGGGTAACAATACCGATGTCAGTCGTGCCATTTTTTATCGCCTCTACAATTTTATTGTGAGGTGCGACTTCGATATGAATGACTAGCTGTGGATGCTTCGTCTGTAGCGCAATAAGCGTCGGATAAATACGCATCGCCATTGCACCAGAACAGGAAATATAGCAGTTGCCAGCGTATGGGTCATCAAAACTCAGTTGTTCCAATAGCTGCAATTCGTTGCGCTTTTGTTCCAACGTGTACTGATACATCAATCGACCTTGCTCGGTAAGATCAAAACTCTTTTTTTCTCGCTTTATCAAAGCGTGGCCGCACGCCTCTTCTAATTTCTTTATGTGCTGACTGACGCCCGGCTGTGTCATATGTAGCTTTTCTGCCGTGCGTGTAAAATGACCGACATCGATCAGAGTTTTAAAAGTATTGAGCCAGATTGGGTTAAGCATCGTCAATCACACTGATAACAAAATATTCTTAATTTAAGATTAAATCATAAACGTACGTTTGCATACAATCATCTCGATGGATAAGAGCTAAACCTGAAAAACAACACGATAGGGTAATACATCGTAGCGTTACCACTCGTTTTTGCTTTTCTATTTTTGCTGACAATTGATATCATCACCGTTCTATAGTCGGGGAGCCAAATATCAAGCTTATTTTAGTTTGATTGGGCTGAGATCGCAGTGCGAGACCCGTTGAACCTGATTCAGTTAATACTGGCGTAGGGAACTATCCACTTTGTCATTGAAAATGAAAACTTGTTTCCTTTTCAATCATGTTGCGGATGTGGTGGACTAATATTAGTCATCATTCCTACGCGCTTACTTTTCGGAGCGTGTATGTTTCAAGCAAATCCTAACTCTCATATTCCTATTGTACTTACCATTGCTGGTTCTGATTCTGGTGGTGGCGCGGGTATTCAAGCCGATATCAAAGCCATTTCAGCGACGGGGGGTTATGCATGCTCTGTTATTACGGCATTAACGGCCCAAAATACGCAGCGAGTCAGTGGGGTCTTACCGGTTCCTGTCACTTTTATTGAGCAGCAACTCGACGCCGTATTTACTGACCTCAACATTATTGCGGTAAAGGTTGGAATGTTAGCAGACGCTAATATCATTCAAATCGTTGCGCAGAAATTACGTCAGTATCAACCGCAATTTATCGTGCTTGATCCGGTGATGGTCGCAACCAGTGGTGATCTGTTATTGCAACCAGAGGCGATTGATTCTCTCAAAACCCATCTATTACCGATTGCCACTGTTGTGACACCTAATTTAGCGGAAGCTGCTGCTTTACTTGGTACTGCAATACCAGCTGCAGAGGCTCAAATGCACCAAATGGTAGAAAAAATTCGTGGCTTAGATTGCTTTGCAGTATTGCTCAAAGGTGGCCATTTAAAAGATGAAGTGAATAGCAACGACTTATTGATAACAGCGGATAAGACTCACCTATTCCAAGCGCAGCGAATCGCAACGATGAATACCCACGGTACTGGGTGTACACTCTCTTCGGCTATCGCCTCACGCTTAGCCCAAGGGGATGAGTTACAGGCCGCTGTTAGTTGTGCGAAACAGTATCTTTCACAAGCGATCAGCTGTGCTGATAGGTTACACGTGGGGCATGGGCATGGGCCTGTCGATCATTTTTATAACTTACGTACTGGTTTGGACTTTAAGCGTTAAATATATCCCCTTCCTACTTGAAGATGCAGCGGTGTTTGTCTGCGTTCGTTTACCCCAATCACATAGCCTGCCTATGCTCAGGGGGATAAACTCATTTGCCGCCTACCTGCAACTCCAAGTAGTTTGGGTATAAAGTTGTCGTTTTTTGGCATTTCTTTGCCACCGAATTGACCGCGATTTGATACATTTTACACATCGGCCCCGTTATTATCTCTCTCTATTTTATAGTGCTGTGGTGAGTGATGTGTTGGGTGTAAAGAATCAAATTCATATCAAAAAAACGAGTATGGTTTTGTTGGCGTTGTTTGCCTTATTGTTAATTCCTATATCATATGCTGGTTTGCTGATTGATTTGACTGCACCGGTTAATGAGCAGTTAGGTGCGTTTTTTACTTATTTAACCGATTCAGCAGGTTGGCAGGGTTTTGGTTTGACTTTAGTGACGCTGGCTTTTGTAGTCACACGTACTAGGTGTTCCAAGAAAATGATGCTTAATCGAGTACTTCAGCTTGGCTTACTGCTTGTAATTGGTATGGGTGCGAAAACTGGCTTAAAACACTTAACGGAAAGTCCGCGGCCCTATACGCAATTAATGACCCAGCAACTGCTTATTCCAAACCCAGAGCATTTTTATAAATTGGATGCGGTACAAAAAGCGCAGGTTATTGAAAGCGTTTCGAGCCGAGTTAGTGAGTGGCGTTTGCGTCATTGGCAGGGGGAAAAAGATTACTCATTTCCATCTGGACACACCATCTTTGCCGCTATTTGTTTAGCCTTTTTCGGTGGATTGTTGGTTGAACAAAAACGTTATCTATTTGCGGCTGGTTTAATGTTGTGGGCGTGTGGTGTTGCGTTTAGCCGGCTGTGGCTAGGGATGCATCGACCGATCGATTTATATGGTTCTTTGTTATTTGTTAGTGTCATCTACCTGCTTGTACCGCAGTACTATCCACTTGATCACTCTAAACTGAAGCCAATATTGAATCGATTTCATTTGTGCTAAAGACCAAAGTCAAAGTGATAAGTTGCGCTTAAAAAAATAACTAACCGAGATAAAAGAAGCCAGCACGTTTGATGCTGGCTTTTTACATATTGAGGTAGTTAAGCAAAGAATGAAGATATTACACCAATTAAACCGCCGAAGACGCCGCCCCACACTACGAGCCAACCAAGGTGCTGCTTGATCATTTTTTGCACCATTTCTTTGACCAATTTAGGGGTAAGTTCATTCAATCGTTGATCGATGATGTTTTCAATGTTGGCTTTAATTTCTTCCATCATCGCTGGGGATTCAAACTGTTCTTTTAATGCTTGCTTAACACTCTCACTTTGGCTGATTTCAACCACAGACTGCTGCATTTTTTCTACAAAAGGTTGTTTTAATGGCTGTAGTGCTTCAGTACCGCCAAACATCGCCAGCATGCCACCAAACGACGACTGTGCAATGACTTCAACTAATGAATCAAAGGTTGGGTTGAAATCAACTTTGGCGATCACAGGTTCTAGGTTGAGTGTTTTACTGCCGGTCATTTCTTTATTTAGGAAACGATCAATGTTGGACTCAGTGAAAAACTGTTCCATCATCAGGTTTTTTATTGCCGCTTTGAACTCTTCAAAACGCGCAGGAATGACCCCAGAGCCATACAATCCCGGTACTTTTTCAAACAGCATGTGAATGGCCAGCCAGTTGGTAATGGCTCCAGAGAAAGCAAAAAGGCCGGCGTATAACGCGATTTGGTTGTCCAACTGGTAACCTGCGCCCAATAACACAAGCGCAATAATATTGGTAACTAAGCTCTTATTCATGATCCGATTCTAATGAAGTGAGATTGATTGATGCGAATTCTAAGGAAAAATAGCGCAATGGGGAAGCGTCAGCGAAGCAAGCCTCGCTGACTTAAGGTTTATGCTACTTCGTTATTCTCGTCGTCACAGCCAATAAAACCGCCAGTTTGATGCGCCCAAAGGTGAGCATAAATGCCGTTTTGAGCGATCAGCTCTTGGTGAGTGCCTTGTTCGAGAATGTTGCCTTTATCGAGAACGATCAAGCGATCCATCGCGGCAATGGTTGACAGACGGTGAGCGATGGCAATCACGGTTTTGCCTTGCATCAGCTCATTCAAGCTCTCTTGGATGGCGGCTTCTACTTCTGAATCTAGAGCTGAAGTGGCCTCATCCAAAATCAACAATGGCGCATCTTTCAATAACACACGAGAAATCGCAATACGCTGGCGTTGTCCCCCAGAAAGTTTTACACCACGTTCACCTACTTGCGCGTCATAACCCACGTTACCAAATGGGTCGGTTAGGGTTTCTATGAACTCATGGGCATGTGCTTGTTTGGTCGCTTGAATCAATTGCTCTTCACTGGCTTCGGGGTTGCCATACAAAATATTGTCGCGAATTGAGCGATGTAACAGAGATGTATCTTGTGTCACCATGCCAATTTTACTGCGTAGTGAATCTTGGGTTACTTGATCAATGGCTTGACCATCAATCTTAATTTGGCCGCTTTCTACATCATGAAAACGCATCAGCAAATTAACTAAGGTGGATTTCCCCGCACCTGAACGCCCAACCAGACCGACTTTTTCTCCGGGCTTGATATTGAGCGTTAAGTTACTGATCACTCCTTTGTTTTCACCATAATGAAAACTAACATCGTCAAACTCGATCCCACCATTTTGTACCACCAAAGGTTTGGCGTTTGGTTTATCTTGGATTGAAATGGGTTTCGACAGGGTTTTCATACCATCAACAACCGTTCCCATATTTTCAAACAGAGCACCGACTTCCCACATGATCCATTTCGACATGCCGTTGATACGCAGTGCGAGGCTGATAGCAATAGCGATTGCACCAATGCTGATTGCACTGGTCATCCATAGGTAAATCGATACCGCAGAAATGACAAAAACCAGAATATAGTTTGCTAGCTCAACACACAGATTAAAGCCAGTCACTAAGCGCATTTGACGGTTTACGGTATCTAAGAAACTTTCCATGCCTTGCTCGGCATACTCAGTTTCACGGCGGCTATGAGAGAACAGTTTAACGGTCGCAATGTTGGTGTAGCTATCGACGATACGCCCAGTCATGGTCGAGCGTGCATCGGCTTGCTCAGATGCTACTTTTTTCAGTTTGGGCACAAAATGGAGCTGAATACAGATATAAACGGCGAGCCAAGCCAGCATTGGCATCATTAAGCGCCAATCAGCTTGTGCAAGTATCACTACAATGGCGGTGAAATAGACGGAAACATAAACAAAAACATCAAGTGTTTTCATCACCGTTTCCCGAATCGATAACGCCGTTTGCATCACCTTTGTTGCGATTCGCCCGGCAAAATCATCTTGATAGAACGAAAGACTTTGCTTGAGCAAATAACGGTGCGCCAACCATCGAATGGACATTGGGTAGTTACCCAACATAGTTTGGTGAATAAGCAACGAATATAGGCCAATCAAGAGCGGCATGATAACCAACAACAATATTGAAAGGCCAATCAGCGTACTGCTGTTGTCGGCTAAAAAAGTTTCAGGGTTGCTGGTAGAGAGCCAATCAACCAATTTGCCCATAAAGCCAAACAGCGACACTTCAACAACTGCAATAATCGTGCTTAGCAGTGTCATAACAATCAATGGCTTTTCAAAACCACGTGTGTAATAGCGACAAAATGCCCACAGAGTATTAGGCGGCTGCTGTGGTTCCTCTTTTGGGAAGGCTTGGGTAAAGCTTTCAAATTTCTTATACATCGAAAATCCTTATGCCAATTCTCGCTAAAATGTGTGAGACCAAAAGCCTAAAGTGCGAGGATCAGACGTTGAATTCCAGTGAACTGGAAGAGATAGATAATTCGAACAGAAGTATAACGAAATCACCACATAAATGGCGGATTAGTTTTGATACCCCCCTCGTTTATACCCAAACAACTTAATGAGCACCGAGCACTGAATATTCTTTGCATATTCCATGCATATTTTTGAGTGGCGCCCCGTTTTGGCAGTAATTATTGCTGATAAATTTGTAATTTCCAGAAAAAGAGTAAAGTTAAACCGATGAAATAATCATAAAATCAGCAAATCTTTACTTAACATTATGTTTACAATTCAAGTTAAGTAAGTGGAAAGGATAAGTTCTATGATGTTACAAGGACAATTGCTCTCACAGCCAGAATTGAAAAACGTACAAAACGCTAATTGCGTTGTGATGGTGCCACCAAAAGAGTTCAAGTTTAATGCACAAACCGCGCAAGATAATGAGTTTCAGCATCAAGTATCGCTAACAACAGCGCAAGTTCGTGAGCTTGCAATGGCCGAATTTAGAACGATGGTTGATTCATTGCGTAGCGAAGGTGTGCAGGTGGTCGAGTTTGATTATCCACTTTCCGAGCAGGAGACTCCAGATGCGGTTTTTCCTAATAACTGGTTCAGTACCACTGCTGATGGCAAGTTATTTTCTTTCCCAATGGCGTGTAAAAATCGTCAGCATGAGGTGAGGCCTAAAGCGCTTATTGAGGCGTTAAAATATGCCGGAAGAGTGGTGTCAGCACAAGATTCGTTACTTGATTATCAAGACAGCAACGCGTATCTCGAAAGTACCGGTGTGATGGTGATGGATCATAGTAACAGGACGATTTATGCTGCTTTGTCGCAACGTTGTGACCGTGAAGTGTTAGAAGATTATGCCAATCGAATCGGTTATCCGCGGGTTGTTTCGTTCCAAACGGCTTTGCCTTCAGGGCAACCGGTTTACCACACTAACGTGATGATGGCGGTAGGTGAAAACTTCTGCGTTATTTGTGATGAAGTGATTCCAGAATTTGAACGTCGATTTGTTGTGAAATCACTGGCGAAAGACAAGCAGGTTATTTCTATTTCATTGGATCAGATGAACCGTTTCTGCGGCAATATTTTGCAATTAGAGACTGTTAATGGTGATAAAGTGATTGCGATGTCGAAATCTGCCTTTGATGCTTTTTCTCCAGCGCAACGCTCACAGCTTGCGAGCCATGGTAAATTGTTGCCTTTTAACGTCAAAACGATTGAAAATATCGGTGGTGGTTCAGTGAGATGTATGCTCGGAGAGGTATTCTTGCCGCCTAGCTGCAACTCCAAGTAGTTTGGGTATAACTCATTCTTTTTATTTACTAATAAATTACCTGTGGATGAAAAACTTGTTGCAATTTTTACATTTATAACCATGTTTGAATGGAAATAACGGAAAACCAATAAGAATGAAAATAGCAAAAGCAAGAGACTTACCCTTTGTGAATATTACTACTTCATCACTATTACAGTCGTCGCAGCTGGCGTTGTCATTCCCACTGTTGTCTGAAAATACAGCATCAACGTCATTTGAATAATCATGTGCCAGTATGGTGTTTGCTTTATCAAAATCCTGTTCAAATACCCACAGCTTTACGCCTCCTATTGCATCAGAGTAGAGCCACTGAGAATTTATGGTGTGTTCATCAGTTAAATGACAATCGATACCAAAAGAATGAAGCTTAGCTTTTGCTATATATGCCTCATGCGTAAAGGAATATCTAGAAACAATAAGCATTGTCTAACAGATCATGATTACTACAGAAGACCCAAAAGGGCTTCCATAATGAGAGGTGCTAACATCAGCAACATCATTGGACGTTAGGATATTAATGGCGCCGTTGAAGTTATTTTCATGCCACCTATTGTTATAATACCTGACTTTAGAGTCTACTCTTGTATCTCCGTGAATCGTTACTGATATGTTATACACAGTCCATCCTACATGATTTGCAATGACCGACCAAGGACTCCAAGTTAGTGGTGGTGCATACCCTCCCCAACGTTGGCAAGAACGGTCGTCCAAATTATCCATATCATCGCGTACAGATTTGTCTATTTTGATAATTGCATCACCAGAGACTTCTATCAATTCACACTCGGGGCCTGGTAAAATCGCATCTTCTGGAGGAGTGACACTTGGGTCACCATAAAAATCCGTTTCGGAACAATCTTTATAGATATAGTTGCCATGCTTATCTATGGTTTGATATTTACCGACAGACCTAAAAACTCGGCCATCTTGAGTAAATATCTCTTTGGTGAATTCATCTTGGTACATTGTTGATAAATCTAATTCGCTATCGTTTGCGAAGGAATGAAATGGAATTGATATTATTAACGCTAACAATGGTGGTTGGATATGTTTATGCATTAAAAAATCCCCTACAAATTAAATATTCTATCCATTATTACTGATTACAATATAT